>JBGSPC010000082.1:0-19655 GCA_041738805.1 Terrimicrobiaceae bacterium | reverse complement strand
AGCTCGGGGTATCTCCCGCATTTCCACTCAGCCCGCTCCAGAAGTAAAGAAGGCACAATGATGATGTGCGTTCGTTTCACCTCATGCAGCTGACGGTGGGTGGTTATTGGCAGACCACTGGCCGTGTTCAGAACCCCAAAGATTGGCGAGACAATCTCTACCTCGAAAGGGGACTCCTGCGGCACCTCGGGGTCAATGGTGCCCAAAAGGCAGAAGGCCTGAAAGACATCGTAAATCCCCGTTAGAGTGGAGAGCGTTACCTCAGGGATCGCAACAAGGCTGATGTGCAGACGCTTCCGGGATGGATGTTTCGCAAGTGGCATAAATGGACCGTTCTTTGGCCAGTATGCCTCTGACGCATAAAAATATCAAATGGCATGATCGCCCCCTTATGAAAACAGAAAAACTCTCCATCAATGCTTCTAAACCCATCGATGAGTCCAAACTCACGGCATTCATCAACCGCGCGATGACAGATCTTGCTGCCGGTTACACAGGCGTGATGGTTAGCCTTGGCCAGCAGCTCGGACTTTATGACGTTATGGCTGGAGTAGGACCTTTGAGTTCCCATGAGATCGCTAAACGATCAGGATGCGCTGAGCGTTATGTTCGCGAGTGGTTAAACAGTCAGGTCGCGGGTGGCTATTTGGCTTTTCATTCCTGCAGCCAAACCTACGAACTCCTTCCCGAGCAGGCTCTGGTATTGGCGGATAGAAACAGCCCGGCTTTTATTTCCCCGGCTTGGGAGGTGCCTGCTTCCATGTGGCTTGATCTCGACAAAACTATCACAGCCTTCCGCACGGGAGGAGGGATCTCGTGGGGAGAACATGATGGCAAGCTTTACTGCGGAGTCGCAGCATTTTATCGGAATGGGTACCGCAAGCAGCTTGTGCCAGAGTGGCTTCCTGCACTGGAGGGTGTTGTGGAAAAATTAGCCACTGGAGCAAGGGTTGCAGACATCGGTTGCGGCCACGGTCATTCCACTGTTCTCATGGCGGAATCCTTTCCAAACTCCCGATTCCTCGGACTCGATCCGCACGAGGAATCTCTCGCGGCTGCTCGGGAAAACGCCTGGCATGCCGGCGTTGACGCGCGTGTTCATTTTATGAAGGGAACTGCGAAAACACTGATCGAACGCGGTCTGGACCTGATCTGTTTTTTCGATTGCCTTCACGATCTGGGAGATCCAGTTGGAGCAGCTGTTCAAGCCCGAAAAGCGCTTGCAACTGATGGGTCACTCCTGGTTGTTGAGCCCATGGCACGTGATCGGGTTGAAGAAAATATCAACCCGGTGTCACAAATGTATTATGCCGCCTCCACCACATTGTGCTGTGCTCACTCCATCTCCGAAGAAGTGGGGCTGGCTTTGGGTGCCCAAGCGGGAGTCTCGAGACTTCAAGCCGTGTTTCATGAAGCTGGTTTCTCTCGAATTCGCACGGCGATGGAAACACCGTTCAACTTGATCCTCGAAGTGAAACCATAGTTGGATGATAGATAGGAAATCCAAGCCAAGCGGTGGCGCATGGTTCACGAATAGGAGGATGGATGAAGCCCCAGGGAATTTGGAATTTATGATCACGAGGTGCCCGTTCAGCCAACCAACAAATCGAAAGGCCCTAGCGCCTGGCCGGGTTGCCCGATGGCACAGGACGGGTTGCTGGGATTTTCTCAGGCTTGTCGGAGCTATCCGTTTCTGCGGGTTTGGGGGAGCCCCATAACAAGAGGGAAGGACGCTTTTTGACCTCCTGGCTCAGTTGGAGAAGATTGGTGGTGATTTCGGCTGAATTCGCGACAATGGCCTGGATTTCGGAGGAATCCAGACGGGTTGAGGGCTCGATGTTTTTCAGGATTTTTTCGAGGCTGGCATTGCTTCGTGCCAATCCGGTGAGGAGGGCTTCCAGCTTGGTGTTGCTTTCGTCCAGACCCGTAAGAAGTTTCTGTGCGTCTTCACTCACCGCGCCCACGTTGGCGGCCTCAATGGCTGTGGTGAATTCCGAAAGCAAGGTTTTGAGCTGAGTGCTGATCTCGCCAATCTGCGCTTCAACAACCGACTTGTTCAAATTTTCGAGCAGGCTGACGGCATTCTCGGAAAAACCCTGCAAATTGAATTTTTCCACCTCGCGCATGATGTTATTGATTGAGTCCAGGACGTTGGTGATCTCTCCAGGCGCATAAGGAATGTAGAAATTTTCGGGTTTCCATGACACCGAGAGCACTGGAAAACGCTTGGGATCGATGTATCCGAAATCCAGGTAGTTCAGACCAGTGATCCCCTGGGGCTCGATCCTCACCCTCAGGCCTTCCACGATGTTTTTTTCCAGGGCCTCTTTGGCGCTGGGATCAAAGATTCCCGGGGCGACCTCCCTGTCGATCTCCATCACCAGCACGACGTAATTCTGGGCCTGGTCCAAATTGGCCTTGTCATAGCGGTTAAAGGCAAAATCGATTTCCACCACACGTCCGATTTGCACACCCCGGAATTTGACGCCGGAACCGATATCCACGCCCTGCACCGAGCCATTCACATAGGTTTCCGCGTAGGCCTTGGGGCGGAACATTTGGCCTCCCCCAAAAACCAGAAGGGCTCCGATAATCATGGCAAAACCCAGGATCACAAAAAGCCCGAGACGGAAATAGTTGGGTCGGGCGCTCATGAAGTTTGTGGTTTTCGTTGAAAAAAGGCTCGGACAGTGGGGTTTTCAGAGTGATCCCTTAATTCAGCGGGAGCACCTTCGGCAATGATTCCTTTGGTGCTTTTGTCGAGCATGATAGCGCGGTCCGCAATCGCATAAATACTGGCCAATTCGTGGGTGACAACCACAAATGTCACACCCACGTTGTCACGCAACCTCAAAATCAGGGCATCCAGATCCGCTGAGGTCACAGGATCCAGCCCGGCGGAGGGCTCATCAAGAAAAAGCAATCCCGGGTCCATGGCCATTGCCCGGGCGATGGCGGCCCGCTTCTGCATGCCACCGCTGACCTCGGAGGGCAGCTGGTGCAGGGCATCCCCCAGACCCACAAGTTCCAGTTTCATGGCCGCGATTTCCCGACGGGCATCTCCTGGCAGAGGGGTGAATTCTTCCAAGGCCAACTCGACATTCTCGGAAAGTGTCATTGAACCAAAAAGCGCCCCCGATTGAAACATCACCCCGAACTTGCGCAAGACCGCCAACCGCACGGCCCCTGCGGATTTGTTCAGGTTCTCGCCTTCAATAAATATTTCTCCCACTGCCGGAGAAAGCAGTCCGATCATCTGTTTTAGCAACGTGCTTTTTCCGCATCCTGACCCCCCAAGCACCACAAAAACCTCGCCGCGTTTAACCTCAAAACTCACGTCTTTAAGGATCACCGCAGAGCCATACGCCGCAGTCAGGTTTTCCACTTTAACGGAGGGTGTGGTTTTCATCAGAATTTCAAAACGTAGAAAACCACGGCAAAAATTGCGTCAGCAACAACAATGAGAAAGATGCCACTCACCACCGAGCGGGTCGTTGATTCCCCGACAGCACTCGGCCCGGATCGCGTCTGCAGGCCGCGAAGGCAGCCAATTCCAGCCACCAGAAACCCGAAGAAAAAGGATTTGATCAAACCTGTTAGGAGGTCATTGACGGCGACGGCATTAACCAACTGATTCCAGAGTGCGGGCAGGGGGTATCCCTCCAGACGCATGACCAAAAACCCTCCTGCCACCCCCATCATGTCCGCATAAATCGTCAGGAAGGGCATGATCAGGATGCCGGCCAGGACGCGGGGAATGACCAAAAACCGCACCGGGTCGAGCCCCATCGTCTCCAGAGCACTGACCTCCTCATTGATCTTCATCGTCCCGATTTCCGCAGCAAAAGCGGATCCCGAGCGGCCGGCCAGGACGACACCTGTCATGATCACCCCCATTTCCCGCAACATCGCCAGAGACACAAGGTTCACCACAAAAATTTCCACGCCAAACTGACGCAAGGCCGTCGCCGCTTGAAACGCGAGAATCATCCCCGTGAGAAATGAGATCAACCCCACAATAAGCAGGGCATTGACCCCCGCCCGCTCTGCCACCACCCAAAGATCAGTCCAGCGAATCAAAGAAGGTCTTCGGCAGCATTCCAAAAACGTGGCCACCGTTTTTCCCAGGAACGCCGCAATCTCCGCCAGATCCGCAAAAAACACCGAAGCAAGCTGCCCGAGGTTTTCGATCGGCCCCATGCGTTTGGGTTTTATGGGCGGAGGGAGTTCTTCCATGCCTTCGACCTGAAACGGAGCGAGTAGCCTCTGGATTTCCGGCTTCAGTCCGCTCAATCCGGCGTGCTTGCGGGACGTCAGCAAATGAAGCAACGCCAACCCGGCGCCATCACAGGATTCGACGGCAGACGCATCCACCTTCAGCGGCGAGTCGTTCAGGGCGGTCGCCTTGGCCCAACTCCCCGAAACGGCGTCCGCATCCAGAACCCCGCTCAAGAAAACAATGGTTGTTTCCCCGCGGCGCTCGGTCCGGAATGCTGGGTTTTTGGCCGACATTTCGAGGAACCTAGCACCGCGAAAAATGCGAGTCGAGACCGCATGAGGGCATCAGGAATACTGGCTTGGTTCCTCCTTTGCGACAACGGTGTCATAAAGGCCGTAATGAGCCAGTCCGCTGTGACTTTCGATGCCGGTGTAGCGCAGCGAGGCGTCCTCATATCTCCGGAAGGCGAAGACGGCTTGGTTCATTTGTTCGGTGTTGAAAACTTTCAGCCGCACAAGCAGATAAAAATCCTTCACGGTCAGACCGGTGACTGTCTCGAACAGGTCGGGCTCGATTTTCGTGATCACATCTTGGAGCGTGTTCTCACGGTAATCAGTCAAGTACATGAAGGCCGGGATGCGTGTGGCAAATTTGATGAGTTTATCTTGCACGAGTTTCCGCTTGGACTTGAATTCTCTTTCCTCGTCGGTCAGTTCCTTCTTTTCTTTTTTCGAGAGTTCTTCTTTTGTGGCCTTCTTTTTGAGCTCTTTGATCTTTTCGCTCTTGTTTATGATGGTCTCGATGATGTTGTCTCCGAGCGCGCGCCAGCCCTCAATTCGGCCTACAGCGGCCATGGCTTCTGGGTTGTCGAGTATGCGGCGTAGGGTGTCGTTATCGACGTTGACGAGTAGTGCGCTTTCCCATTTGCGGGCAAGGAGGGTGGCAGAGGTTCCAGCCATTGCGATGTCGAGAATACCTCCCGCATCAATCTGCGTCATATTTGCACCGTCATATGCCAGCACGGGGAGAAAGGACACGAGGTCCTTGACCGCGCTTTCTGGGTTAGGCTCGTTGGGCGAGAGACCGATGCCGTATTCTGAGAGTTGCCGTAGCGCCCGAGTGGGTGCGAAATCGAAGACAAAACAAACTGGCTTGAGGATTTCCTCCGCGTTTGGATCGTCGCCATTGGGGTTTTTGATTGACCAGGGTGACTGAACGCGAAAGGCCGCTTGGAAGTAGGACTCGGGCGATTTCAGATTGCGCAGCATGAGAATAGACGACCACTGCGGCACCGTGACACCGGTGGTGAGTTTCCCGCAGGAGAGGGTTATCGTCTTGGTGTCAAATCCACTGCCAATCGCTTTCCGTACGGGTGGAAGGGCATCCAGTCCAATGCCTGCCGACGCCCCTGCAGCGACAATTGGGGTATAGTCGTGCCAGAAAATGTTTTGCTTCTCCGATAGTAGGTTTGCCATGGCGTGACATGACGCAACATGGGGCAGGAACCAGAACGAGTGTTGGAGGTAGGGCAATAGGCGAACGTCGGAATATGGAAATGGCGGGCGGGTGCCGGTCTTGAGATACTCCACCGCACGTGGTGCATACCCCCCCCGGATGATATCCAGCCATTTCTGCACCTCACCCTTATGTTTGAACTGCGCCATCACCCCCTCACCAAAAGCTGCAAAAAACTCGTTGAGATCGAACTCATCAAACTCACCGGCGTTGGCGATGGCCACCAATTCCTCCGGCATTTGGTAGGTCAGCAGACGCATTTGCGGAAGTGCTCCATAGGGATTGCGCTTGGCAGGATGCCTTTTGGAGAACTCCTCTTTGGCCCGTTGTTCATCGGTGTAGGTCCAGTTAAAGATCTGCTCCTCGATGAACTCGCCCGTGGCAAGAGCCTTGAACGGCGTGCCAGAGAGGTAAAGGTAGGCCTTGGTGGTGATGGGTAGGAACTCGGCCTCCCGGGATGAGAGAACGCTGAGATCCTCGTTCACGTCTTCCAAGCCAACCGCATATTCCAGCTTCGTCTCACGCTTGGCGACCGACTCGTCTTCGCCCTCAAACAGTTCTTTGGCCGTCTCACGCCAGGCCCCGAAATGGTATTCATCGAAGACAACCAAGTCCCAATTCACGGTGTGGAGCCACTCGTTTTTGGCTTTAATGTTCCCCACGGCATCCCGGCCCAGCAGGTCTTGGAAAGAACCGAAATACACAAGCGGTTTTTTGGCAGAGACCTCGGTTGGATCGCTGCCAGAATTGCGGGAAAGGTATTGCCAGCCATTGAAGTCCACGTGCGACTCAAGGTCGGTTTGCCATGCGTCTTCCACTGCGGGCTTGAAGGTCACGACAAGCACACGCTTGGCACCGAGCTTTTTCGCCAATTGGTAGGCGGTGAAAGTCTTGCCAAAACGCATCTTCGCATTCCAAAGAAATCGAGGGACGGATCTTTTGTTCTCAGCCCAAATCGAGTGAAAGTAATCAAAAGTTTTTTTCACCGCATCGGACTGTTCTCGCCTCATGCCAAAAGTCTCATGGTGCGTGCCGGTAAATTTTAGGCCCGTGCGCAACTCGGCAAGGACAGTTTTCACGTCCTTGACCGTGCAGCACATCCATTCGAGTTCAGCTTTCTTGTGCCCCTTCTTCGCGAGTGCCGCACGCACCTCATGATCGGAGAAAATCGAGCCGTCCTCACGCTCCGCGGGTTCGTCCAGCTCGATCTTGAAGTTTTTGATTTTTGCCGTCTTAAGCTGCTCTGCCACGCGCTGCTTCACGTTGCGTGTGGTCTGACCGACCTTCAGAAGTCCCTCGTGCGCTGCGTCCGCAATGGAATAGGCGTAGATGTGCGGGCGCGCTTCTGGTTTGGGCGCAAGGATTTGTTCGATGGCGGGTTTACGGATCATTGCGCTCACTCAGGGTGTCCTCAAGAAGTCGCCGTTCCCTCTCGATCTCCAGTCGAAGTTGCTCCTCTGTCGGCAGGCAAAGCATATATTTGGAAGCAAAGATTTGTTTCCGATCGTTGAGAACCGAGTAACGGGCAACTGTTTCGTTCTTCTCGCTGCAAAGGATCAGGCCGATTGTTGGATTGTCATCCGCTGCCGTGAAGAGCCCTTCAAACATGCGGACATAACCATCCATTTGACCAACATCACCATGCTCCAACTCACCAACTTTCAGGTCAATGAGAAGGTAAAATTTCAGGCGGCAGTGATAAAAAACCAGATCGATATAGCGATCCTGCTCCTCAATGCGGATGTGCTTTTGTCGCGCCACAAAGGCGAACCCATTGCCCAGTTCCAGAAGGAACCGCTGCAGGTGCGATATGATCGCCCGCTCCAAATGCGACTCGTGGAATTCCGCGACATCCGGCAGGCCTAGAAACTCCAGAACATAGGGGTTTTTCAGGGCATCGACGGGCGCGCTGGCGGGAAGGGTCAACTTCCGGCCATCCGCCAGCATCTTCTCGGGCTTGCGGCTTTTGAGCATTCGCTCGTAGTAAAACGACTGGATTTGCCGCTCCAAAGTCCGCTTGTCCCAGCCGCCTTCAATCGCCTCGCGCTCGTAGAAATCCCGGGCTTCGATAGTCTCCGCACGCATCAGGGCGCGGTAGTGCGACCATGTGAGGCGCGGGGAGAAGCCGGATGGTGATTGGTCACCCGGCGGGCGGCTTTTTTGCGTCTCGTCAGATTTTGTTCCCAACGGGAACGGAATCTCGGTAATGGGGAGTGCAGATTCTCCACTCACGGGGACTGGAAACTGCGTCACGCCCAATTCTGTTCCCAATGGGAACGAAATTTCAAAACGTTCACGGTAAACGAGATAGAACCTCCTGATGAACTGAAGTTTCTCATTCGAAAACCCTTTCCCATATCTCTCGGTCAGGCGCGCCGAAAGCTCCTCGACCACCTTTTTTCCGTAAGCCGCCCGCTCCTCGCCCCCTTGGACTTCCTCCACGATTTCCCGCCCAATCAGCCAGTAGGCGATCACCATATTGGAGTTCACAGCGCGAACAACGTTGCCGCGTGCCTGCTCGAGGATGGAAGCGACACGGTCGAAAAGCGCGTCCGGTTTGGGCGCGGGACTGTCTTTGTCGGTGGGCTTAGTCATCATCACCATCGTCAAAACTCATCTCTCTGACTTGAGACTCGATGTATTCTTGCTCCTTTCGAGTGATGCCATATTTTGAAAATAGAGCTTCATCTGTCCAGGTTTGATCCCATTTTTGCATTGGAACCCACGTATACGTGGAGTGCGTCGCATGCTGGGTAATCTTTCGAATCGATACCATGAATCTGAAAAAACGAGTCGTGTAATATGACTGAATACTATTCGCCTCCTTGCGCGAGCCAACATGGAAAAATAGAAATGACTGAGTGCATACCGATGGCTTTGGGGCAAGCAAGGGTTTACCCAGAATTTGATGCGGTAGACCGTCTCCACCGTTAAACGCCTGCGGCACGAGTACCTTCCATGTATCAACTAGGTGAGAGCTCTTATTGACCGCACCCCTCTCAATAAATCCAACATCTCGCTTCATTTTGCGGATGTAGAAAAGTGGAATATCACCGGGGCGTTGTTTGGCATGAAAACCGTCAAAGTTGGATGTCCAGCCGAATTCTTTATCACGCGCGAGGATAGTGTTGATGGAGGTTTCCCCCTTTTTAAGCACCTTGTGGAGAATCGAAACAGCCCGGCCATCCCGGACGAAGACATCGTACTCGCCCAGATTTCGCTGAATCGGTCCAACGATTTCAGCCCCCCGAATTGTGGTCACGTTGCAGTCGCCTTGATGCGATGCATCCCAAAGAAAATAACAGACCCCTGCCTTGACCTCAACCCCGGGGAATACGTCGTTTGCCGCTGGGTAATCAACAAGTTCGCGAATGCGTTGATCAGAGAGCATTGCTTGACGGAACTCGCTAAGACCGAGGCCTGAGGCCATCCATCGTGAGGGAATAACCATCGAGAGAAATCGAGGATCAAGTGTCTTCGCCTGTTCGATAAAGTGTTGATAGATTGGCACGTCTCGCGTTCCCCCGTCGCTTGCCAACTGATACGGAGGATTTCCAATAATGACGTCGAATTGCATAGTTTCTCCAAATAGCTCGGTGAGCCGAGCTTTGATGTTATCGGTGTGAATGAAGGCGTAGGCATGGTTTTCAAGACCTTCCGCCCGATCAAATACAGATTGTCCTGCGCCACAGAACTTGCACTTGCCATGTTGCCATGTGTGCTCCATGCGCTTAAACCAGATATTCCCTTCATCGGCGGGAAACCCACGGGTGATGGAGTGTGTGCCTTGGGCGTGTTTGGAACAGTAGAGACTTCGGCGGGCCAGCAGGCTGGTGATGCGAGTGATACCGATCCCGAAGACCTGTTTGGTTAGGATGTGATCCACGCGCTTTTGCAGATCGGGGATTTTCTTTTCCAGGCCCTGATTCAGGCGGCGGGTGATTTCCCTGAGGAAGACTCCGGATTTAGTGCAGGGGTCGAGGAATCGAACCTTTTTGTCGGCCCAGAGATTCGCGCCCTTGTGGTTGGCGGCCCAGGCTACCGTCAGCGTGTCGAGCATCTGGTTGGCGAAATCAGGCGGGGTGAAGACCTCGTCGTTGGAGAGATTGGCTATGCAGGTGAGGACATCCGGGTTGCGCCCTTGCAAAGAAAAACTGGATTGGCTGCTCATGGTTGCTCAGAGGGCGGCAAGTTCTCCCATGGTCATCGGCAGATAGGTTTTGGAAGGGGTGAAGATTTCATGCCTGCCGACATTGGCAAAGAGAGAGTCCTGGGCACTATATGCTGATGACTGTGTGAGGTTGTCAAAGCGGAAGTCGCGGCGCTGGAACTTGCCTTTCCCAAGGTAGCCCCATTCGGCAAAGGTGATAGGTTCACCGGCGTGGGTGCGCATGGTGAGCGCGTCGCCATGGATCAGATTTTGGGAAAGCACATGGAAAGCGGCGCGATAGATGTCAGATGAGGGATCGATGTGCAGGTATTCGGCAAAGATTTCGAGGAGATTTGCGCGGCACTCCGAGATGTTGTCTTGCAGAAGCTCGATGCCGTAAAGGCTCATCAGGGCGAGCAGCGCGTATTGTTGCCGCTCAAAAGCGGACTTCCCGTATTTGATCTCCACCGCAGCAAGTTTGCGTTGAAGAATCCGCACGAGAAAGTTGCCACTGCCACAGGCCGGCTCCAAAAAACGCGAATCGATGCGCTCGGTCTCGCCCCTCACCAGATCGAGCATTGCCTCCACCATCCATGAGGGGGTGAATACCTCCCCATGGTCCGCGACTCGCTGTTTGGATTTTACCAGGCTCATACGAAATTTTTCGGAGTATAATGAGATTGCGTGAAAGGGGTATGTGAAAATATGCGGGCAACATCAGGGCGGAAATTGCTTCGCGCTGCTGCCGTCGGCAGATCTGCATCACCCCACCAGACGATATCCGATTCCTGATTCCGTTTTGATGTTGAGGGAATCTCCGGCCTTGCGCCGGATGGCGGCAATATAAACTCTCAGATACTGACGCTGTTCTTCAGCCTTGGGGCCCCAAATCTGACGCAGAATCTGTGAGTGAGTCATGACACGGCCTGCATTCAAGGCCAGCAATCGGAGCAGGGCGTATTCGGTGGCCGTGAAATCCACGACCTGCCCTTTCACGTTGACCGAGCGCGCTGCAAAATCAATGGTCAGCGACCCTGCCTCAAAAACCGGATTTTCCTCACGTATCTCTCGGCGGCGCATGATGGCCCGGCAGCGTGCGACCAACTCGGCGGCGTCGAAAGGCTTGGTGACATAGTCATCGGCCCCCGCCTCCAGGGCCTGCACTTTGTCGAGGGGGTCATCATGAACCGATAGAATCAGCACCGGTGTTTGACTCCACTCCCGCAGACGTTTCAGGACTTCCATCCCGGGAAGATCGGGCAGCCCAAGATCCAAAATCACACAATCCGGACGAAAGTAAGCGGCTTCGGACAAACCCGCTGCTCCGGTTTCCGCCTCGCCCACCTTCCAGCCTGCTGTTTCAAGGGTCAGCCGCAGGAGGCGACGAATCTGAATCTCATCATCGATCACAAGGACTTTGTCTGGATTTTGCATGGTCAGTGTTGAGGGAGCCGTAATTCAAACCGTGTTTCCCGGGAATCGGAACTCGAAAGGAGAACCTCTCCCTCCAAAAGCGCAGCAAATTTTTTGGCGATGGGCAAACCAAGGCCCATGCCACCCGCTCTGGAATTTTTGCCCCTCTGAAAGCGCTCAAAAATCACGGCTTGATCAGCCTCGGGGATGGGAGGCCCCTGATTTGTCACCAGAAAACGGATTTGGTTGTTCTCTTCATTGGCCGCCACATGCACTGGCCCGCTTCCATGTTGCAGGGCGTTTTGGAGTAGGTTGGAAAAAATGGTCTCAAAGATGGCGGCATCCGTACGGAATGTTAAATCGCATTCTTCAACCACGACGCGATCACTCCCCGCATTTTCAGCCACTTCCCGCATCAAATCAAAGGCATCGCAGACTTCGATCCGCGCTTCAATCAGACCGGCCTCGGCGCGTGTGAGGGCCACCAACTGGGTTAAGACACGATTCAATCTTTTTGCGGCCTGACGGAGTTCCTCAACAAGGGGGCGGGCCGCGGGAGGAAGATTTGTGGCAAGCAGGTGGTCGGAAGCGCCTTGAATAACGGCCACCGGGGTTTTGATTTCGTGGGAGACATGATCGAGCAGAGCGCTTTGGAATTCTCCGGCCCGTTCCCGCAAGACAGATTCCCGGGACGATCGTTGGTATTCTTCCTTTTCCAGCATAACGCTGAAATGGGCCGCAAAAGTTTCCAACAAATCGCGCAGCAGAGGGGAGGCGAGTTGATCGTTGGTGGGCTTCACGGCAAGAACAGAGGTGATCTGTCCATTGACGGACAGGGGCAGTGCCATGATGGCAGCTTGAGGGAGGGTGTCTGTGAATCGACCGGCAGGTTGCGAGTGCTCCAACGCCCACTGACACACGGACTCCTCTTTTTTATCCATGGGAGGGCCTCCAAGGATTTCAAGATTTCCGGAGTTTGAGAGACCCAAGAGCGTGGCTTGAGCAGAAAAGACCTGTTCGACCTGTGCCAATGCTGAGCGGACGCCCTGCTCCAACGAGATGCTTGCCGAGGTGACTCGTGTGAGTTGATACAGGGCCCTCGCCCGCTCCTCTGCTTTCCGGGACGCGAGTTCCCGATGACGGAGGCGATTGGTCAAATGGCCGATGACGATTGCGACCACAAGAGAGGTGAACAGTAACACGACATCCTCGGCATTCAGCATGTTAAAGCTCAGTCGCGGTTGGGTGAACAGAAAGTTCCATGCGATGCTTCCCGCAATGGCCAGCACGATGACGGCAATACGGGAAATCACGAGGCCAGCCATGGCAGCACAAAGAAGATAGAGCAGGGCCACGGATCGGTAGCCAATGAAGCCCTCAAGCAGCAGACCAATAAGAGAAACGCCTGCGAGCGCCCCGAGAACCAGTCCCCATTCACGGGCCCGGGAATAGTTTTTGCCCGCTGTCACCGCCTTCTGCTCCTGCACGGTGGTTTCTCCCGGATGAACAAGGAGAATATCAATATCGCCGCTGTCCCGCTGCAATCGTTCCGAGATCCCTGTGCCTGAAAGCCTCGACCACCAGGAAAGATGCAGCGCTTTTCCCGCAATGATCTGTGTGATGTTCTCCCGCCGTGCTACCTCAAGCAATGCGGCTGCTGTGTCCTCCGCCGGAAGCGAAATCACCTCGCCGCCAAGAGCTCTCACCAAAGCCAGATTCTCAGCCAGCCTGCCGCCGGCCTCCACACTCAAAACCTCCCCGGAATCGACATAAACACCGAGCCACCCTGCATCCTGGGCTTGAGCCAACCGACAGGCGATCCGGACCAGCCTCCCGGAGTGGGGGCTCGGTCCCACGGCCACAAGAAACCGCTCACTGGTTCTCCAAGGGCCGGGAATGAGATTCCGGCGCATGAATTCGCGTTTCTCAGCATCCACTTTTTGCGTGGTGAACCTAAGGGCCATCTCGCGGAGGGCCCGCAGATTTCCTTCGCGGAAAAAGTGGTCAGCCGCCACACCGGCCCTCTCCCCGAGATAAACTTTCCCGGACTCCAGCCTGGCTCGAAGCTGCTCGGGAGTGATATCAACCACCCGAATTTCGGCAGCGTTTTCCAAAAAAGTATCCGGCACTGTCTCATGGACCCGAATGCCCGTGATCCGCATGACGGCATCCCGGAGGCTCTCCACATGCTGAATATTCAGCGTGGTCCACACATTGATCCCGGCATCCAACAACTCCTGAACATCCTGCCAGCGTTTCGGGTGCCGACTGGTCGGGGCATTTGTGTGCGCCAATTCATCCACCAAGACCAGCTCCGGCCTGAGCCGAAGAGCTTCATCGAGATCAAATTCCGGGAGTTCAGTTCCCCGGTGGGTCAATAGCTTTCTGGCCAACACAGGAAGCCCCGCCATCACCGCCTCGGTGTCAGCGCGCCCATGCGTTTCCACAACGCCCACGAGAAGTGAGGCTCCCTCACTTCGTAATCTCCGGGCATCCTCCAGCATGGCGAAAGTTTTTCCAACGCCCGGACACATGCCCAGATAAACCCGCAGACTCCCGCGTGGGGAACGAACGCCGGATTTGGCGACTTCCAGATAGTCCTCCGGTCTGCGTTCTGGGTCGTCGGGATTCATAGGACTGCTTCGGCTTGGAATCTCACCCAAAGCCTTTCGATGAGATATCACTCTCCCGCAAAACTGTCATGTCGTTTCAAGGATTGGTTTGCCGCACGTCCTCTGCTTGGTCCAACGCAATGTTCAGGGCAAGAACGGGAACGATTTTATCCGGCACAAGGGCACCACCGATCCTCACGGCCTGAGCTTCAACGAGGGCCTCGACTTTTTCCTCAGTCCACCCCCGGGCAGCCGCCACCCGTGCCACCTGGTACAGGGCTGCAGCCTCGGAAATGTGGGGATCCAGACCGGCGCCTGAGGCTGTCACCAGATCGGCGGGCAATGGTCTTTCTGCCGATGCACCAAAAGCGGACACAAGTGCTTTGGCACGTTCTGTCAGAGCAGGACTGCTGGGAGACAAGTTGCTCCCTCCTGCACCTTGGGCATTGTAATCAGCAGCGGACGGCCTCGGCCAAAAATAGCGTGGCGAAACAAAGCTTTGCGCAATCAACCGGCTTCCGATGACCTCGCCATCAGCGTTTGTGAGCAGGCTTCCATCTGCGGAGTTTGGGGTGATGGCCTGAGCGAAGGCAAGAACCGTTAAGGGATAGGCCACACAGCAGACCAGCAGCGTGAGGGCAACAAGTTTGAACGAGGTGATGAGGTTTTTCATTTTGTAACGACGAGGAGATGTTCAACGACCGGACCAAGAATTGCAGCGGGAAGAAACGTCAGTGCCCCCAACAGAACGATCACGGCAAGCAACATCACACCAAAGGTGGCATTATCGGTGCGAAGGGTGCCGACGGTCTCAGCAATTGGACGTTTGGCTGCGAGAGACCCCACGATGGCCAAAGGAAGAAGGATGGGCAAATAGCGGGCAATCAACATGACGATCCCGGTTGCCACATTCCACGGAACGGTGTTATCCCCCAGCCCCTCGTAACCGGATCCATTATTGGCAGCGGCTGAAGAGAATTCATACAGAATCTCGGTGAATCCACGCGGGCCAGCATTTTTGATCGTCTCAAGTCCCCATGGAGTGGAAGCAAACAATGCCGTTCCGCCAAGGATTAGCAAGGGATGCGCAAGCAAACAAATCGCCGCCAAAAGCATCTCACGCGATTCGACACGTTTACCCATGTATTCCGGAGTGCGTCCAATCATCATCCCCGCCAAAAACACGGCGACCACGATATAGATAAACATGTTAATCATGCCCACTCCCACGCCACCGAATGTTTCGTTCAGCCACATGCCTGTGAGTGGTGCAAGCCCGGTGAGAGGGTTGAGGCTGTTATGCATGGACCCAACAGATCCATTGCTTGTGCTGGTGGTCAGAGCCGCCCAAAGCGGTCCCGTGACGGCTCCCAGCCGGAGTTCTTTGCCCTCAAGATTGCCCACCATCTGCTCCACAGGCAGACCGTCAAAGGCGGCGGTGGGTGCTGATTCGAAATAAACCGACCAGGCAATTTTGCCCACAACAAGGACGAGCATCACCCCAAAAATAACGGCTGCATGGCGAAGGTGGCCAAGAATCCGTCCGAACATCCAAACGCAGGCCATGGGAATGACGACGATGGCAAACATGGACACCACATTCGTGAAGAAGGAAGGGTTCTCAAAAGGATGGGTGGAGTTGGGACCAAAGAACCCCCCACCATTGGTACCTAGTTGTTTGATTGCCACAAACGCTGCGACGGGCCCGCGGGCGATGGTTTGAACGGCACCCTCCAACGTGGTCGCCGTCGCTGAGCCGGAAAGCGTCATCGGCATGCCTCCAAGCGCATACACCACCGCCACCAACAAAGCCAAAGGCAGCAGGAAAAGAAACGTCGCACGTTGAAGATCGAGGAAGAAATTCCCGAAGCCATTTCCTCGGCTCGAAAGCCCTCTGGCCAAAGCCGCCAAGCAGGCAATGCCCGTGGCGGCGGAGACAAACTGCAACCACATCAAAGCAAAAATTTGACTGAAGTAAGTCATCTGCGCCTCACCGGAGTAATGCTGGAGGTTGGTATTTGTGGTGAATGAAGCCGCCGTGTTAAACACCAGATCCCAGGTCAAGGGTCCCCTTGAGTCAGGATTTAAGGGCAGGAATTGCTGCGTGATCAGAACCCCGAAACATAACGCAAACATTAGCCCATTGAAGACGGCCATCGACATCACATACTGGGTCCACGTTTGAGATTTCAGGTCTTTGGAAACAGGAGTTTTGCCATTTTGCATAGCCCACGTTAAGTAGAGGCCCAGGGGCCAGGCGATGACAGCTGAGCCGCCGACGACAAGGAGAATGGTGAGTAGGGTGGTCATAAATGTGTCAGGCCAAGTGAAGGGTGGTCAGAAGGACATCAATCATTTTGATGCCGAGGAAAGGAGCGATCAGCCCTCCGAGGCCGTAAATGAACAGGTTGCGGCGAAGCATGGCGGCGGCGGACATCGGAGGATACTGGACTCCCTTCAGGGCCAGGGGGATCAAGGAAATGATGATTAGGGCGTTGAAAATCACTGCGCTCAGAATCGCGGACTCGGGACTTGAGAGACCCATCAAGTTCAGTCGGGCAAGAGGACCTTCGACTCCCGGGGTGGCGGCATAGAGTCCAATAAAAATGGCAGGGAGAATGGCAAAATATTTTGCGACATCATTTGCCAGACTGAAGGTCGTCAGCGCCCCGCGAGTGATGAGCAATTGTTTTCCGATCTCGACCACTTCAATGAGCTTGGTTGGGTTGGAATCCAGGTCCACCATGTTGCCGGCTTCCCGTGCGGCCTGGGTTCCCGTGTTCATTGCCACGCCCACATCCGCTTGTGCCAGGGCGGGGGCATCATTCGTGCCGTCACCGGTCATGGCTACGAGGTGGCCAGCGGCTTGTTCATCCCGGATGCGTTGCAATTTGTCTTCCGGCTTGGCCTCGGCCATAAAGTCGTCAACACCCGCTTCAGCGGCAATGGCTGCGGCGGTGCGGGGGTTGTCACCGGTGACCATGATCGTGCGGATGCCCATGCGTCGGAGCTGTGCGAACCGTTCTTTGATCCCGCCTTTGACGATGTCCTTAAGCTCGATCACTCCGAGCACTTCCGCTCCCTGGGCAACTGCCAGTGGGGTCCCGCCCCGTTTGGCGATCTCATCGCTGACGGATTTCACTTCCGCTGGCAACTCGCCTCCCTGGCCCTTCACCCAGGCCGCAATCGCTTCGGTCGAGCCTTTGCGGACACGCTGCACGGGTTGGCCATCCGTAAGAAAATCAACGCCACTCATCCGGGTTTGGGCCGTGAATGGGACCGACACCGCTTGAGGTTCTGCGACCTCCCTGGCACGCAGATTGTGCAAACGTTTGGCCAAAACAACCACGGACCGGCCCTCGGGAGTTTCATCAGCCAGGGAGGCGATCTGGGCCGCCTCGGCCAAGGTCAATTCTTTGACACCCGGTGTTGGACGGAAGGCCACCGCTTCCCGGTTGCCGAGCGTGATTGTGCCGGTTTTGTCCAGGAGCAGAACATCAATATCACCTGCCGCCTCAACAGCTCTGCCACTCATGGCCAAAACATTGCGCCGGGTCAGACGATCAATGCCACTGATTCCAATCGCGCTGATCAAGGCCCCGATCGTTGTGGGAATCAGACACACCAAAAGGGCAACAAGAACAGGCAGAGGAATGTTTCCCGAACCATCCCCCCCCGCTTGCCGAAGTCCAAAATCCACAAAAGGCGGAAGGGTGAATGTCACAATCAGAAACACGGCGGTTAAGGCAATCAACAACAGATTGAGGGCCTTTTCATTCGGCGTGGCCTGTCTCTTGGATGACTCCACCATCCCGATCATGCGGTCAAGGAAGCTGTCTCCCGGCTCCGATGTGACCAAAATCACCACACGATCGCTAATGACTTTCGTTCCACCGGTCACGGCACAACGATCCCCACCGCTTTCTCGAATGACAGGTGCGGACTCCCCGGTGATGGCTGACTCATCCACGGTGGCAATGCCTTCGACCACATCCCCGTCTGCGGGTATTGCGTCTCCGGTTTCACAGACCACACGATCCCCCCGCCGCAACTCCCCGGCATTCACAACAGATTCCGTGCCATTGGACCCGATCTTCCTTGCGGTGGTTTTTGTGCGAAGCTTGCGCAGGGCATCAGCTTGCGCCTTGCCGCGTCCTTCAGCCACCGCCTCAGCAAAGTTGGCAAAAATCAGCGTGAACCATAGCCAGAGGGTGATTTGGATATTGAAGAGCGTCGGAGTCTGAAACGTGAATAGTGTGGTGACTGCAGCGCCAATCCAGACAACAGCCATCACGGGATTACGAAACTGTTGACGAGGATCCAGCTTGCGAATCGACAGGCCCAAAGCTGGAAAGAGTAGGTTCGCACTCCAGAGCGAGGATGGCGTTTTTGAGGAATCTGACATGACCCCAGCTTACTGCCTGTCTTCGCAGGCCGTGAATTAAGCCGAAGTCGTAATCCGTTAAAAAATCATAAAGATTTTTTGCTGGATTCCCCGGTCCCTTTGGAAGCTGCTCTCAGACCAAGGGGTTGATGACCCTCAGCCCCAGGGGTGCGAGAACTTCTAAACGGTCCGTATTGTTGGTTGCAATGGTATGACCGCCCGCAAGACCTTGGGCGGCGATCAGGGAGTCCTCACAGGAAATCGTGCGCCGTTCCCGCTTTAAAAATGCAGCGATTCGCTTCCATGCGACCCGGCTATCCAATGACGGCGGAGCCGCGTGGGATTTCTCATGGTGCGGCGGAGCGCCCGATCCACCTCATCCACTTTTAATCATACCCCAACCATGGCACTATCAAACATGGCTATTGTCAACCAAGCCACGATGGCTCAAATTTAAGGGTCACATGTGTCATTTTGATTATTTGGTCGCCAGCAGCCCTGCTGGAGTTTCCTTTGTGGTCAGGAGCATCAAACTCCAAGGAGAAGTGGGGAAATAGCCTTTATGCCTCCTCCTCCGAAACTCCCATTTCCCGAATTGGTAAGGCGCTTTTACAAACCTTACCTTCGATTGGCGTCGTATCTCAAACCCTACAAAAAGCGGTTTGGGCTGGGGCTGTTTTTCGGGGTTTTGGCGGGTGTTTTGAGCGGCGTGATCCCGCTTGTCATTAAGAGTGTTGCCGAGAAGGTCCTGCCCGGCGGCAAGTTGGATCAGATGGCGATGTTTAATGCCGCCTCGCAGGAGGGAGGAGAGGGGATCGAGTCCGTGTTGTGGATCACGATGCTGATACCCGCTGTGATGGTGGCCCGGGGGATCTGCGTTTATTTGAATTCTTACTGTATGGCGTGGGTGAGCTTTCGGGTGCTTCGCGATATCCGGACTCAACTTTTTTCTCATTTGGTCTCCCAGTCGCTGGATTTTTTTAACAAAGCCAAAGCCGGGCGCTTGATTTCCCGTGTCGTCAATGACACACGGATGGCTCAAAATGCGCTGACAACGATCGCAGGAGACATTGTGAAAAACCCCATTGCCGTGCTCTCGGGGGTGGTGGTGCTTGTTTGGATCGATTGGAAATTCAGTCTCACGACGCTTGTCCTGTTTCCGATTTGTATTATCCCTGTGGCCATCTTCGGGAAGAAGGTGCGTCAGGCCGGCCGCGCCGAGGAAAACGAAGCAGGCGCGATGGCCGTGATTTTGCAGGAAAGTTTTGCCGGGATTCGTGTCATCAAAGCCTTCGCCCGTGAGGATTACCAGACCGAGCAATTCGCCAAATCCAGCGCGACGCAGTGCCGGAACAGCATGCG
>JBGSPC010000062.1:0-7070 GCA_041738805.1 Terrimicrobiaceae bacterium | reverse complement strand
TCCGATCTCGTCGAGGAACAGCGTGCCATTGTCACTTTGCTCGAAGCGCCCGATCCGTTGCGAGTGGGCTCCGGTGAAGGCCCCTTTCTCATGGCCGAACAATTCGCTTTCAAGGAGGCTTTCCGGAATGGCCGCACAATTGATGGCAAGAAAACTTTGGGTGCTGCGTGTGCTGTAGTTATGGATTGCCCGTGCGACCAGTTCTTTCCCGGAACCGCTTTCCCCGGTGACCATCACCGGGGCATCACTGGCAGCCACACGTCCGACCATCTTGAACACCTGCTGCATGGCATCGGACTGACCCACAATATCATCCCGGTGTTGCTCAATGGTGAGTGTTGGCTTGAAAGTGTTGGCTGCTTTTAACTCCGCCGAGGCTTTGAGGGCGGAGTCCGCAATAATCTTGAGGTTGAAGGGCAGTTGCTCTTTCCGCACAAAATCGAAGGCCCCCATCTTCATGGCCTCAATCACATTTTGCGTCGTTCCAAAGGCGCTGGTGATAATGACCATGGCATTCGGAGAATGCTTGCGGATCTGGGCCAGCAACTCGATCCCGGAGAAAGGGTGGAGATTCATTTCTGTCATCACCAGATCCGGCTTCTCCATTGAAAAAGCACGATAGGCCGCATCTGCGGACGTTTCCGTGATGACTTTGGTGGCCACCTCTTTCAGCTGGCCGCTTGCCCACTCGAGAAAATCCGTCTCGCGATCAACAAGCAAAATGGTTTGCTTGGCCGCCATTATGGAAAGATCGCGCAAAGACAAAGTCTTTCCGTGTTCGCGTTGACAGATGTTGACGGCTTGGACATTCCGGGTTGCGGATCATGGCCTACGGTGCGGCCCATAATCAAGCGGTTTCCGAGGTTAGGGCGCTCTCGGGATTCAGGGTGCACGCCGCGCGATAAAGAGCTTTGTGGAGGCTGGGCTTCCTGATGGGTTTTGACAGATAATCATTCATACCTGCCCTTAAGCACCGCTCACGGTCGCCGGCCATGGCGTTGGCCGTGAGGGCAATGATCTGGACCTGCTGTTTCACATGATGGAAATCCTCCCGACGACGAATTTCTGCCGTTGCGGTGATGCCATCCATGATGGGCATCTGCACGTCCATCAGAATGATATCAAAGGGCGTTCTGGCATGCGTTTCCACGGCTTCCAGCCCGTTTTCCACCATCTCACATTTGCAACCCAGGGATTTGAGCAGGATTTGCAGGAGTTGGCTGTTGGCAAAACTGTCCTCCGCGACAAGCACCCGCAGATCCCTGAGGGGGATAGTCAGGGCCGGGTCGATTGGCTCGGTTTTCTTTCCAAGCTCGCCAACCACCGGACAATCGCAGCGGAACACAAACCGGCTGCCTTCCGGAGAAGAGGATTCCATGACCACTGAACCGTCCATCAGAGCCGCCAGCTTCTTGCTGATGGCCAGTCCGAGACCGGTGCCACCGAACTGGCGGGTGTGGGAGGAGTCAACCTGGGAAAAAGGTTGAAAAAGCAGAGCGGCTTTGTCTTCAGGGATGCCGATTCCCGTATCATCGATGACGACCTCAAGGGTGAATTCTTCAGGGTTTGTCGGAACGATGCCACCCCCCACACGGATCTGCACGCCTCCCACCTCGGTGAATTTCACCGCGTTTCCAATCAGATTCAGCAAAATCTGACGGAGCCGCATTTGGTCGACGCTGACAAACTCCGGCACGTTGTCTCCGAAGATCAGCTTCATTCCCAGATTTTTCTCCACGGCCGCCGGCAGATGCAGATCCATGACCCGCTGAACGAATTCCCTCACATTGGTGGGTTCTGGAGAGAGCACCAACTTGCCGGACTCAGCCCGTGAGAACTCCAGAATGTCCTCAATCAACTCAAGAAGGGCATTGCCGTTCCGGCGGACCATGTCCAGATGTTTGCGTTGCCCCTCATCCAGATTGGATTCCGCCAAAATTTCGGCAAATCCGATCACGCTGTTCAAGGGCGTGCGGATTTCGTGGCTCATCATGGCAAGAAACTGGTTTTTGGCGATGGCAGCTGATTGGGCGGCCTCCTTCTCCCGAATGAGATCTTCCTCATTCTGCTTGCGGTCGCTGATGTCCACCGTGGCTCCCCGGTACCCCAAAAGATTGCCAGCATCATCTTTCACGGGCACCCCATTGACGCTGACCCAGATCATCGTGCCATCCTTCCTGATCATTCGTTCCTCAAAATCGCGGAAGGGAAGAGCCGAGGCCACGATGGTGTCCGACTTTTTGCGAATAGCTTCCAAATCCTCGGGCGGATTGATTTCGAAGGGACTAAGCCCGGTGAGTTCCGCAGACGTATATCCCGTGACCTGGATGACCCTGTCGGAGACATGAACGTAGATGCCGTCGGCATTCACTTCCCAAATGAATCCGCCCGCCGCATCAGCCACATCCCGCAGCCGTCTTTCGGCCTCGGCAAGCTCATAAAATGAGTCTTGCTGACGTTTGCTCGAGCGAAAGACAAAGAATCCTGAGAGGCCCGCAATGGCAACTGCGATGCCGAGGACTTGCGCCAGGCAGGATCCGTCTGAAAGTAGCGGCGTCAGCCAGGGGAGCTCACCTTGAACACGAACCACCGCCTGAGTGGATCCATCCCGGGAAGGAACGGGGGCATAAGCCACCGTGGAGTCGGAATTGGGATAAGCCATGCGAATGCCACCGGTGGCAAGAGCCACCGCGGATTCCTGATGGTCTTGAGGAGATGGAACAAACGAGGAGATGGCGGCGGGATCCGCCCCGGCTTCGTTTTTACTGATATGAATGACAGATTCAAATTTGTTCTTATCGCCAACCAGCAAGGAGAGACTTTGAATGGCACTTCCTTCAGACTGCAGAGCCGCGAATGTCTTTTTGGCGCTATCCAAGTCCTGCGGTTCGATCGTGCCAGCGGGGGAGAGGAAGCGGCTTGCCGAAGCGGCGGCCTTCCAGGCTGCGGACTCGATAAAAGCGTGACGGTGCGCCTCAACCTGGGAGAGGAGTGTGGAGTGAACCAGAAACGCACTTCCCAAAAACGAAGCAAAAACGATCAGGCCAACAATCAGGGAGTCCACCAGGGGTTTGATCCCCCAGTTTCCTGATCGGCGGCGTTTAGTTTCTTCCAACATAGTGTTAGGGACCTTGCTCATTGATCACAACCAACCAAGCGAGCGATGGGCTCTGCAGCCTTCGCTGGTGCCCCAAAATCCCGAAAAATGTCGATCCAAAGCAAAGTTACAATCCCAACTGAGAGAAAGCATCACGCTGTGCGGGCGTGAGGACGGAAAGGATCTCCTGCCCCCTGGCGATGCGATCCTCCCGCAAATCCGACAGACGCTCATGATGGCCGATCTTTCCTTCTTCAAAGAGGCGGTTGATTTTTGCAACCGTCTTTTCCGCCTGGCTGCGGATCGTCGCGATTTGAGCGGACTGGCCGGAAGACAGCCCAACCCGGCGCTGAATGGAGTCCGCGTAAAGCAGAGTGGCTCCCAAAAACTTGTGCTCAACTTTGCTGAGTTTTTTCTGCTGGGCCGGCGTCAAAACATCAAGCGCTCTCTTGTTGGAGGCTGAGGTGAGAGAATCCAGCTTTTGCTGGGCCTGGGTGCGGCTTTCGGGGCTGTTCACTTCGGCAGCCACGATGTTTCTGGCTGAAGACCGGTATTGAGAGCGGATGGCATCCAGAGAGGATGCCTGGGATTTTGTGACACCTAATGTCGAGCGCACGTTCTCGTTGCCGAGCAACACGGCAAGCGAACCGATTTCGCCCGGCGTTTGGGCTATGGCCGGCAAGGAGAGGAGGAGCAGGGTGGCGGAGGCAATTATGGCACGCATGGTGATCAGAGGTTGGAAGCAATGATGGCTTCGAGTTTGACGATGTCTGCTGCAAAGCGGCGGATGCCGTCAGCAAGTTTGTCCGTGGCCATGGCATCTTCATTGAGAAGCCATCGGAAAGATTTTTCGGTGTTGGGGATCCGTTCCACGTCGCTGGTCAGGGCAGCAGCGGGGTCGAGTTTGCGGGCAAGGACCGTGTTGCTCTGTTGGAGTTTTTCGAGGAGGTCGGGGCTGATGGTGAGCAGATCACAACCGGCGAGTTCGATGATTTCTCCCAGATTGCGGAAGCTGGCACCCATCACCTGGGTTTTGTAACCAAATTTTTTGTAGTAGGTGTAAATCCGTCCGACAGATTGCACTCCGGGATCCTCGGCCCCCACATACTCTTTGCCTGTTGTGGTTTTGTAGTAGTCGTAAATCCGTCCGACAAATGGCGAAATCAGGGTCACGCCGGCCTCGGCACACGCCACGGCCTGGGGAAGGGAAAACATGAGGGTGAGATTGCAATGAATGCCTTCTTTCTCACAGATCTCGGCCGCTTGAGCTCCTTCCCAGGTGGAAGCAATTTTGATGAGAACCCGTTCGCGGGGGGTTCCCAATTTTTCATAAAGACCAATCAGGTAACGGGCTTTTTCCACGGTGGCTTCGGCGTCAAAGGACAACCGGGCATCCACTTCCGTGGAGACACGACCGGGAACAATGTCCAAAATTTTGCGGCCAAAAGCCACAAGGAGGTCATCGATGATTTTTTTGTGGAGGTCTCCCCCGCTGAGTGTGGAGCTACGATTGTCGGCGATGGCCTGCTCCAGAAGGGGTTTGTATTCGTCCTGACCAACCGCTTTATAAATCAGCGTTGGATTGGTTGTGGCATCCTGGGGAGAGTATTTTTTGATTGATTCAAAATCGCCCGTGTCTGCAACAACCGTTGTGAAGCTTTTGAGTTGGTCGAGGGTGTTGGATGCGGTGGGTGTGGAGCTCATCGTGGAAAATACGAGAATGCCCTTCTCCTGATGGAAAATCAACGCCCAATTTGGGAGGCTGCGATCAGGCCGGCCGCTTTGTCGAGGGTCTCCTGCCATTCGTTTTCCGGCAGCGAATCGGCAACGATCCCGGCACCCATGCCCATCTCCCCGAATCCATCACGAAAAACGGCCGTCCGGATGGCAATGGAAAACTGGCTTTCTCCGTGATATCCGAAATATCCGATGGCTCCCGTGTAAATCCCCCGCGACCATGGCTCCAATTCCCGGATGATTTCGAGAGCCCGCTTTTTGGGCGCTCCCGAGATGGAGCCCCCTGGGAAACATGCCTGGAGGGCGGCAGGGTGGGAGATTTCGGGTCTCAGGGTGCCGCGGATGCTGGAGAGCAGATGGTGCACCTGACGGAATTTTTCAAGCTTGAGGAGGTCCGTGACATGCACACTCCCGAACTCGCACACCTGGCCAAGGTCATTGCGTTCCAGGTCCGTGATCATGATCAACTCGGCAGCTTCTTTGGCGGAGGAAAGGAGCTCCCTGACCGCCAGCGCATCCCGGCCGGGATCCAGTTCCCGGCGGCGCGTGCCTTTGATGGGCCTGGTCAGAATGTCACGCTGACGCATATGCAGAAAGCACTCAGGGGAAGCCGAGGCGATCTGGGTGTCTCCCAAATGCAAAAAGGCCGAATAAGGTGCCGGGGAAACCTGGCGCAGTGCCTCATAATACGGATAAGCATCTCCTGAAAACTCGCATCGAAAAGCGTGGGAGAGGCAGACCTGATAGATGTCCCCGGCCGCGATGTAGTTTTTTGCCCGGGCGACGGCAGCCATAAAATCCGATGGCAACGTGCCAACGAGAAACTCCGGGAGAGCGGCAGATGCAGGTTCGGATTTTTTTGCACCCCGGGGGGGTTCTCCAGCCCACTGCCCCGTGTCATGATCAAAAACATGAAGGCGATCAAAAAACCCGAAGCAGAACCTTCCATCAAACCCCACCCACCCCACCGCAGCACCAAAAGGCATGGAGTCGGAGCGGCTTCGTTGGTCGAGGGCTTCTTCGAACCCCGACCAGTCCTCCGGCCCGCCAGTCATCACGAGCTCCGGCTCTGCCCCGAGAAAGGATTGCGCACCCGTTCCGGCCAGGGAGGAATCCAGAAACACAAAACCATTTTTAGCGCGCAAGCCGCGGGCGGCGCTGGCAGGACAAACAATTCCGGAGGAAGGCTGACCCGGAGGATTCATGGCCCTGTCATTTTGCTCAGACCCGCCATCCCGCCCCGGAGATTGATCTATTCCTCCCCGAACCGGGTCTCAACGAGGTTCGAAAGTTCGGCAACGACCTTGTCCGCGTCCGAGCCCTCGGCGATGACCTGGAGTTTTGAGCCTCGCCCGGCAGCAAGCATCATCAGTCCCATGATGCTCTTGCCATTGACACGCTCTCCATCTTTTTCGACCCAGACCTCGGCGCGATAACGGCTGGAAATTTTGACAAACATCGCAGCCGGCCTGGCATGGAGGCCGTTGCGATTTTGAATCACAATTTCTTTTTCACACTTAAGAACGTCACCGCTCGTTTTTTTTCGAGAGAGAAGTCCCATCACCGTACGCGTCGTTCGCTTAACATTTGTAAAAGTCGTTGATTAAATTCCTGTGCAGAGTTTTCTCCCATGCTTTTGAGCTTTTGGTCAAGCGCTGCGACTTCAACCAATCGTCCAAGGTCCCGTCCGGTCCTCACGGGAATAGTGACATGGGGAACCTTGATCCCCAAGACATTATAGGTGTCATTATCAAGGCCAATGCGATCCACGTCCTCCATTTCCTCCCAATCCTTGAGAGTGACGACAAAATCCAGCTTCTTTTCCGTGCGCACGCTGCCGACCCCAAAGATGGAGGCGATATTGATGATGCCAATGCCCCGCACTTCCATGTGAAACCGTGTGATGTCTGCGGAGGTGCCAATCAATTCGCGCCCCTCGACCGAGCGGACCTTGGTGATGTCATCGCTCACAAGGCTGTAGCCACGTTCGATCAGGGAAAGCACGCACTCGGACTTACCGATGCCGCTTGCTCCACGAATGAGGGTTCCAATGCCCATGATGTCAACCATGCTTCCATATTCGGTGGCAAACGGGGCAAAGTCGAATTCCAAAGCGATGGTTGCCGCATTTATAAATTTCATGGTGATCATCTGCGTGCGGAAGATCGGTGTCTCAAAGGCCGCTGCTTGCTCAAGAAGCGCTGCTGGGACCGGTGCATTGCGGGCAATGACCAAG
>JBGSPC010000287.1:0-27750 GCA_041738805.1 Terrimicrobiaceae bacterium | reverse complement strand
GCCTCAAGCGCAATCCGCGCCTTGAACTCCGCACTGTGGTTTCTTCTCTTCTGTTTCATGTCTCTGTTGGTTTGGGTTATACCCCAGAGACCTTCCGAAAACTAATTATCTCATTGGCTCCGTTTTAGCGTGCCACCTCTTTTTGTCATCGCGCTCGGAGATCGCGATCCACCTTGGGAGAAAAGCGGAAAGTGGAATGTGAAAAAGAGGCTGATTGCTGTTTGACGCGGTAGCGGGGTGGATCTGGCACTACGCTGCATGATTTTTTCCGGTTTTGTTTGACAACCGGCGCTGGGTGCAAACCTTGGTAGGGCCGGAAAAGGGGAAAGTCCCACAGACGGCGTGACACATCATGGGAACACTTCTCACAACAAGCATTGCGGCAATTTTCTGCGCGGCCTTTTTGGCTCCTGGGGTTCACCGTGTGTTGGGCTCGCGGGCGGGCGTGGTGCTTGGATTGTTTCCGCTGGGAGCCTTTGTGGCCTTTGCGTCGATGGTGCCCACCGTGGCAGAGGGTGGTCGTGTTCAGGCGTCATGGGACTGGATTCCTTCGCTGGGGATTGAGCTCAGTTTTTTTGTGGATGGGCTGAGCCTGTTGTTTCTGTTGGTCATCAGCGGCATTGGCACCTTCATCGTGTGGTATGCGGGCGGGTATCTTCATGGCAAAAAAGACCTCGGGCGGTTTTACCTTTATTTGCTGGGATTTCTGGGGGCCATGCTGGGAATTGTGGCCTCGGACAATCTTGTGCTGCTCTTCATTTTTTGGGAACTCACAAGCATCAGTTCCTATTTGTTGATCGGGTATTACTGTGAAAAAGAAAAATCCCGGAAGGCGGCGTTGCAAGCGTTGTTGGTGACCGGGTCCGGGGGGCTGGCGATGCTGGCGGGGATTTTGATGTTGGGTCATGTGACCGGGACGTACGAAATCTCGAAACTGCTGGCCATGCCGGAAGGTGCCATTGCAGCAGAAGCCGCGTTCCCTGCCATTTTTGTGCTGTTGCTTTTGGGGGCCTTCACGAAATCTGCTCAGTTCCCGTTTCATTTCTGGTTGCCGAACGCCATGGAAGCGCCCGCCCCGGTGAGTGCGTTTCTGCATTCCGCGACGATGGTTAAAGCCGGGGTGTTTTTGTTGGCACGGCTGCATCCCTGTCTTTCGCCAAGTCCGCTCTGGACATCGGTGGTGGCACCGGTTGGGGCGGTGACGATGCTGATCGGTGTTTTTCTTGCGCTGGGTCAGACCGATGCCAAGCGCATTCTGGCTTATACGACACTGGCTGTGTTGGGCACTTTGACCATGCTGCTCGGGCTTGGCACGGAGCTGGCCGTGAAAGCGTGTCTGGCGTACCTGCTTGCACATGCGCTTTACAAAGCCGCGTTGTTTATGGCCATCGGCAGCGTGGATCATGAGACCGGCACGCGGGATGTGAATCACCTTGGGGGGTTGCGAAGGCTGATGCCCTTCACGGCGGCTGCAGCCTTTGTGGGGGCCCTTTCGATGGCGGGGATTCCCATGCTTTTGGGGTTTGTGAGCAAAGAGTATTTTTACAAAGCCCTGTTGGATGTTCCGGGACCGCGTGGATTCTGGGAGGTCCTTGGGGTCTCGGCGAGTGTGGGCATGGTCGCCCTGGCGGCCACGGCCGGGCTCAAACCGTTTTTTGGTTCCCTCAAGCCCACTCCCAAAAAACCCCATGAAGCGCCATGGGTCATGACCATTGGGCCGCTGATTCTCGGAATTCTGGCTATTGTTTTCGGGCTTTTTCCGGGTTGGATCGGGAATCATCTGATTGGCCCCGCGGCGGGTGCTGTGCTGGGTGATCCCACCTTCACAGCAGGTCTCAAGCTCTGGCATGGATGGACGGTGGCTCTGGCGCTAAGTGTGCTCACGGTGGTTTTAGGCCTCGGCCTTTACCATGTGGCTCCACGCATCCGCGCCGCCAAGCCGCTCTATGCGTTCCTTGGGAAGCTGGGACCCGAGCGGGCTTATGAACTGATTCTGGATGGCGTGTTGGGATTTGCAAAATGGCAGACACGATTTTTGCAGAATGGCTATCTGCGGAATTATGTGCTGACCGTCGGCGGGTTCACGGTCCTTCTGCTGGTGTGGTTACTTCCACGAAATAACATCACCGTGGATTTTTCCCGGATGGTGCCCACGAGTGCGCTCGGGATCACGGTCTGTGCCCTGATCATCGCTTCGGCCTTTATGGCCTGCTTTGTCAAATCCCGCTTCGCGGCTATTCTGGCGCTTGGCGTGGTGGGATTGGGGGTTGCGATTCTCTATTTTCTTTTCGGGGCTCCCGATCTTGCGATGACGCAAATTCTTGTGGAAACGCTGACCCTTGTGCTTTTTGTGCTGGCGTTCCAACGGCTTCCTTTGCTGAAAGAATTTTCCAAACTCTCCACCCGATTGCGGGATGCGGTGCTGGCATTGATTTTTGGGGGCGTGATGACCGTGCTGGTGCTGGTGGCCTTTCATTTCAAATCCTCGGCCCCGCCCATCTCTGTCTATATGGGTGAAAACAGTCTTCCGATGGCCCACGGCCGCAATGTCGTGAATGTGATCCTCGTGGACTTCCGCGCCCTCGACACGCTGGGGGAAATCACCGTGCTGGCCATCGCTGCGTTGGGAGTTTTTGCCATGCTCAAACTCCGGCCCGCCACCAAAGCCAAAGGAGACCGCTCATGAACAGCGTCATCCTCAATGCCACCAACCGTCTGCTCTCGGGGTTGTTGATTATTTTCTCCGTGTTTCTTTTGCTGCGGGGACACAATCTCCCGGGCGGGGGCTTTGCCGGCGGGCTGGTCGCTTCCTGCGCATTCGTGCTTCAAGCGCTCACCTTCGGGGTCGCCTCGGCCAGAAAGCTCCTTGTTTTTGATCCACGAACCATCATCGCCGCCGGGCTCGTTGTCGCATTTCTGAGCGGGCTCCCGGGTCTCATGGACGGCCTGCCGTTTCTGACAGGCATGTGGGACAAAACCCCGCTGCCGATTGTGGGCAAATTGGGATCTCCACTGTGGTTTGATGTTGGTGTTTACATTGTGGTTGGCGGCATTTGTTGCCTGATCGTGTTCAGTCTGGGCGAGGAACTGGAGGAAGAGGGCAATCAAAAGCACGAGCCCGATTCCAAGGAGGAGGAAAACTGATATGGAACTCTTGCTCGCCATCACGATTGGAGCGCTTTATGCCGCGGCGGCCTACCTGCTTCTGCGGCGCAGTGTGGTGAAACTGATTCTCGGAATCGCTGTGCTGAGCCAGGCGGTGAACCTCCTGATTTTTACGGCGGCGGGTTTAAGCCGGGGGATGGTCGCTTTTGTGCCCTACGGGGAAACGGCGCTGCCACCCCAAAGCGCTGATCCCTTGCCGCAGGCCCTCATTTTAACAGCCATTGTGATCAGCTTTGGCGTGCTGGCCTTCACGCTGGTGATGGTCCAGCGAGCTGACAAAACCGTGGGAAGCGACGACCTCGACGACCTCAAAAGCACCGACGCCTGATGGACCCGGTTACTCTTTCCATTCTGATCCCGTTCGTGTCGGCCGTGGCCTGCCTGTCCTGCTGGCGTGTGCCGGCTTGGCAACGCGGAATCAGCGTGGTCGGCATGGTCGCCCTGCTTGGCAATGCGCTCTGGCTCGTGAACGAAGTCTGGCATCGTGGAATCCTGGTTGTCAGAGTCGGGAACTGGGAGGCGCCGTTCGGGATTTCGTTGGTGGCCGACATGCTCTCCTCCATCATGGTCCTTGTGACGGCGATCACTGGCCTGGCCGTTGTGGTGTTTTCGCTGGCGGAGATTGATGCGGGGCGCGAGCGCTATGGCTACTACGGGTTTTTGCATTTCATGCTCATGGGCGTCTGCGGGGCCTTCCTGACGGGCGATATCTTCAACATGTTTGTTTGGTTTGAGGTCATGCTGATCAGTTCCTTTGTCCTGATGACCCTTGGTGGAGAGCGCCCGCAAATGGAAGGGGCGGTCAAGTACGTGGTCCTGAACCTGATTTCCTCCAGCCTTTTCCTCGCCGCCTGCGGAATCCTTTACGGGAAAATCGGGACACTCAATCTCGCAGACATTGCCCTCCGCATTGGTGACACGCTGGACCCCGGGCTCCTCACGGTGACGGCTGCGCTTTTCCTTGTGGCCTTTGGTTTGAAGGCAGGAATTTTCCCGCTGTTTTTCTGGCTTCCGGCGTCCTATCACACGCCGCCCGTGGCCGTGTCCGCGATTTTTGCGGGACTGCTCACCAAAGTGGGTGTCTACGCGATGATCCGGATGTTCACGCTGGTCTTCACGGAGGACGTCGGTTTTATCCACTCTCTGCTCCTGGCCCTGGCCGGGCTGACCATGGTGACGGGCGTGTTGGGGGCCGTCGTGCAGTTTGATTTCCGGCGATTGTTGTCATTTCACATCATCAGTCAGATTGGCTACATGATCCTCGGGCTGGCCCTTTTCACCCCGCTCGCCATTGCGGGAACAGTCTTTTATATTTTCCATCACATCATTGTGAAATCGAACCTCTTCCTGATCAGCGGGGTGGCCCACCGGTATTCCGGAACTTTCAATCTCAAAAAGCTGGGGGGCCTGCTCAAGGCGTCCCCCCTGCTGGCAATTTTGTTTTTTATCCCTGCGATGTCGCTCGGGGGAATCCCTCCTCTCTCCGGGTTTTTTGCCAAGTTTGCCGTCGTTAAAGCCGGGTTGGCGGGGGACACGATTTTTAGCGGCGCAGCCGCCTGGCTGGTGGGCATTGCTTTGGCGGTCGGGCTGCTCACGTTGTTTTCGATGACCAAGATTTGGGCTGAGGCATTCTGGAAGAAACCCGATGACACGGCCGTTCCAAAACCTGACCGTGTCCCGCTTCGTGACAAAATCCTGCTTCTTGGGCCCATTGCCGCGCTGGCCCTCCTGACCCTTTCCATTGGCCTGGTGCCGGAGTTCTTTTTTGGTTTTGCGATGCGTGCGGCTGAGGAACTCCTCAACCCCAACCTTTACATCGAGGCTGTCCTCGGAATCACCCGCTAGCCATGTTGCCCGCTCTCAACATCCTCCTCACGTTCGTTTGGGCCGGCCTGCTTGGTGCCATCAACACGGAGACCCTGATTTCCGGATTTGTGCTCTCCTACTTCGTGCTGTTTGTGGTCGCACGCAGCCACCGGGAACACAGTTCCTACTTCGGCAAGGTCCCCAAGATGATCTCCTTTGTGGGATATTACCTTTGGGAACTCATCAAATCCAACGTGATCGTGGCATGGGATGTCCTCACACCCCGGCACATGATGACCCCCGGAGTTGTGGCCATCCCGATCCTTGCAGAAACCGATTTTGAAATCACCTTGCTGGCCAACCTGATCTCCATGACGCCAGGAACCCTGAGCCTTGATGTCTCCGAAGACAGAAAGACCCTCTACGTTCACGCCATGTATGTGAAAGATCCCCAGGCCCTCCGTGACGACATCACCAACAACCTCGAACGCAGAGTGCTCGAAATCCTTCGCTGAACCCCATGGAAATCTCACCTATCCTTACCGCAGCTGCCTCGGTGGCCACCATCATCGTGGCTTTGGGGATGCTCCTCGCCTTTGTCCGCCTCGCCCTGGGTCCCAGCTTGCCGGACCGGGTGGTGGCTCTGGACGCCTTGGCCACCATGGGCGTTGGGGCTCTTGTGATAACCTCCATCATCACCGGTCAGGCCGTGTTACTGGACATTGCCCTGGCGATGGCCCTGATCACTTTTCTTGGCACGATTGCCCTCGCTCTCAGCATTCAGAAAGGAATTTTTAAATGATTTACCTCATTGTCCCTCTTATCCTCATTGGTGCGTTCCTCATGTTTCTTGCAGGGTTGGGAATCGTCCGAATGCCGGATCTTTTTATGCGTATGCACGCATCGAGCAAGGGCGCCTCGCTGGGAGTGGCTCTTCTCCTGATCGCAGCGGCCCTCAATTTTCAGGATCTTTCGGTGGTCACCAAAGCGGTGATCACTGCGGCCTTTATCTTTATGACGGCTCCCGTCGCGGCTCACTTGCTCGGACGTGCGGCTTATGCACGAAAAATTCCGCTATGGGAACACTCGGTGATTGATGAAGGACGCGGCCATATCGGCGAGGAAAAGGAGTCGGAATCCCAACAGAGTTGAACACTTTGTACGCTGAGCATGTGAGATCTGATGCTTTCAGAACCCATGGGAGCCGTCACCTCAGGGCAGTGTCACCTTCAATCGAATAAAGCGTTTTTGGGACTCGGAGAGAGGGACGTTGTCACGAACAGTCACCGTGCGGCGCGAGCCCAGGAGGCTGCTGCTCACCTCAGTGGTTGCGGCGGGACCGCTGCTCCATGTGCCAAGATTGCCCGAGACCTCAACTTGCTTCATCACATCGGTGCTCGCGAGATTTTCTGTGTAGGTGATTGCGAGATAGTCCTCCCCGCCGGCCTGTACGACGGATTCTTGAGCGCTGCCTGGATTCGCAAAGACCGGGCTGAGTCCCATGGCATATTCGAGGAGATTGATCAGTCCATCGCCGTCCGGATCTGCTGTCAGGCCGGCCGATGCCGGAAGAGCTGCGGGTTGGCCGGCGCGAGCGATTTTCGCAATATCCTCCGGCTTCAGAACGGTGGGCAGAATGGCCACCTCATCCAATCCCCCGTTGAAGAATCCTGCAAGGGACGTGGCACCGCTGACGCCAAGCCTCACCCCGTTTCCTGCGTCCAGAAAGTCGGTAAAAATCGCTCCCGAATCAATGGTTTCCGTCCCGCGAACGAGCAGGGGGTTTGCTTCGACCCCATCAAAGTAGAATCTGGGATAATCCTCATGATCTGTGGAGGTGAAGCGGGGAACGGTGATGGCGATGTGGTGCCAATTTCCATCGCAGAGACTACCCGAGGGAAGGTTCTGGAGTGGCACGGAGTAATCCAGAACGCTTGAGTTTCCATCGGCCCGGAGATAAATCCGCAACGCGTGAGGGGCGATCGTCGTGCTTGAGGAGAATGATCGATTCACAAAGATCGAGAACTGGGTGCCTGCAGTGCGCGTGGCGCCGATGATATTCATGACCCGATCCGTGGTGCTGGTCCGCACAAATGCGGTGAACGTGAAGCCGCTGCGCAATTGGGACGCCAGATTATTTCCGCTTCCGAGGGTGACGTATCCGCCCGCCACAAACTGCGCGGGCGTTCCCGTGGTGCCTGCCGCCCCGAGGTTGAGGCCCGTGTTGCCCGATTCCAGTCCGGGCTGGGAAGGGGGGCGGGGTCCCGGTTGACTCAACTGATAGCTCCCCAGGTTGGAGCCCGAATTTCGGATCGTGAGATTTCCGGTGAGGACGTTGCCGCCATAAGCATCAATGGCGGCCACGGTGGTTCCTGCCGTCTCGCTGAAGCGGAACCAAAAGAGGGGATCATAGACCCCCAGCACCGTTGAGGTCAGCTCGTAAGAAGGGGGCTCGTCCAAAAATGCCCATGGCCACTGGTCCCGCTGCCACTGCTGAACGGGGGCATCCCGAAGCGTGACGGAGAGGGGGATGATGTCAGAATTGGACCAGAGCGAGACGGTGAAAAGTTCGTCGCCCTCATAAGCATCATCCTCGATCAATGGCACAATAATCTGCCGGGGTGTCGTATCACCGTCCGCCCACGTCAGGGTTCCGCTTACCGCTGTAAAATCCTGCCCGGCCACGGCGGGGCGCGCGGTGTTGCTTCCGGAATCGACATAATAATCCACCGCCAGTGTTCCCTTGGAGTTTCCCACGCGGTGCACCAAAAATGTGCCATTGCCATCGCCTTCAAAAATGGTTGCCGCCGAGTTGGGGAATGCGGCCACACCCGGGCCATCATTATCCCCGATCTCCATCATCAGGAATTCGTTGGAAACCGCCGCGCCGCCAACCGGGTTTCCGAGCTCGAGGTAAAAGAACTCTCCAGTGCCGAACACGCTGGGCTCTTCAACTTCCGAATCGTCGATGATCGGGAGACTGATCGTGCGATCCGTGGTGTCTCCATCGGCCCATGTGAGGGTTCGGGTCACCTGCGACACCCCGTCCATCCCAAGAAAATCTTCGCCAAGCAGGGCATCGCTTTCGCTGAGAGTGACATCAACCGAGATCGCCCCCGCGCTGTTGCCGAGCCTTTGAACATTCACGGAAATGGTTCCGACTCCCTCGCTGACAACCACCTCCGACAGGGAATCGAATGAGACCGCTCCCGCTGCCGGACTGGTTACCGTGAGTGTGGCGGGTGCACTTGTGGTGCTGCCTGCCGGGTTGGAGGCCACCACACGGTAGCCCGACCCGTTTTCGGAGAGACTTTTCGGTCGGATCGTGATGGCGTTCGAGTTGGCCCCCGGAATATCCTGCCAGGATCCTCCACCATCCGTGCTCACCTGCCACTGGATCGCCAACGAGCTTGGGGAGGTCACGGAAAAGTAGGTATTTGTTCCCACAACGACGGTCCGGCTCACAGGATTGGAAACTGAGGGGAACGGGATCAAAACGCCGCTTCCGTCAATGTAGAAAGTCTGCGTGCTGGACACTGTCGCTCCCGTGGAGTCGGTGACGTTTAATCGCACGACGTAGGTGCCGGGTCCCCCAAAGGTCGCCCAAGTCCCCCCAAAACCGGCTTCGGAAAATTGCAGCGTCTGACCCGGGGGAGTCGAGACGACGACCCATTCGAAACTGTTTTGCTTCACGGCTCCGTCGGGATCACTAAGGGAGGCGGACAACCAGATCGCCTGACCGGCACCATCCTGCATCATCGAAAAAAGCTGGCTTGTGATACCCACCGGCGGGGCATTTGGCGCAATCGTAATGTTCCGCGAGGCTGCTCCCGGGCGCCCATTGACTCCCGTGGCGGTCAGCGTGACGGACTGATTGCCTGACGCGCCTGAGAGAGAGCGGAACGAGACAACCTCGCCATCCGGCGTCAGGGACGTGAAGGTGCCTTCAGGGTCATTGGAACTCCAGAGCACCGTCGGGAGCAAGGGGTCGGTGGCAGGAACCGGCATACGAAGCCCGAATTGATCCCGTGTGACGGCAGACATAATAATGGAATCCCCGCGCAAGAAAGTCGTGACCGGGCCCAGGTCGATGGTGGGCACACCCGCTGGAGTCTGTGCCACCGTGATCAATTGGCTGGCCACCGCACTGCCCGAGGGGCCGGCAACCCTGAGACCGATCAGGTATTCCCCGGCGGCGACAAATGTGGCGGTCGTCGTCCGGGCGGCATTCGTGTCAGAGGCAGAGAACGTGACGGGGCGTGGGCCACTCAGCAACGTCCAGGAATAATTCAAGCTGCCAAGTTCCGCAGGAGTCCCGCCGCCGATGGTGGCATTGGCGGTCAGGCTCACCGAGGTTCCGGTCACCGGATTGCTCGCGGCGGTGATCGGGGAAATCAGCGGCGCGGCCCCCGGAGATCCCGATCCCTCGTTGGCGATCAGCGCGGCCGGGAATGTTGCAAAGTCCTGCGAGGCACCTCCGCGGATGCGTAAGATCCATGATGCCCATGCGGAATTGTTCAATCCGGATCGGACCCGGATCGTGTGCCATCCCGGTGCCAGCCTCCGGGGTTGGAAAAGAAAGTTTTTTTCGATCAGTTGCCGGCCATTCATAAAAGCCTCGCGACCCTGACTGCGTCGCTCATCTCCAAATTCAAAGGCGAGTTCATACCAGTCGTCCCGGGGCGCATAAAACAGGAAGTCCACCTGAAATCCGGGCTTCTTTGTCGTGTAGTCGCTGATGGTCACCCCCGGGATGCTTGTGGGCGTGATGCGGATACCGTTTACCGGATCTGCAGGAAGCGCTGCCGTGGCATCGGGGGCTGTCGTATTCCAATCAAAACCGCCGGCACTGGTGTTCGAGAAATACCGCACATTGGCAGCGGCGGCCCCGAGCGATGGAGAGGCGACCCCCTGCTCGGCAGGCCACGAGACCATTGTCTTCAGCGGTGCGCTGTAAACCTTTTGTCCATTGGCGCGTCGGCCCACCGCAAAAAGTGTCCACTCGCCATCCAGAGGAGCAAGGGTGTTCACTGAAGCAAGGTTCACGCTCACGGGTCCCCCGGTTGTGGGAAAGCTCGCCAGGGTCCGGCCATTGGCCTGCAACGAAAGTGACGTCAGGTCTGTGAATCCAGCCACCGAGACGGTGAAAGTCTCCGTATTGTCCGGATTGATGACGGTGGGTCCGCTCAGGGACAAGGATCCGCCGGAGTTATTAACGATCAGTTCAACGGTAGCTTCTTTCTGGGTTCGGACCGAGTCTGCATTGTAGGCCACAACGCGGACTTCATGCCAGCCATCGGACAGACTGCCTGTGTTTAAGGAAAATCCACCGGGCGTTCTTGTTGCCAGAACAGTTTCCTCCGGCGACCCGATGTGGACCCATCTTCCGTCCACGAAAAGGTCGAGTTCGGGTTCCAGCGTCTTACCACCCGACGCGCTGGCATTTGCGGAAATCGCAATCGTTCCGCTGACCGTTGCACCATTCGACGGGGAAGAGATGGAGACAACCGGGAAATCCGCGTGGGGCTGAAGAAGGGGATCTCCTAAAGGCATGACTTCGGACGGCGTCTGGATGGACTGCCAGTAGGCCTCGGAGAGAGACGCTCCGGCCCGAAGGTGCGTGTGGATGTGTCCATGAGGGAATTTGCTCCCATAGGCGTATGGTTCGCTGATTGATCCCGATGTGCCGGAAGCCCCGCCGCGTAACCATTGGGTCGCGGAGGTCTGACTCGGAATGAAGGATGCAAATCCTCCCCCGTTGCTGGTGAGGTGATCGACCCAGGAGCCGGGTAGAAACGTGTTTCCATTAAACACGTTGAAATTCGCCAGTCCCACCGTGGCACCGGAAATATCGCTGCGATTTCCGAACCATCCCGTAGCCAGTGTGGAGCTCCCCACGACGGAAAACCGGATCCCGCGGGAAAACCAGATTTCCGAAACGTTCCCGAGCTGGCCTGCGCGCGTCTCACTCCGTATGTCATTGTTTAGCGGCCAGTAAATGGTGCCGGTTGCCTTGGTTCCGTCCTCGCTTCGCACGCGTTCCAAGAAGGCTAAAATCTCCCGTGGGCTCATCCCATTACGGCCTGGATACGAAAGCGCGCTCACAGGCCAGTAACGGTAGCCGCCAATCTCCGTCGCGGCAGAAAGAGACCATGTGCCCGCGGGGGCCGGGGCGCGAAAGGCCGTCGCATCCGCAGAAAATGCCGCGTTCTCGGGTTCCCAAATCGACACGGGGTAGCTCGCCTGACCGAAACTTGGCGACATATAAATAAAGGAGAGCAGCGAGGTGACGTTCCCCGTGGGTGTGGTCTGGCCCGATGACAATGGCACGGCTCCCGCCACAGCGATGGTTTGCAACTGCGCGTCGATCCCGCGGTCAGCAAGCATTTGCCTCACCGAATACAAAAAATCCCATCCCGTCGTCCGTGTGAAACTCGCCGGAAAAACATAGGGGATCATGTTCTCATCCGGGATGGACCGCAGAGCCTGATACCTCGCGGCAATCGTCAGCGAATTGACATCCGATGGATCATAAATCACAACACACCCCGAGGGGCCCCCGCCCGCTTGTCCGGTCGCCGGTAATAAGCCAGTCAGCAGCGTCATGATCGCGAGAATTCGAAAGAGGATATTATGGGTCATAAGAGAAGTATCACATGTTTGATCATCGGGCGCTTAAAGTCAAATCCGAAATGAGTCGCGGCGAGGCCATGGCGGGCAACGGATTCCAGCCGTCGCACACCTGCGGATCGTAGCGAAAACGAGCCGGGCGTCTGACCCAATCGAGACGGAGTGAGGGTGATGCGGGTTGCGGGGGGCGTTCTTCTCGACTGGTATGATTGCACTGGATAGGGATTCTCCAATTTCGGATTGATTGATTTTGAAATAATGATAAGTTTTTCAAAGTGGGATTCATTCCTGGCGACAAAAACAAAGCGAGCCTGAAAGCGCGAGGGTTGAGTTTCGAGATGATCATCGAAGCCATCGCCGAAAACGGGATTGTTGAGGTTTATGAGCCGGAGAAATATCCCGGACAGATTGTGATTATCGTGGAGATCGCAGGATACATGCACTGCGTGGCCTGTGAGCCAAAAGGTTCAGATTTCCGTGTGATCACCGCATGGCCGTCGTCAACATACCAGAGGAAGCACAAAACATGAAATACGATGTAAAAAAGGCATTGAAAGTGCCATTGAGCACCTACGAAAAGGAAATCGATGACGGCCTTGCCGGCTGTCGCACTCCTCACCCTGCTTTGGCCAATGAACTGCAACGGGCGGCGAAAAGCACGCTGCGGAAAATTCGCGGGGGAATGAGGCATGGATCAGGACGGAAACCGCGGGCTCACGTCAGAACGACTGTCTTGCTTTCGCCCCCTCTGAGAAAAAAGCTCGAGGCGATGGCAAAACGGGAGGGAGGTCTGAGCGCAGCAGTAGAGATGTTGATCCGCGCGTCGCAGGCCGCTTGACATCAGGCACATCCTCCACGGAGTGAGCCTCTCCGGTTTCGACTCATTGACACGACCAACTTGTTGGTCCAATATCCGACCATGAAGACGTTGAACGTCAGTGAAGCAAAGACGCATTTTTCCAGTGTGGTGGATCAGGTTGAGCAAGGTGAGACGGTGCTGATCTGCAGGCGGAACCTGCCGGTGGCAAAAATCACCTCGGTTGCCCCGGTTTCCAAGGGAAAACACCACACCGTGATTGGTTGGGCTAAAGGGACTGGAGCATGCATCCATGCGGACCTCACCGAGCCGGTTCTGGCCGAGGCGGACTGGGATATGATGAAATGAATGTGTTGCTGGACACCTGCGTGATTCTCTTTCTGAGTTTGGATGATCCCTGCGTAGGGCATTCCACGCGAGCCATCCTCGACAAGGCGGAACGAGTTTTCATTTCTCCGATCTCGGCAGCGGAGTTGGCCTGTTTGCAAGAACGAGGGAGGATCGAGCTTCCGATGCATTGGCGCCTGTGGTTGCGTGAAGCGCTCAAGCGAAACGGTTGGGAGACCCTGCCCATTACGCTTGAAATCGTGGAGGAGGCCTGGTGCTTGCCGGGAACATTCCATGCCGATCCGGCAGATCGAATCCTGGCTGCCACCGCACGCAAGGAAAACAGCCTCCTGCTCACCACGGATCGAAAGATCCTCGACTACCCTCATGTGAGGGCGGAGTGGTAGAAATTCTTATTCAGAGCGTTAACGGAGGGTCTGCTAAAAAATCCGAGCTCTCGATCTGGCAGAACGAGACTTGCAGGCGGGTTTTGCCTTGTCGCCCTGGGCCGCGCTCAACGCGATGGAGACAATGACAGCAAATAAACAAAACCCGAACCCTATGCGCGCAAGCGTATCGATTTAGAATTTTTTGAGGAGAATCAGGGGATGATTGATTCCATTTCCGGGGGCGATTTCCCGAGGGGTGGAAGTTGCTTTGCCAGCGGAATCCTTCATCACGCCTTAGCAAGTGGGCGGGCAAGGGACTGCCCGGCCCTACCATCCATGGGGCGCTTCGCGCTTGTGCCAGCCCGTCCTTCCCGGGTTGGGCGGGGCAGTCCCTTGCCCGCCCGTTTTTTTGCTTCCCGAATGGGATCCACCCCCCGTCCCCCGGCTCGGTGCTTGATTCGGGAATGACCCGCGCTATTCTGAATCCACGATGAACAAAGTTTTTGTGACGGGTGGTGCGGGATATATCGGGAGCATCTGTGTGGAGCAACTCCTCAACCGGGGGGTGCAGGTGGCCGTTTTCGACAATCTCAGCGAAGGCCACAAGAAGGCCGTGGATCCGCGGGCACAGTTTTTTCAGGGTGACCTCAAAGACCGGACGGTTCTTGGTCATGCCATGGGGGAATTCCGACCTGAGGCCGTCATGCATTTTGCGGCCAATGCCCTGGTGGGAGAATCCATGCAGAATCCCTCGAAGTATTTTCGCAACAATGTGGCCAATGGGATCAACCTTCTCGACGCGACGATTGAGGCCGGGGTTCGCAAGTTTGTGTTTTCCTCAACGTGCGCGACCTTCGGGATTCCGGAGACCGTGCCCTTGGACGAGTCCCTCCCGCAAAAGCCAATCAACCCGTACGGAGAGTCCAAGTTGATGTTTGAACAAATTCTGAAGTGGTATGGAGAAATTCACGGGCTGGTGTTTGTGGCCCTTCGTTACTTCAATGCAGCGGGTGCCACCGAAAAATACGGAGAGGATCACCGCATCGAAACCCACCTGATCCCTAACATCTTGAAAGTCGCGTTGGGGCAAAAGGAGTCGGTCGATATTTACGGAACGGATTATCCCACGCCGGACGGAACCTGCATCCGCGATTACATTCACATCCTTGATCTCGCCCAGGCCCACATGCTTGCGCTGGAGGCCACACAAAGCGCGTTCTACAACCTCGGCACCGGGGGAGGAACCTCGGTGAAGGAAGTCATTGAGACCTGCCGTCAAATCACCGGTGTTGACATCCCGGCCACCGAAAAACCACGGCGAGCCGGCGATCCTCCCCGGCTTGTGGCGGCCTCGGAAAAAGTCAAAGCCGAGCTCGGGTGGCAGCCGAAGTTTGAAAATATCCGGCCCATCGTGGAAAGCGCGTGGGCCTGGCATCAAAAGCATCCTCTTGGTTACGGGGACTGACACACGTTCAGGCGAAGTCCTGAAACGCTGACATTATGCCCGATCCCAAAACAAAAAGCTGGCGAAGCGGCACGATCATCGTGGGACTGATGGCCGTGGTTGGTGTGGCAGCGGCCCTCGGCACCTGCACACGCTTTTCCTCGCAAAACCCCTACAGCCTCAAGATCGAGGCCGTGGATGGGCGGACCGTCACCGCAGCATTTGAGCAGAAAGCCGCCGCCAACATCAAACCGCGGATGATGGCGGTTCTGAGCTTTGTTGGAAGTGACCTGCGGCGCGAAGGACGGGTCAAAAGCGTGAACTCTGATGAGTCCCTGGTGGTTGTGGAGTTTTTAGAAAATCTCCCTGACCTCACACCGGCTCGTGTTTCCGTGGACACGTCCTTTCCCCCTGAAGTTCTCAAGTAGCGAAAACGGAATATTTTTCGCGGGACCAGGCCTGAGCCGGTAAGACACCGATGCTTCACGCCAGAAATCACCCGGCACGTGCGCCTCGAAAACCATGGATGCATCCCCCAAGCCCCTCATTCTTCCCGCTGGAGCGGTTTAAGAAAAGTCATGCCCTTTATAACTTGGGAGCGGACTCAATCCGCCGACGCACCCACCCGCGAATGGTTCACAGAGGCCGCGCTTCACGGGAGGGTTGAAACACCGCAGCAGAGTGCCGTGGCTGAGTTCCCGTGCGGTCCCTGTCGGGTGGACGTTTAACGGCTTGCCTCGGCGATGTGCACCGTGTTGAGGCCATCGATTCCCGCAGGGATCGGGGAATCCGTGATAAGAGTCCCGACCTCGCTCCAAGCGAAGGCCCTGACCATTTCTTTTCTGTGCCACTTTGAGCTGTCAGCGACAACCACAGCTTCCGAGGCGAGGCGGATCATCATGCGTTCGCTTTCGACGACAAGGTGATTGGTGTTTGACCCTCCTGCGGCATCCAGTCCGCCCACGGAGAGAAACGCCCACTTTGCCTGATATTGTGAGAGGCTCTTGACAGCTTCCGGCCCCACAAGAAGTCCGGAGCCTGGATAAAGAAAGCCGCCTGTCAGAAACACTTCCGCTCCCGCATGGACCGAACGCAGAGCATCGATGCGGTGGGCGATGAGGATCGAATTCGTCAGAATCCGGACAGGACGGTTGGCCAAGTGAGGTGCCATGCAGAGCGTGGTTGTTCCTCCATCGATCATCAGCACATCCCCATCCTGAATGAGTTCGCAGGCTGCCCGGGCAATCCGTTCTTTTTCCGTGGTGTTCAGGCTTTCCCTCAGGCGGCTGGGCAGCATCTCTGATGTTGGGAGGCGGGTGGCCTTGATTCCACCCCAGGTTTTGTCAACCAGGCCGCGCCGGGTGAGCTCCACAAAATCCCGTCTTGTGGTGGCCGGAGAAATGCCAAGAGTCCGGCAGGCTTCCTCGACCGTGAGGTCACCCTGACGGTCCACCAGTGAGGCGATGGCCCTTTGGCGTTCCAAAGGTCTCATGGAATCACGAGGCCAATTCGCGCAGGCGCGTGATGTCGGAGAGGGCGATTCTTCCGTTCACGAAAAGCGAGGACGTGCCTGCCACCAGAACATTGGCACCGGCAGCGACCATGCGGGGAATATTTTCCCAGCTCACATTCCCGTCCACTTGAAGATCCGCTGCGCTGTGGCATTCCTCCAGCAGGTCGCGGCATTCCGTGATTTTATCAAGGCAGAAGGGGAGCAGTTTCTGGCCGGCGTAACCAGGATTGACGGTCATGATGAGGACCTGATCCACCAACCCAAGCAGATGGCGGCAGGCGGAGACCGGCATGGCCGGGTCAATCGCAATACCCGGGGAGGCGCCCAGCTCGCGGAGACGCTCGATGACCCGCACCGGCTGCCTGACGGTTTCCGGGTGAAACGTGACGCGTGCATCCGGGAAGGCCGCAAAGAGATGCAAGTGGCGGTCCGGCTCTTCGACCATCAAATGCACATCCAGCGGGATCGACGAGGCTGACGCCAAAGCCCGGCAATAATCGGGACCCAATGTGAAATTCGGCACATACCGCCCGTCCATCACATCAATGTGAAGCCACTCGATCCCTCCCTTTGCCATGGTGTCCAACACCTCCCCCAAGGCAAACGGGTCCGCACACATCATGGAGGGTGAAATCTGGATGGGGCGATTTTTCATAGAAATGAAGCAGCAATGATTAGTATTTGATTGATTAATGATCATAATGCAATCATTTTGTCGCTTTATCCATGCCCGCCCTCTCTTACATGCTTGATCAACCGGGTGGTTTCTTTTCTCCTCAACCCGTTCACTTGGCTTCCCTCCAACCGGGGGAAATCCTCCTCCGCACCCGCCGGGCCTCGGTCTGTCAATCGGACGTGGTGATTTACCAAGTTGGTTTGCCCCGGATCCGCAACTGGCCGGCGGTGCTGCTGCATGAGGTGAGTTGCACGGTTGAGGCTGTCGGCGAAGGTGTGACAAAATTTGCCGTGGGAGATCTTGTCGGGATCGGCTGCGATATTCCCTGTGGCGATCGCGCGTGCCTTTATTGTGGGGATCACGGAACCGGTGATTGGACATGCTGCCCGCAGACCCAGGCCACCGGACACGAGTTTCCCGGCTTTGCCCGAACGCATGCCATTCTGCCCAAGTGGTTCGTGGATCTTGGGCCGATTGCAAAATTTCCGCCGGGATTTCCGCCGGATCAGGCTTGTCAGCTGGAGCCGCTGGCCTGCTGCCTGGAGGGAATGACACGCGTCAATCATTGCATCGAAAACCGCGTGGTTGTGCTGATCGGTGCGGGCTCTCAGAGCACCTATGCCCTGCAATGTGCACAGGCCATGGGGGCCCGAAAGATCATTCTTGTGAATCGGGGAGCCGGGCGCCTCGAGCGGGTTCTGCGCGATTTTGGAGACGAGCGGGTGGTGGGGGTCCGCTGGGATGAAAACGTCGTGGAGAATGTGTTTGCCGCGTGCAAGCCCTTTAACGAACCGCACTTTGTGATGATGAATGTTCCCGCGCGGGAGGGGTATGAGCTCTCGGTGAAACTCATGGGCTATGGCACGGTGCTCGATGCCCACGCAGGAGTCAAAGGGGCCGGAGGCAAACCCCGCATTCCCCACGAAGTCGACCTCAATAACGATGTCCACTACAAGCTGCAATGTTATCAGGCCACCCATGGCTCATCCATGCACGGCATCCGCATGGCCCAGGAGCTTCTGGTGACAGGCAAACTCCCGAAGCTCGACCTGATGACCAATGCGACCGAGCGGTTCAAGCCGGATCAGATCCTTTCCGCCATCCACCGCGCCGCTGACAGCGACAGCCTGAAAGTTATTTTGGATTTTGATTAGCCTTATGAAAGCCCTCGTTCTTGAAGCCGACAAGCAACTCCGTTACGTGGACAATCACGCCATTCCATCCGCGCCGGATGACCGCCCTGCCGCGCTGGTCCGCATCGCAGCGTGTGGGATCTGTGGTTCCGACCTGCCGCGGGCTTATGGCGGCAAGGCTTACTTTTATCCTCTTGTCATGGGGCATGAATTCAGCGGAGTGATTGAAGAGCCGGTGCCGGGAGGGAAGTTTCGCCAGGGGGATCGCGTCGCGGTTTTTCCGCTCCTCCCCAAAAATCCGGAGACGGATCCGGCCTGTCTTAGCGGCGATTATGCGCAGGCCGCCGAATACGATTATTACGGTTCGCGGCGTGATGGGGCCTTTTCCGAATACCTCCGCATTCCCGAGTGGAATCTTTTTGCCGTTCCTGATTCGGTGGACTTGCTTCATGCTTCCATGACCGAGCCTGCTGCCGTGGCGCTTCATGGGGTGAGGAAACTTCACATCCGGGAAGGCGACGATGCTGTGGTTTTTGGTGCCGGCCCCATTGGCAATATGACCGCCCAGTGGTTGCGCATTCATGGATGCGCCCGCGTCTTTATTGTCGATGTTGAGTCCCGCAAACTCGCGCTGGCCGCAGAGATGGGCTTTGATCCTGTTAACGCCCGGGACGGCGATCCCGTGCGGCAGATCCTTGATGCCACCGGAGGGCGCGGGGTCCCGCGAAGCATCGAGGCCTGTGGTCTGCCGCTCACCTTTCTCCAGGCTGTGCAGGTTTGCGGCATGTTTGGAGAAGTGGTCTTCCTGGGCAACATCGCGGGGGAATTCCGGATCGGAGAAAAGGATTTCTCCAACATCCTGCGCAAGGAACTCACCATCCACGGCACATGGAACAGCAAGGTCACTCCTGCTGGTTCCAATGACTGGACCACGGTGCTCGAGCACCTCGACCGCGATCTGGTCGTCGCGCCCCTTATCACTGATAAGCTCCCGCTCTCGGAAGGTCCCGCCATCTTTGCTGACCTCGTCGATCACACGAACTATCACAACAAGGTCATCTTCAAAATCGGCCCTGATCTCCAAGCGGCAAAACGATGAATATCGAACTGGGACTGAAAACCGACTGCATCGAAACCCGCTACAGCTTCGAGTGGTTGTTTGATTTTCTTGCCGTGGAGGGGATCCGCAATGTCCAGCTCGGATCCTTTTATGAACTTTATGTTCTGGAAGATTCCTACTTCACCGATCTCCGCACGAAAGCGGAATCCCGTGGATTAAAAATCAAAAGCGTTTTCACCGCCCATCGGGAGCTTGGCGGGTTTTTTGTCGGGGATCCGCGTATGGAACAGGCCGCGAGAAAAGGTTTTGAACGTTTGATCGAAGTTGGTGCCCTGGTGGGGGCGGATTATGTTGGCTCCAACCCGGGGGCCGTTTACCGCGATCAAGCCGGCAATAAAGAGGCGGGCTCGGCCTGCTACCTGCGCCACCTCAAGGAGCTCTCGCGGAAAGCCAAATCCCTTGGACTCAAAGCGCTCACCATGGAACCCATGTCCTGCCTTGCCGAGCCGCCCACCACACCGGAAGAGATGAGCCACTACATCGGCGAAATGAAAGCCGACCATACAGCCCATCCCGGCGAAACCGTCCCGACCTGGCTTTGCGGTGACATGAGTCATGGCCTCTGCGATGCGGAAAAAAACGTGCTTTTTTCCAATGTGGACCTTTTTATCGCAGGGCTTCCCATGATGTGCGAATTCCACTTCAAGAATACCGATTCCATCTTCAGCTCGACATTCGGGTTTAATGACGAGGAGCAAAAGCGCGGCACGGTTGACCTCGCCGCCTTCAAAGACCTCTGCGACCAGCACGCCAACGCATGGCCCGTGGACGACGTGGTTGGTTATCTGGAAATCATGGGGCCGAAGATCGGACGCGACTACTCCGACCCCCAGCTTGCCAAGGAACTTCGCGCCAGCCTGCAGGCAATCCGAAGCGTTTTCTGAGACAAAATTTGAAGGCCGAATCCTCCTTAAGAATCAACCAAACCCCAATCACTATGAAACGTTACGGATCGGTCATCGGGCTGCGGCCGGAAAAACTCGAAGAATACAAGCGACTCCATGCATCGGCATGGCCGGAGATTCTTGAAAAAATCAAGGACTGCAACATTCATAACTACTCGATCTTCCTGCGCCGGTTTCCGGACGGCAGCCATTACCTCTTCAGCTATTTTGAATACACGGGGATGGATATGGGGGCGGACTCCGCCCGCATGGCTGCCGACCCGAAGACCCAGGAGTGGTGGGCGCTTTGCAAGCCCTGCCAGGAGCCGCTTTCGAATCGAAGCCCGGAAGAGTGGTGGGCGACCATGGAGGAAGTTTTTCACAGCGATTAAGATGAGCGATACCCATCACCATCTATCCGACCCCACCCGATTCACCGGACTGGCCACCCCGTCTCAACGAAGCAGTCTGCTGGACGAAAACGCCAAAAAAATTTACGCTTTCTGACCATGGCATCTCTCTCCGGAATTTTTGTACCCAACATTGTCCCCTACGACGTCCAGGGCCGCATCAACGAGGAGGAATTGCGCCGCATCATCAGCTGGATTGGCAGCAAGGGCGTGACCGGGTTTTACCCGAACGGGAGCATGGGTGAATTCATCCGTCTCAGCTACGAAGAGCGCAAGCGGGTCGTGACGATTGTTGCCGAGGAAGCTGCAGGAAAGCCGATTCTCGCCGGTGCTGCCGAGCCCAATGTGGACCTCGTTCTCGAAATGTGCCGTTATTGTGCCGACCTCGGGTGCCGGGCGGTTTCCATCACCGGCCCCTATTATTACAAGCTCACTCAGGAAAGTATTGAGGCCTACTTCCGCGAGTTGGCGTCCAAGTCCCCGATCGACATTGTCATTTATAACATTCCTGCTTTTGCGAACGAAATCAGCGTCCCGGTCCTCAAGCGGCTCGCGCTGGATTGTCCCCGGATCATCGGCACGAAGGACACCTCGCGCGATATGCCCCGCTTCCAACAAGTGCTCCATGAGATCAAATCCCAGCGGCCGGATTTTTCTGTTCTGATTGGCTGGGAAGAACTCCTGTGCGCCTCACTTTTTATGGGTGGCGACGGTGGAACGCTTTCCAGCGCTGGTGTTGTGCCGGAGGTGATCATGAAAATCTACAACGAGGCCCGTGTGCAAAATTGGGCCGAGGCAAAACGTGTGCAGTTCAAGCTCCTGGATCTCTTTTCCCTGATGGTCAACGCCCCGAATTTCCCTGAGGGATTCCGGGCTGGCTACGAAATGCGGGGCTTCCTGCCCGGGCGGGCCCGGTTTCCTCTTTCTGCCGGCGAACTGGATCTCATGGCCGACATCCGGGGCCGTATTGCCTGTGTCCTCACGGAATGCGGATTCTCTGAGGCTGCTCACGCCTGCCAAAACAAAGCAGCTGTGCCCGATATTGACCTTCGGTCCACGGTTGAAGCTATCGTCCGCGCTGTTGTCGCAACCCGCGCATGAGCCTTGGACTGCTTGAAACTCCTTTCCTGAGCATCACGGCGATGGCCTGCGATGCCGCGCTGAAATCTGCAGATGTCACCCTTCTCGGCCTTGAGCCTATCGGCACGGAGGTGATCCTTTCCCGCTTCTCCGGAGACGCCGGCTCGGTTCGCGCTGCCCTTGATGCGGCCGGCTTGCGGGTGAAAGCACTCGGCTCCTTGGTGGTCTCTTCGACCATTCTCGATGCCCCGTCCTCCTCGCTTTCCGCAGCCCTCTCCGGGCCGAATTTCATTAACCCGCTCTATGGCGGTCGAGAATACCTTCTTCCTGCAGATCACAAACCCAACCTTGCCACTATGACACCACAAGCCATCGGAATCCTCGAAACCCAGGGTCTCACCGCCATTCTCCAAGCCACCGACGCCATGCTCAAAGCCGCCAATGTCGAACTCGTCGGCAAAGAAAAAATCGGAGCTGCCTACGTGACGATCATCATCAAAGGCGATGTCGCCGCCGTGCAAGCCGCGCTCGACGCAGGTTCAGCGGCCGTCGGCGGACTCGGAAAACTGATTGCCGCGCAGGTCATCGCGCGCCCTCATAATGACTTGCTCCGCCTTCTTCCTGCCTGATCCGGCCAGGAAACCCGTTGGATGGCCGCCGAGTCGTGGCAGGGTGGACCTCAAAGGTTTGTTGAGGACGTTGCATCACAAAGCCTGCTGTCGAGAGGAATTGTTTGACTCTTGTCTGAGGCTGATATCGATTAAATCCTCCCATGATGATTCGATCCCTCCCGATGTCCCCGGCCGGCATGCGGCCCGTGGAATGGGGCGGCAAACCCAGGCTGGAAGACGAGAGGAACCCTGCGGGCAAAACCGATCAGACCAGACCCGCAGATCACAATAAATCCTAAAACGAACTGCGCGTGATGAGAACCGGCGCAATGCGCTCCAACACCCCGTCCCCGGCTTCTTCACCACTGGCGACTTTTTGAATCCAATCAACGGCTGACCCGGCGATCCTCTCCATGTCCTGCTGAATGGTGGTCATGGGCGGATCCGTGAGCTCTCCTCTCTGGGCCCCATCGTATCCGATCAGAGCAGCTTGTTTGGGGACCTGAACATTCTGATAGGCGAGGACTTCCAGAAAGTTGGTCGCCAAACGTCCATCGGTCACAAAATACGTCCCATGGGCCGGGTGCTTCTCAAGATAAGCCTGGACATGGAGGGCCACTTCAAAGGAACTGCTGCTCCACGCAATGGGCACCAGGGATAAGGAATTTTTCGACCGTCCCGCCTCCACCCATGCATGTCGGAACCCGTCCAGACGCGCGGTGATGCGCGCTTTGTTTTCTGAGCCGGAATGGTAAACCAGCGAGACTTTGCGTGTGCGGTGTTGGAGGACGGCCTCGGCCACCATCCGTCCGCCAAGAGCATGATCAGTGACGATGTTGGCGTGATAGCGCTCGCTGTAGTCAGCATCCAGGCCGATGACCGGAACCGGAAACTTGTCGAAGGCCTCCAGCAGCGAGCCGCTGCTATCGCTGTCCACAAGGAGCACATCACAGTCTTTCCAAACCTTTTTTGACGGCTTCGCTTTGAGTGGCAGTAAATCGATTTTCAGATCGAGGTTGTGATAGTGGCAAAGGCGGGTCAGGGAATCCGCCAGCCTGCGGAAGCCTGGGAAATAGATATACCCTTCGCCTGAAAAGATGGCGCGCACGCGAATGGAACGCAGAATCTTAGTGTAAAGGATCTTGGAAGTGGTGTATCGCCTGTTGGGAAGAACATCCAGCCAGCCCTCCTCCTGCATCTGCTTCAAAGCCCTCCAAACCGCATCCCGCGTCAGCCCAAAATGCTCGGACAGCTTTCGGACGGTGGGTAAACGCTCGCCCGGTTGCAGCCGGTTGCCACGGATGAAATGCTTGATCTGATCGACAGCCGCATCCCTCCGATTCGAGTCAGGGGAAATTTTTTCCGGGCGCTCAATGTTCAAAATCGCAGACATCTGGCTTTTTTGAAGCCAGACAGTGCCGTCTCCGAAGCAACATGACAAGTTTAAGCCTCGCGAGAAAATCTCCTCTTGACACCAGACAGATATCAGACAAAATATGATACATGTTCCACCCTCTCATGAAGTCCACCGCTGGCTGCTGCGTTGAAGAAGCCGCCGTCAGTCTTGGCCATGGCTTCGGGAGTGATGCTGGGGTGGGAGCGAGCGCGAATCAGATCCCGCCTCTATGAAAAGAACGAGTCCACATCAGCCCACCAAGCGGATTTGCCGCCTTGGCCCCAGCCAATGCGTTGGCGTCCTGCGGCCCATGAGGAGAGCCCCTCACGTTCGGCCTCCTCTTTGTCATAAGAAACCTGAATAGGGTCGGCGGGATCAAGGCCGACGACGCGATGGTGACGGACGAAGACGGTGGGGATGCCGTCATTGGTGGACGGGATCCCGAAATACTCATCGAAACCAATCTCCAGCGGACCGGGTCGGAGTTCCCCATTGTAGTCGGGCTTGGTGGTTCCAAATCCCAGATGCCACTTGCCGATGGCAGCGGTGCGATAGCCGGCCTGCTGCAGGAGCCCGGGCGCGGTTTTCATATCGGTGGGAATGAGCAGCGGGGAATTTCCATTCGCCACTCCGCGGTTCACACCGGCCGCATCGCGGCGCCACGAATATTGGCCGGTCAGAAGGGAATAGCGGGTCGGCGTGCAGACCGCGGCCGAGGCATGGGCATTCTCGAAACGTTGTCCCTCAGCGGCCAGACGATCGATGTTGGGAGTTTTGATTTTGGTGGCTCCGTAAGCCCCGGCGTCGCCGGGACCCACATCATCAGCGAGGATCACAATAATGTTTGGCGAGGAGGGCGGGGGCCCGGCTGCATAGCCGGTGAGTGGTGCAAAAGCGATGAGGGCAAACGCGATCGCTGCGGAGGGTAGGTTTTGATGGGGGGTTATCATAAACGATGGGGCCATGACTTGCGGGGCCAGGCAGCCAGGAATGATTGCCAGGGCAGGTTTTTCATGAACACTGCGGAGGGGTCGGCAAAGCCAGGAGATATGTAGGAACCGTGTGTCTGTGGATTATTGGTTGAGTCGATTGTTTGGTTTCACCGCAGAGGAGTCACGTTGGCGTCACTGCGGAACGGCACAGCAGGCAGCCCGTTGCCACTGTATAAATTCACGTCAGGCACCTTGTCGTTGCCGTAGTGGACAATCGCCGGCTGTTTGACGTCAGCGGATGAAACAACAACGGTTGACCCTTCAATCACGGCTTCGGCTGGAAAGAATTTTTTATCACTGCCGGCCACGACGAAGCCCTTAAGAGAATCGCCTTTTGCCATGAGCCCCTCATCCGCGTGGGTGAAGGAGATCACCGCCCGGTTTCCATCAACGCTCATGCTTTGGAAGACCGGGCCGGAGTATTCCACGTTCTCGCCGTAACTGATGGCGCGTGCTGCCAAGGCCAGGCGCTCTCCAACGGGAGCCTTGCGGGTGGGGTGGATGTCCCTGGCGTCACCCACATCGGTTGTGACCACCATCCCGGTGTGTGGCGTCTTTTGCCAGATGCGATACTGGGTCTCTCGAAAATCAGGCGTGACACTTTGGTGCGGAGCGATCTGCACGATCAGGAATGGCATCTCCGCACCCCACACCTGACGCCAGTCGGCAATCAGGGCCGGCAGCATTTTTTCGTAGGCACCAGGGACACCGATATTTGCCTCGCCCTGATACCAAAGCGCTCCCCGGATTGCAAACGGCTGGAGGGGAGCAATCATGCCGTTGTGCAAGGCCCCCGGGCAATCATGAGGACGCGTCGCAGGCCTCCGGGGTGCGTCGGGGAGTGGCTGACCCTGGCTTTTTGCGGTGGCCACGGCCTGTTTGTAAGCATGATCGCGCTGCTCTTGATACGCGGTGTAGGCGGCATCAATTTGTTGAAGATCTGTGGGCGAGACATTTTTCCACTTGTCGAGGAGAGAATTGGCGACACCAAGGCTGGAGAGTGTTTGGGGCTCCATCCATGTCTCGATCCTCGTGCCTCCGACCGAACTCACCAGCAAACCAATCGGTACCCCCAGCTTCTGTTGCAAATCGCGGGCAAAATAGTAGGCCACGGCCGAACATTCGGTGGCTGTCTGTGGTGAAACCGGTTTCCATTCGCCTTGCACGCCGGATGCCGGCTCCCGGGAAAATTGTGGCTTCACGTAAAAAAACCGAATGGCGGGATGGTCGGCGGCAGCGATTTCCTGCCGGGCGTTATGAACCCGCTTCATGGTGAAGTGCATGTTGGACTGGCCGGAAGCCAGCCAGACATCCCCAACAACAACATCGGTGAGCTTTTGATTCTCCGTGCCCGACTGCACGATCAGCTCACGGCCCTCCAGTGAGGCCGTCATGGGATCGAGTTTCACGAGCCATTTGCCCTCCGTGTCTGCTTTTGCCGTTTTTTTCTGTCCGGCAAACTCAACCGTGATCTCATCGCCCGGCGCTGACGTGCCCCAGACCGGGACCGGTTGCTCGCGCTGGAGCACCATGTGGTTGGTGAACAAGGAGGCCAGCTTCAGCTCGCTTGCCTGCAGTGGGGGCGCCAAAGCAGATAACAGGACTGCAGCCATGGCGGCCAGGACAGACCGCGAATGAGAGAAGGGGAAACGCGTTTGATTCATGTCTGATCTTTCAAACTGACACAATTGCCCCGTTATGGCAATCCGCAACCCTTTGGTAGTGGGGTGGAGTTTTGGAGCAGAGGCCTTCTGTCGTTGACTGCATTCCAACCATTTTGGCTGCTCATTGCGCTTTGGCGGAGGCAATCCCGGTCCCGATAGCTTGAAATGTGGCGTTTCCGCCTCCAAAAAATATGCTAGGTCAGGCCCATGCCGAATCAGCGCGCTATTGCCAAAGCCCTGGGTCTCAGCCAGGCGGCCGTCTCTCTGGCTTTGAGAGGCTCCCGCCGTGTTTCAAAGGAGATGCGCGAGAAGGTTAAGGAAAAGGCCAAACAGATGGGTTACCGGCAGAATGCCTATGTGAGGACACTGATGTCTCATATCCGGGCCGGCAAGGCTATGAATGAACAAGGGAGTCTCGCCCTTTTTATTGATTCCCCTTCCGAGGCAGACTGGTACCGGGGCTCCAGAGCTTACCAGAGCTATGATCAGGGCATTCTGCGGCGGGCGTCCGAGCTCGGATTCACTGTTGAGCGCTTTTTTCTGAAGGCCCCCGGCATAACGCCGGCCAAAGCGGATTCCGTTATCTTTGCCCGTGGAGTTCAGGGTTTGATTTTTCTGCCCCCGTATCGGGGAAACCGTTCGTATGCCGTCCATTGGGAGAGGTATGCCTGCATCGGGATCGGGATGGGGTGGGGTGAGCAGGATCTGGATGTGGTGGATCAGGATCATCTGGCGAATTATGTGCTCGCCTTCAAAAAACTCACGCAATCAGGTTATCAGCGGATCGGGACCGCGCTGTCCGGGGGCCATGTCAGAGAGCACCGCAGGGGGGCTCGATGGATGCCCGGCTATTGTGATTGTCAATACAGCCTTCCCGAGTCCCGGCGGATCCCTCTTTTTGTGGGAGATATCAATGCAAGCTCCCTGAAGGAATTCAGAAAGTGGTATGATCGCTGGCAGCCGGACGCGTTTATCTCCATTGACGGCTCGGAGCGCCACTGGTTTGAGGAGATGAAACTGAAGGTTCCCGGGAATGTTGCGATGGCCTGTCTAGCCGTCCCGTCGGGCTCGTCGTTTTCCGGTATTGATGAAAGAAACGGCAAGGCAGGGGCTGCGGCGGTGGACTTGGTTGTGGCAAAGATTGCCCGGAATGAATATGGAATTGTGCAGGAACCCTCAGTCTTGATGATTGGGGGGCGGTGGGTGGATGGAGCAACCACCCGCAGACCCTCCAAGACCCCTTGAGGTGATGATTGCCCGCAGGGAGGGATGCAGGCCGCCAATGGCGTGGCCGCGTGGGGAGGGGTCCCCGGCAACGAGCGGAAGAGGCCCAGGGCAATTGCGTTTAAATTTTGGTTCATCCCGAAAGGATGACGGAAATTAGCCGGGGGTGACCTTGCGAACCCCCGGAACCTCATAAAAACGGGATTCGCCCTGGCAGGGGCGAGGGAAATTGCGGCTTCGAAGATTCAAAATGCTTAACAGATTTGACCAGGCGAATGGAACATTCCCCCACCCCTGCCGGGGTGGCTCGCTTTTTGAATGCACATCCGGGGGTTCTCCAAGCTTCACCCCCCGTAAATTTCCGTGGAACCCTCCGGGTTAGAATCGAGAAAGAGCAACAATTTCAATGCGTTTGCCCTGCGGAGAAGCCCGCTTCAACAAAGCCCAAGGGATGGTTATCGTGATAACT
>JBGSPC010000228.1:0-20986 GCA_041738805.1 Terrimicrobiaceae bacterium | reverse complement strand
CGAATCTCCGCTCAGTACGGAGCCGTTCTTGCGGATAGGCCCTCACGGGCAGCCCGCGGTTATAGAACGGCAAACACACCGCCTTTTTTCAAGGCCGCGCTCGCCACTTCACACCGGAGCCCGCAACCATAAAGTCTCGCTGAGAATATGACAACCACCACACCGCCGGACAACAATGAGAACCCAATGACCAATTATGAGAAGCAGCAGCTCGCTCTGATTAACGAGTGGAAGACTAAAGAGCCTGATGTTGTCTCACAGTTTGCAGACTCGATCCTGTCCCCGATCAATTGGATTGTGTCACAAGTGATCCCGGAATCAGCGATGATGGGGGCTCTCAACTTGGGTAACACAGCGGGAGAACTTATGTCAAAGATACAAACTATCAAGCAGTATGCTGGCATTGAGGATTACAAAGATCTTCTTCGCAAGGATCTTGATTTTTGCGATGGACTCGCCCAAGGAGAGCAGAATTGGGCGATGGGACTCGCAGGGGCCGAGGGAGCCGGAACTGGTTGGATGGGATTACCAGGTATTGCGATCGATGCCCCCGCAATAGTATCCTTCGCGCTGCGCTCTATTCACCTAATGGGCTTGTGCTACGGGTATGAAATGAAGACAGAAGAAGATAAGAATATCATTTTTGCAATCATGTCTGCAAGTGGTGCGAACAGCATGAAAGAGAAGCTTGCCGCATTAACGACTCTAAGAATGTTTCAAGTGACTATACAGCGGGAAACCTTCAAGCTGATGGCCGAGAAAGCAGCTCAAAATGCTTTCTCCCAGCAGGCAGTTATCCTAGCAGCAAAGAATCTTGCAAAGCAACTGGGCATTAACCTGACCAAAAGAAAGCTAGCCCAAGCAATACCAGTGGTTGGAGCGGCCATTGGTGCAACAGTCAATGCTTGGTATATCTCAGACGTATGCTGGGCTGCGCGTCGCACCTTCCAAGAGAGATGGCTCCGGGACAATGGAAAGTGGATCGAGATAGAGTCAGAGAAAAAATAGCGCGAACAATGCGATCCGGTGAACCACTGTCCGCCGTCACGCCCAAGGCAGAGGCTCACTGAGTGCCTTTCATCTACGACCGAATGTGAATTGAGCATAGCAGCCATTTTGCATGTAAAAGAAGCCCACCCCGGCAGGTGAGTGAGTTTCTCCGAGCATGCACGATTCAATGCATGGTCTGGCATATCGCCGCCGACATCACGGCCGATCAGGAAGTAGCCTTGGAGCAGTTAGCGAGCATTGCGGAGGAATTGACGTAGCCGACATCATCGCTGCGTTAGAAGCAGAATGAACCTACGAATTTTAGGTCCTTCTCGAATTCGTCGCTCGTCGGATGGGCTGACCTAGAAGTTTCGACGCGAGGCCTATTTAGATTTCACAAAAGATTAACGCTAATGACCCCGCTCTCCGGGTCCGTTGGATATCGCGTCGTATAACTAAAGTGCTGTTTCAATTTCGTTTGGTTCCACGGTTTGTTCGATTTGCTTCCGTAGTTGAATACGATTTCCTTCCTGACCTGTGCGAACTTCACGATCCGCGCGATCGCCTCGGGATTCGGATGTCCATACCGCGAACCGTTCGTGGAGATTAGATAGATCGGGCACTTCACCAGTTTGATCAGAGAAGGCGAGACTGTCCCCTTGCTTCCGTGGTGCGAAATCTTAAAGGCATCCAAGTCCAATGTCTCACCTCTCTCCTCCTGCAGTCTACGCAGAGACTTCTCGATCACATCCGCATGAGCGTCCCCGGTGAAGAGCGCCCGCTTTCCACGGTATTCTGCGAGGAATGCGATGCTGCTGCGGTTCGCGTCCGACGTATCACTCTTAAAAGGCACCGTTGCGAGTCTCTCCACCTCGTCTTTCGTCAGAGCGCCGAACTCCTCTTCGTCCGACTCCGGATCAGGAGTGGCCAGCACCCCCGGAACCAATCCGGCCTTTTCCACTTCGGCCTTCCATGTCGGCCTCAGAGCCTTCAGTGCCTGCCACGTTGGGGAGAGCAATGTGAGCTTCATCCCGCCCTTGAGTTCGAACACCGGCAGTGTCCCATCTTCTGGAATCACCACCGGGCGGCCACTGAATTTCTTGTTCCACGGCCACTGTAAATTGACCAACGCCTGGCTGAAAGTCTCGCCCTGCTTCGAGCCAAGCGCTTGCAAATCGTCAGCACCATCCGCGAAATTCGCTGGGTCAAGGTGATGATAGCCGTTGAACCAGACGTCCCGAAAGGTCAGCCCGCGGTTTTTGTCTGCCATCATTTCTAGCAGTCCCTCAATATGATCGGCGTCCACGTGCGTAAGGACCGCCAAGTCAAATAATCGCTCCTTCGCGTCAAGCCCCGCCACTCGCTCCTTGATCGTCGAGTAGGCTACCTTCCGCCCCCCGTCTATCAATAGCCTGTGCGGCTTTTCCTCATCCCCATATTCGATCCATAGGCAATCCCCTTCACGGGCCGGGAACATTTCGATCCTGAATATTTCACTCATAATAATTAATTTGAATCTTTGGAAAGTCTTAGCGATGGACCCAGCAACGTGACAGTGAAGCACTCGCTCATATTCGTCCTCCTCGCGGTCATCTGTACTGACCGCGCGAGCTCCTTGCAGTGCTCGTTATCGTCAAACATTTGCAGCCCTTCCAGCAGTTTCCGCACACCCAGGGAGAATAGTGGTACGCCACGATTATAGGCCTCCATAAATCGTTGTTTCGCCTCGTTATGCTGGCCTTGCGCCAGCCGCAGCCAACCGAGAGTCACCGCCCCATCCGGCAGCCACGGGAACCAATTGGAAAGATTTTCGACCCAGCGCGGCCAATCCGCATCCTGCTCAGGCACCCCACGATTAATTAATACGTACGCCCCAGCCGCCGCCGCGTAGGGATTGGCTATCTTTTCAAACAGCATCTTCTCAGCTTCGCGTAGAATCGCCTCTGCCTGCGGCAGCGAACCCGCCGACAAATAGGCAAAGATCGTTGAAAAATAAGGATCATCGACCGACACTTTAGAACGAAATCGCCGCGCCCCATCCGAGGTATCACTCATACTGCCAAAACCGACTTTCTCGTAGCCATCCACTTGGTGCCAGCGAGATGGCAGGCTGATTAGTTCGACCCCCTCGGGCGTCCACTTCATAAAGTTGCGGATGTTCTGCTTCCCTTCCTCTGGGCGGATCTTAAAATATTGACGCGGGAGATTGTCCGCCAGAAACTCAGGGACGCTCTCTTCAATTACCGCAAGCTTTTGCGTAAGGCTCATATACCACAAATCTTGAAGGAGATTCGGCAATTCTGAAAAATCAATTAGCGCATGTCGGGTATCCCATCCCTTCGGTCCGCGTAATGCGATTATATCCGATGCCGCGCTCACCTCAAGAAGGCTTTCCGCCAAGACTTTCAGGAGCTTCTCAATAAGGATCGGATCGACCTTTCCCTGAAACATGGCACCGACCGCTTGCTGTGCGACCCTGAAGTTCCAATTCTCCTCAAGCTTCTCCGGACCGTCGCCAGAAGCTATAAGCATTCCCAATCCACCCGGTAGCCCCACGCCCGTATGCGATCTGATGTCTTCACCGATCAAAAGCGGTCCACCTTTGGGTCCAACCAACAAAATCTTCTCACGCAACACAACCTCCTTGCGCTCGTTCTTACGAAGTGAGGCCGGGTTATTGAGCATCTCTCCCGAGGGAAGAACGCACTCAACCAGGTATTCCCCAGGTGCAGCCGGGATCTCGATCGCGCAATTCGGATCAGCAGAGACTGGAATCGAGATATTGCGCCAGGCCGAGTCGGACGGAGCGTCCTCTGTCAGCGGATAGATGTTTCCCAGCACCCGACCGCCGCGACCGGATATCGTCAGATTCGAGGGCTCGAGACGCACCGTGAAGAAGGAATCGCTCATCGATTAGAGTTTAGTTACCGGAATCTTCACATCCCATGCCGGCGGGCGGATGTCATACTCCTCAGAGCCCGGCGCATAGCTCGCGTCCGGAAAATCCGCGCAAAAGTGATATCGCTTCCCTCCCGTCACCGTCACCTCCCAGGGCTCCGCCGCACGTACTTCACGCTGTTTTTTTTGCGCCCCTCCGGTCTCCAGATAGTGCATATCCGCAGCTGCATTGGCCTCCGGAATCGAACACGTCACACAAACCGGCGTGCTCGGCCCGTTCGGCAGCATGCCAAGCGCGAACGTGCTCAGGTCGTCGGCCGGAGCCGCGTGTAGCTCCCGCGCAATTTTCCCGCTCGTATGCAGTCGATCCATATATGTGTCGATCGCTTCCTTCACCCGTGTCGTCGTCAGCGACCACACTTTGCCCGTGGGGTAGTTGTCGGCGCCGCCACCGCGCAGTGCCCTCAGAAGCGAATCCGTGAAATAGCTCGCCACCCCTTTTCGCCCATAGGCGGGTGCTCCGGCCACTGTGGAATACAGCACCGGCCGCGCCCGTGGAGGGATCTTCTTCGGTGCGACAATCGGGTCACCGCGAAAACCGTTAGCGTCCTCCACTGTATCCACGCCCACCCGGCACGCATCCACGATGTATAACTGCTCCCGCGCCTTACACGAAGATGCCAGCCCCAGCCGCATTCGCGAAAAATCAATCGCCCCCTCCAACGGATTGTCATCTATCTCACCGTAGTTCTCCAACAAGAGCGTTGTCGCCCCACCGTCCGCAATGCCGTGTCCACAAAAATAGAAAATCAACTGGTTTCCATCGTGCGCATCTCCGCGAACTTTCCACGCTCGCACCGCGTTCTTTACCTGTTCCATCAGCGCCCTCTCTACCGCGAAACTTTCCTTCGTGATTGGATTTTCATAAGGCTCAGCTTCTGCCTCCGAAAGCAGCAGCGCCACTGTTCCAAGTGGTTTCTCGGGGTTATAATGCTCCAAAATCAGCCAATCTGCGAACGCCCGTGCCGATATCGGCGGCGAGGACAGTTGCCCCATACCCTCCACAAAATCCGCGTCTTTCGCCTTGCTCCCCCCGAGCAAATAAGGATACTCACCAACGCCGATGATCAACGCATGGGTCGCCGCATCTGCTGTTACTGTTTCATGAACTAGAAATGGACTCATCACAAATTGGGTCGGATTCAATCATTTTCTCCGTCCCCTGGCAAGGCATGGCGCAGTTTGGAAAAACCAACAGTCCACGAAGGAATTTGCTGTGACACGAACATGCTGCTGCACCTGTCTCTACGATGATCCACCAGTAGCAAAGATCTCCGAGAGATCTAGGCACGGAAGCCCGTGTAGTTCGTTTCTCCTATGCGACCCGACTCCGATTCACAATTAGGTTGACATTTGGCCATTTTTGTCTACCCCGGCATGTGAAAATGCGCTAGCTGTTCGTCGATACGATTTGAATCGAGAAAACCCATCAAGGAGAAAGTCATATGCCGAATCCTAATCCCGAGGAGTATTCAAACAAATCCGTCTATCGGAGGGTGAGAGATGTGCTAATCAGGGTGCAAGCTCTCTTTACCTATGACGAGATAGTCTTTAAGCACAATTTGGAGACCGATTACAAGTTAGGACCGGACGCGCGCTCAGGTCTGACGGCCAAATTGAACGATCGTTTTACCGACATAGATGTGAGAATTCCGGAGCCCAAGGTTCGGACGAGTGATACGGTTAAGGCATTGGTTCGCGTGTGCATCCAAGCGGTTAGGGCGAAATATAACGTGGGTCATTCATGAGAGTGCCCTTGTCCTTATTGCTGCTGTTGGGGGTGCTGGCCTCTCCGCGGGTCTTCGCTGATACCTTGAATGTGGAATTTGAGAGGTACAAGAAGGAAAAAGGGGTGATGTATCGGGACGTCGATCCTGACTTGGACGGGACGATTACGGAAGAGGAGAAACGGCGCTTTGTGCAGATCCGCAAATTGATTAGCACAAATGCGGATACGACGGAGAGAGTCGGAGCTGAACAGCGGCGGCTCTACCACCTTGCGAATGCCTCCCTTGAAGAAGTCGAGTCGGACGGAGGTGTGGACGACTTCGTGGACTTCATAGAATTGGCGATCAAAGATAAGCCGCAGCCGCAGGATATCGCCGGGTTTCGGAGAGAGTACATTGCTCTGCCTGAGGCGAAACCGTGGCGACCATTTAATCTTCGACTGCGCGGGACATATGGCCTCACAGACCTAATCACGGAACTGGACTATCCCAGCAAGGGCAACTCGGCTTTTAAGGCGGCGGCGCCGGCGACGTTTTCTTTCGCCCAAGATGTCACTACCAATACTCCGATCTGGAACGCGAGTGGTACTCTCGCCCTGCCGCTTCCCCTTTATGCCCCCGATGGAGAAAAGCCAGAAAGCGAGGGGGGAATTCTGGGCTACGGCTTAAAACGCATTCATCTGCTGCCCGCATTTATGTTCAATCGGGTAACGAATTCATCCAAAAATCTGAACCTGCAGGGGGCAAATAGCCTCTCTTTTTATGCGGGAGGAGTTTTTGGGATCGGTCGCACAACAAAAATGCCGCCAATGTTCCCGGATTATATCTCGCTCATCCCCTCTGTACGGTACGATTCTGATTTCGATTTTGATTTTTCACAGATTGCTGTCGCGCTCAGCGTTCAGCCTGTAGTGCTCGAGCCGGTGACGATCAATGGCTCCTTCTTGGAGCTATTTCCGTTCCTCTTCAATACGCGACATTTGTTGTCGTCCGAGTTTAAGGAAAGCATTCCGCACATTTTCGACTATCGCACCGATCTCGCGCTGGGGATATCCGGCGGAAGCGTGCTGGACGGGGGGGACAATCCGAACCTGGTGACGGGCGATGGATTCTGTCGGCTGACACTGAAATCGGGGTTAGTAGTGATTTTTTCATCCAACATGCTACGCGATTCCGAGATCGATGATTATTTGGCAAAACGGCTAAGCTTCTTTGCGAACTATTCGCTGACGGTGGGATTGGCGGGCGAGCCCCTGACTGCTGCACTCTTCGAGGGTGGCATGAGGTTCAGTTTTGACGATCTCGGGCAATTTATGCTGCAAGCGTCGTATCGGAATGGTACCGATCAAGTGACTTATCTGGATATCGAGGACTTCCTGATTTCGCTAGGTGTGAAGTTCTAAACGTATATTTCTTCAACCGAAGTGCGGCTCAATTTCAGTTCATTGCGTTTACCGAATACAGGTTCATGCAGCGTTTCTTTCAATCGATTGCGTGATCCCAACATATTCCCCCTTTCTTATCTCGGAGCTAAGAGAAACCCACCCTGGCAGTGGGTGGGTTCCTTCGACCGCGCGAGGCTCAGTGCGAGGTCTCGCGCATCTGTTCAATGTGCTCAATGACGCGGACCGCCTCCAGCTTGGCGTCTCCGGTGCCGCTGGAGAACCAGCACCAGTCGCTGGCGACATCCTTCCATTCGACGCGGACTGGTCCGTGTTGTGTGCTGATGGTCGCACGGACTGGTCTGTGAGCCCGGTCGAAGTGGATGGTACGGATGAATGGAGCGTTCCTCGCCTTCACAGGGAATGCTCCAAAAATCCTGGGCCGTTGCCTTCCGGGTCAGCCAACATGGCGGCGGTTGCGGCATTGCCATCCCGGTCCTCCCCACTAAGCAGGAGGACGGGTAACGGACGCCCGTCGATGTCCTCCCAGAATACTGCCATGATGTGGCGGCCCACGAGTTTGTCGTAGTGCTCGCGTTCGATGACTGTCGGGTCCGCGCTCATGACGTGAACTTCACGCCAGCAAAGCCGTCGAAGAGCCCATGTAGGGCTTCACATCGGGCAATGGCGGTATGCGGGTTGGTTTCCTTGTTGGCCTCCGTGCACGCGTTGAAGAGACTCCAAGCATTTCGGGGGGCAAATTCCGCATGTGCGGAATTTCGCCAGCGACCGAGAACTGTCGGGATTTGACTCGTGGTTATAGCCCGGCAATCCGTGGCGCGGATGACGATGTCATGCGCCTTGGAATCGGTTAACCGCAGAGACCGGTAGGCATGACTGATTTTCCTGAAACATGATTCCGAGTTCAGGGGCGGGGAATTCTAAACACCCACCATCTTCTGAATGGGTGCAGTTTGTAAATATTCAGCTCGCAGGCCTGTTTGGGAATTTCCAACCAGTTTGGAATTGATTGAACGTATGCGGTGCGCTTTCCTACGCTTCGTTCTAGGCAATGACAATGGATTTCAAAGAAGACATGGATACTGCGCAGTCCGCATTGAGCGGAGACATCGCCGCGATTGATCGTCTCAAAACAGAGGTTCTTTCCGTTGTTTTGGGTACTGTGCTTGGCATATGTGGTGACCCCCAATCACGCGAAAAAGCCCGCGAAATTGTGAATGATTTGTTGGCCGACTCATTTTACCTCGCGGGGTCGCGCAAGGAACGGCTCAGCCTACTGCAGTCTTACCGAGGCAATATCAGCCTTCGGGGTTGGTATTCAAGAATTGCCATTTCGCGCCTAAAGGATTGGTGGCGGGCAGGAAATCCTCGACGCAATCCTTTGAACACTCATGGAGAAGATCTGGCAGACTCTTCACCGTTCGATTCCCTCCCAGATGAGAACCCGCCAAAAATCGATCAGGACGTTCTGGATCTTCTCCGCAGTGCCATCGACCACGGCATCCGAAAGCTTGAGCCCTCCGACTCCACATTGGTTCAACTGGTTTTTTTCCATGGAGTGCGGCAGCAAAAAATTTCCCCTCTGCTCCTGCACGACCCTGCTTCGACGAGTCGTTGGATTGAGAAGGCTCTAAAAACTGTGCGCGAAAGTGCCACAGAATATCTTAAAGAGGCGGACCCCGAGTTCGATTTCACCTTCGATGACCTGTGCGCACTGTGTGCGTCACATTTGGGGAGCATTGCGGATAGCTTCAAGGTTCCAGCACTAGAACCCTCGACAGCAAACCTCAAAATCCATAGTCCGACTTGCAATCAAGCCGGATCTTTACGTCCATAGAGTGGAGCGGATGACATTCCTGCGCTCTTAGCCTCTCTACTCCATGACCGATTCTACCCAACTCCAACTACTGGCCGACTTTCTCCGTTCATTTCGCCCCGACGCGTTCGGTCGGTCGGAAGAACCGGTGGATCAGGATGTCTTGGCGAGGATTGATTTGGTGTGCGCCGGGCGAATGAGTGCGGCGGAAGCCAAAGAGTTTCTGGCACAAATTGCCACGAACCCACCAGCCATTGAGCGCCTGGCGGAGCGACTCAAGGGCTCGGCAGAGGATCGGGGGCAGAGCCAGTAAAGCCTTACCAAAATGAATCATTTGCTACCCAACCCAGTCTTGGAACCATATGGCGAGGAGTTGACGCAGTGGATCTCCGTAGCGAGGCGGAAACTCGGACCAACGGGGTTTCTTCCCCTCCTCGATTCTTTGGCAACCGATGTTTTTGAAGCTGGCGTGCGAGAGGTTGGGGCCACCGAGGGGACAGTTTGGATATTCGATGACGCGGAGAAGGCGCTGATTCCTGTGTTCAATACCGGCCCGCGAGCCGCAGATTTCGTCGGTCGTTTTGTTCAACCCTTGAACCGTGGTCTGATCAGTATGGTTTTTGAGAATCAACTCGCCTTTTGTGAGTCGGATATGGAGACGAACCCTCGCAGGGATTCGTCGCTGGACCATTTTCTAGGAGTTCGGACAGGCTCAATGCTTGCTGCTCCGCTGGGGCTTGCAGGGACCCCTTTGGGTGTTATCTCGGCTGTAAAACTTGCTGATGTTATGACCCCCGCAGAAGTCAGCGTTTTTGAGGCAGATGCCATCAAGGACTTCGAGCGTCTTGCTGAGGTTCTACAAAGGATTTGGGAATGGCAGCTCATGCGCCTGGCTCTAGGGCTCTCGGATCGGTGAGAAAAGGCCATGAAACGTGATTTCTGGCTCGATCAGGCTCAAACAGAGGGATTACTGGATCGTGGCGACGGCACATCCGTCCGGGTGGCAATCATTGATTCTGGCATTGATTTTACACATCCTGCCCTCGCCGACACCAAGCGCGGCGTAGATGTTTCGATTGCGAGCGAAGAAGGGCGTTTGAACGTTGTTCCCAACCTTGAAGGAGATTGCTACGGGCATGGCACCGCCGTGGCGGGTATCATCCATGCCATCGCGCCCAGTGCTGAAATTGGCAGCTTTCGAGTTCTGGGGGTCGACAACGGGGCCAAGTCTGATGCTGTTCGTCGCGGGGCTCTGGCTGCCATTGAATCCGGCTACCAGATCCTTAACGTCAGCATAGGCTGTGGGCGAATGGATCATGTGCTCAAATACAAGGATTGGGTTGATCGTGCCTACCTCGCGGGGGTGCATGTTGTCGCGGCGTGCAACAATCACAATTACCGTCGCGTTGAGTGGCCGGGACACTTCTCTTCTGTCAACACCGTCAATATGACTCCCGATTCGTATGAGCTCCTCTTTCAAGAGAACTCTCTGGTGGAATTTGCAACCGGAGGGGTCCGGGTGACCGTCCCGTGGCTTGGTCATTCCATGCGAGTGCAGACCGGAAGCAGTTTCTCGGCCCCGCGATTGGCGGGGCTTCTGGCCAGAGTCCTTTCAGTATATCCCGACATTGGTGTTTTGCAGGCAAAATCCCTTCTCCGTTGGCTGGCGAGCCGTTCTCTGGTAGAGTCGACAGTGTCAAATGCGTAACCAGATGCCTGAATCTCCTGCTACCTCCGATGAGCTTTCGGCCGACGCGTCATTTGTCGGAATCCTGACGTGGTGGGAAAGGCACCGTCAGTCGGTTTTGGAGTCTGATGACGAATGTCTTTGGCGTTTTATCGCATTCCTCAAACGGAAGGGTGAGCCCTTCTTCGCCTGCGAGATTTGCGATGACGTTCTGGAGCATGCCGTCCCGCCTCGAAGCGCCGGGTTTTTTCGCCGACTCATTGAGGAGAAATCACTCTTCCTTGCACAGACCGGATCTGTGGATGCCTCCGAGGCCCTCCTCAATGAGGCCATCGTCCAATATGGTGCGTCCGAGGAACTCCTATGTCGGCTTGGACGCCTCTCGAAGGACCGCTGGCGACGCTCTCAAAATGGAGGACACGACCATCTCGAACAGGGATTAAGCTTCTACACTCGCGCCTTCCGGGAATTCGGGAGCTACTATCCCGCCATCAATGCTGCCGCCCTTGCTGTTTACCTTGGAAAACTCGATGAGGCCGCCTCCTTGGCCACAGAAGCCCTCCGTCTTGCTTCTTCAACGCAAAATTCCCCCGATTATTGGGAAGTGGCCACCTGCGCCGAGGCTCACCTCATTCTCGGCGACCTGCCCCGAGCCCTTGCCACCTATCAGGAAGCGGCCCGTCTCGCTGGGGCGGACTACGCCAAGACAGGAACCACACGGAATCAAGCAGCTGAGATTGCGGAAGCGTTAGGCTTCGATGCCTCACCGATAACGGCAATCTTTGAGACACCGCAGGTCGCGATCTTCACAGGTCACCGCATCGACACGCCGGGCCGCCGTGAGCCGAGGTTTCCATCAGAAAACGAAGCGGCTGTTCGTGAAGCCATTGCGGTTTGGCTTGAAGAACGCCGCATTCGAATCGGCTACTGCTCAGCGGCTTCCGGTGGCGACATTCTCTTCGCGGAGTGCCTTCTTGAGCGCGGTGCCGAATGCCATATCGTCCTCCCGTTCCGCGAACAGAGCTTTCGCGAGAAAAGTGTGCTGACCGGAAACGATCCAAGCTGGGGTGAGCGCTTCGACCGCGTTATTGCCCGGGCTTCGAGCGTGATGACCGCAGCGAACCAAGTCCATGACGACGCCGTCCTTGGCTTTGAGGTATTCAACTTCGCCGACCGCCTCATCCTCGGCCTCGGGTGCTTGAAGTCGAAAATGAATGGTGGTCCCCTCCACGCCCTTGCCGTTTGGGATGGGTGCAACCTAGACTCCCCAACGGGGCGGGCCTTTTGTGTGGCAGGGTGGCGGGCCCGGGGATGCGACGTCACCATTATTGATTCCCTGCGACCGTTTGGTGTTTGTTCTGTGTCAGGGCCAGTGGATTCCAAGGTGCCGCCAGGCGGGGAAAATGTTCCGGAGCCTCAACAGCAAATCTGTTCCATCGTTTTTTCGGATGTTGTTGGATACAGTAAAATGCAGGAGACCGACATCCCGAAGTATCTCTCGGAATTCCGATCTCGCATTCTGGACACGATTCAATCGTCGGGTTTCCCTTTGCTGGAAATCAATACCTGGGGCGACGCATTTTACATTGTGACCAAGCGAGTAAGCGAGGCCGGGCTACTCGCTCTCCGCATGCGTGAAGCGACAAGGCACACCACATGGCATCCAGTCGGTCAAGAACCTCTCAAGCTCAGAACTTCCGTCCACGCAGGACCGCTCTTTAAGATTCTTGACGCAGTCACAGGCCGCACAAACTACACCGGCACTCACACCAGCTTCGGAGCCCGGATCGAGCCGATTACTCCCGAAGGTCAGATCTTTGCAAGCGAGTCCTTCGCCGCCCTCTGCGCCGCCGACAACGTGAGCGACTTCCGAGTAGAATACGTCGGTCGCAAGAAGCTCGACAAAAACTACGGCTCATGTCGCTTGTTTCAGATTATTGGGTAGCTGATAAACGCGAAACAATCAGCACGCATGAAACGAATCCTTTCTCTCGATGGCGGTGGCCTGCGGATTTTCTTCACCGTCGAGGTGTTGGAACGCGTGGAGGCACTCGTGCGGGAACGCCTCGGGAAGCCTGATGCGGTGCTCAGCGACTACTTTCACCTCGTTGCCGGGACAAGTGCCGGGGCCATCATTGGAGCACTCATCGCTTGGGGACACTCGATCTCGGAGATCAAAGCCCTCTACGCGAATGCGGCAGGCGCCATGTTCGAACAGAACACCGATTTTCTCGCTTTTCTCAAGCACCGGTATAGTGCCGCCTCACTCTCTCGATTTCTCAAAGAGGCATTCCAAGAAGACAGCCCGGATGGACCCCAAGAGGCACTCCTCGGCTCATCCCGGTTGCGCTGCCATTACCTCGCCATCCTTCGTAACGCGACAACCGGCTCCGCATGGACGCTCTGCAATCATCCCGCCCTCAAGTTCAATGACCCCGCCCTGCCGGATTGCAATTTGAATATCCCCCTTTGGCGCATCGTCCGGGCCAGCACCGCAGCCCCGACTTTTTTCGAGCCCGAGGCGCTCAAAGTCGGCGATCAAGTCTTCCAGTTTGTGGATGGCGGCGTCACCCCGTATAACAATCCGGCCCTCATTGCTGCGATGATGGTTACCGAGCCCTGCTACCGAATCAACTGGCCCCAGGGAATCGATCAGCTTTATGTCCTCTCGGTTGGCACCGGGCGGACGCGTGTCCACTACTCCGACGGGCTTTGGGATTTGACGAAGCCCGTCATCGCAGGCAAGAGCATCACCGCCATGATCGAGGGCTCTTCACAACAACAGGATTTCCTCTGCCGGGTTTTTGGACGCTGTCTCCATGGCCCAATCATCGACAGCGAAGTTGGGAGCCTAATCGACAGCGATGCCTCACCCGCCCCACCCGGAGGCAAACGCTTTTCCTACGTGCGATACAACACCGACTTCCGTTCCCCCGAACTCGCCGACACCCTCATCCGCTACGGCGGCGACGTTCCCATGGACCTGCCGCACCTCATTCCTGCCTTTCAGGATGTGGGGCGGCAGTATGCCGCGAACGAGGTCCGTGGGGAGCATTTGCGATAATGGTCTGGAATGAATCCGCGGTCATAAATGCGAAAGTTAGAGAACTCGCCTCACATCACCCTCTCGAGCGGTTCTGGCTCAATGAGGCGAACGTTTCCAATCCCTATCGTTTATTGCTTTCGCATCTATAGGCTACTTCTGACCGGGTTGGCTTTCGCCCTCTACGAGGATCTCTCAGGCCATAAGAACAAGATGAATTTTCCCGGGAACTGATTCTGCAAGGATTTCACATTCAACCAAATAAAGTCCTCGCCTCAACATTTCTTCCTATGTTGTATTCCATGTCGTGATTCAACACGCAACATTTATAGGAAAGATGCGAAGTATCGTTTGATAACTTAATCTGAAAAGAAAAGCTCATGTCGGAACCATTTTCCCATTTTTCCGGATACCTGAAGTGCCATAGACCCGAGGCAGCAAATGAGATCGGGCTGTTGGCCCTAAAGTGCGCGTTCCCGGGCTTCTTGGAGCTGAGCCCCCAAGAGGTTGCGTCCAACAATGCAGAAACGCTAACAAATCTCCCGGCTGCCATCACGCACGTTAGCTTCCAGACAAAGCCGTATCGCCGCTTCGCTGGGGACAGCATGAACGATAGAACCCTTCCGCGAGGGAGCTATTATACGGTTTGTCGAAATTCGAGTGGAGACGATCTGCAAACTCTTGCCCAAGAGTTGATGGCGTATGGCGATCCAATGCGAGCGGGAGAAGTGCATGTGATTGACCGCTCCGATTTACGATATTGCGATCAGGACAAATCGCAACAATGTTTGGATATTTTCTTCTATTCTAAACCGTGGAAATATAATCCATTCTGCGAGCCATTTTCTAAGATTACTGGAAGCAAAAATGAAAGCGTTGCGACGCAAGGGCTTAAGGTAGTGTTACCTTTCATCGTTACGCAAGTCGATATTGATAACGTGATCGACTTACGACGCCCTTCGACTCAGGCGTGGCTCGTCGATAATTTCGCGACTGGTGACGGCAAGTTTCTTACTCGTTCCCTTCTTTCGCCTGAGTCGGTAAGCTTCTATTCGATGCTGCCCGAACTCATGGTGGCAGACCACGGAGGAAGCAATATTACCCACGCACTGGGCACTTTTTTGCGGTCGATCGGAGCGCAAGCTTTTATCTTCCCTTCGGCTAGAAGTGATGTCCGCTGCATCTGGCAAGGTGGAGTATTGAAAGACTGGTCGGGTTGGAATATGGTGGATTACCGGGGAGCGCCGAAAGTCGAGCCCGGAGGATATATACATTTAGGACCTTGGGAACAAACTATGATTGGTCCTGTTAGAATCGAAACGGCACCACATGGCGACGAGTTCTACGGAAGCTTTTCAATAAATGGTGTCGCCGAGTCCCACCTAGCGAGGCATAAACAATCCATAAACCGGTTCTACAAGCGCTCATTTATTGTCCACCCTCATGGCAGGGACATCGGACCAGTTAGCCTTGATGTCATCCGCGAAAAGTTAACGACAGGCGCTATCGCTCCGACGACCGAAGTGACTCTACTCGGAGACGAGTTACCCGTCGGTTCCATGTGTGCGGCAGATCTATTCCCATCCGATTCGGAAGCAAATGAGTAGGCCGCAAGTTCATTGAACAAATGATACAGCGTCACTCGACTGAGTAATTGGGCACCGCCATCCTATTTTTGGCATAGTAGCGGTCAACCGGTCCTCCTCCGGATCATACAACCCGCCTCAGCCAGCAACTCCGGTATCGCAAGAACGGCATCGCGATCCTTTTGCTTTTCGGCGTCTTGGAGCTTTTCCCATGGGACGAGGCTCGCATGGTATTTTTTCGTTTTGTCCGTTTCATCGGCATAAACCCATCCGGCCAGTAAGCGGTCGGCGATCCAGCGTTTGTGCTCCATGATCGCAAGCGTCTCGACTTCGTCTTCGGTGAAAGAAAAACCGGCGTTCGAATTGCCAGAAACACGTTCGCAGCCGATCACGTGCAGCTTGACTTCGATATGATCTGCCTGTGCGCGGTTTGCCTGCTTAAAATCTTCCGGCAGTTGGTCCCAGGGTTTTTGCGAAGGGGAGAGCGGCGCTCCCGGAGCGGGGGGGTAGTTGCGGAGGTAGGATTCATGTATGGCACGCGCAATCTTATCGAGAGGAACTCCAAGCAGCATTTCCGGACCAAATACCTGTTCGATCGCACCAAAGGTTGCAATATTTTGCTCTGCCAATCGGTTTTCGTTGGTGGCAACGAGGCTGGCCAAGCCCTCCTGCTCGGCGATTTGGACCAAAACTGGGATATTGCGGTCACCTCGCCAGTTGGCAACCCTCAAAGCAGACGTGACGTTCTCGGCGTCATCTTCGAGAGCGACCACGACGATGGTGCGTGCCTGGGCCGATTCATCGGGAAAAGAGTTCCCCAAGGGATTTGTGCGCTCGATGGGTGGGCATTCGGCAAACTCAAGATCGATAATCGTTCCTATATGAGGCTGGCGGCTGAGAAAGTCCTTCTCCCGTGCCGTGGAATTGCTGCACACCACCGTCACTTTGAGTTTTTTGTTTCCAGGAAAATGTCCGATGGCGGCAGCTTGAAGCAGGATCGCTTCACCGAGATCCTTGAATCCCATGATGATCAAGTGCACGTCGAACTGCCTGTCTGGATCAAAAGCAGATGAGTCCCCTTCCAGGGGATGATCAAAAAACAACAAGCGTGCCGCATTCTGGTGAATATTGAAAAATCGCAGCTCAAAACCGCCGACCTCGTTTTCCAGCCAGGTCTGCCGTTGAAGCAGCTCAAGCAGGGCCAGGCGGACCACATGCACATGACATTGAAATGGCTGCTTTGCACCGGCCTTGCGGTAGCTTGCAAGGATCTGCATCGCAATCTCGATATTGGTTTGATCCCGCCCGCAAACAACGAATACAGTTGCCGCTCGTTTGACACCGGCCATTTTCATAATGATCACATCCGAGGGATCACCATCAAGTAAGGACACGCCGAGTCGCTGGCAAAGATTCAGGGTGGCCTGATCACTGTTTTTTTCGATGACCGCACACTTCTTCGTCTCCTTACCAAGAACCGCTGCCAGTCTCCGTCCCTTGCGTCCAAAGCCGCAAATCAGCGTATGTCCTCGCCAGATCTTGAGACACAGCCGGGACGCCGCACGATAGAAATAGTGCCGCCAAATTTCGATGGCAGCAAGGGCGGCGGTCAGCAAGGCAAGCACCCGCGCTGTCTGAAGTAAAACAGGCGAGTTCACCGCAACGCCCGCCCCGCGAGGGAAGATCGACATCGTGCTGGCGACGGCATTGACGTAAAGCCATCCCTCCCCCACCGTTTGGCCTGCCCCACTCGTTGCGTTGCGCCCTGCTTCTAAATGTCCAAGAAAGGCACACCCAATGGTGGCAATAGCCAAAATGGTGATGACAGTGAAGCGTAAGTTCATAGCGGTCGTGCGGAAGACCAGAGGATCAGATTCGCATAAACAATCCGAGGAAAATTGGATGCTCCACAAAAAGTGTATGTGGGCTGTAGGAAGTGTCCGAAAATTTTCATTAAACAGAGGGGGTGCCATCCAAAAGGCTGTGAGCTAATCGCCCCGACCTCAGCTACCCCGCGATGATCATTTGCCGAGCGAATTCAAACACCCGCCCCCGGAGCCTGCCCATCGTCCTGTCGTGACTTTGCGTATCTGGTGGCATCAAAGATTGGTTTTGAAAATCTTGGAGGGTTGACGAGGCAGATCTCAGATGTCCTCCAGAACCTGTGCGGCGGTTCGCAATCTGGTAAACTCAATGCTATTCTCGTGAACGTTGAACGAGGCCACGCCGAATTCTTCGGAGTAGATGACCGCTCCGCCAGAGAGCCAAAGCGGTTTGCCATTTTTCCCGATGTAGAATCCCTCTTTGACAAGACAGGCCAACTCGACTTTGCGAGTGTCCTTTTTCCACGGACGCAGCAAGTTGTGGATTGCCTGGTCGAAGGAGAAGGCCGTTGGCCTAATAAAATGGTTCTCCCGGTTCCACTGCAACATGGTTCGGACCGTTCCGGGCGCCAGCTTCGGATCAATTTTCACCGCAGGAAGCGTATAAAACTCCCTCATTGTCCAAATCAAATGGCTGAAACATAGTAGGACTATGAAGGTTCCGATGATTGCGTCTACACGCCAGCTATATGTCTTTTTCATGAGATTCTTTCCATTGGGTCCGTTGTTGATATGGCGCATCACTGGTTATTGAGTGCTTGGCCCCTGAGTCGAAATGTTTGATACGAGTTAGCATTTTCCTTTCTTCCACGAGATTCCCACTAACGTGCATCCTCAAACGTGATCCAAGGGTAGTTCTGACGGTTGGTGTCGATGAGGATTTCGGGTTTGATGCACTGATTCATCCCGTTGTCTTCAACCGTGTTTCGACAAATCCACGTGTGGAAAGACACGAGAGAGATCGGTTCCTGGCTGAGACTAACCTGGGGATCATCAATCTTTCGGAGGAGAAGATCGGCTCCCATTTCGCCGACCAACTTGTCGTCCACCGACACGACGATTCCTGCGTTCTTCAGGTTGAGGGTTGAGTAGGTGGAGGGAACCACCCAATAGGCTCCGGAAGCTAGTTCTGGCTCGTTATCGGTGTCGCCCAGTATGTTATCGAGCCCATACCATGCGAAGTAGATAGGAGATTCCGCAGAATTTTTCTCATCCACCTGCTGAATGTCAGCCAAGGCAATGGGTGTTTCGTTTGGCCGTTGATCGAGAAAGAAACGGGGCTGTCGGCGTTGCGAATCGGTGGTGCCGGCAAAGCTTTCATTCAGTTTGCGCAGTTCTTCGCTTACAAACTCATCCTGAATCACCCCTGCGTTGTAGAGGAAAACCAGATTTTGATCGCGTTTGAAGAGATTATCGATCATTACGCCATAGTCGCGACCGCCCGTGCCGTATTGCACACCGGCGACATCCCGTTTGTTGACAAAACCTGCTTTTACGGGATCGGAGACGCCGAGATAGATCAGGCACGCGCCGTATTTTTCCATAAGCCCGTCTTCAAGCACGGCGTTTGTGGCATGCGTGCCCAGCGTGACAAAGTAACCGATCTCTTTATGCGCAAACTCATTCTCGACACCATGGAGAAGAGCAGACCACTTCTTCGCCGCTTTAGGATCACTTGGCCCGGCGTAGTCGCCTGGCTTAAACTTCGTCTTCTCGACAGTGGCCTTGAGGGTGTAGCCGCGTTTGGCCAGCTCACTTTCCATCTTGGCGAGGAACGCATCGCGCATGATTTGCTCATACTCGACGTCCTCGCCCATGATGATGACGAGGGAGATTTCTCCCTTGTGGGGTGGAGGTGGCGGTGCCTCGCCTTTTTTGTTCAGCAACCAGAACCCGCCGACCGTGATGGCCGCGAGAAGTAGGAGGGATGCAAAGATGGCCGTGGTCGTGCGTTTGATTCCGCCCTGTTCGATTTGGATAAGACGCACCTGTTCTTGAAGGGAGAGGGTGCGGTGTTTGACCTCCTCATGCGTCTTCGGGCCTTCATGCAGATGGGTATCGGTGAGGAGTCGTTCGCGGTGGGCGAGTTGGAGGGCGCGCTTCTCCTCGGTCTCTGCATCTTGTTCCTCGTCGTAAGGGAAGTTCTCCGGGCAGACAAAGGTGTAAACGCGGAACCGTTTGTCGCCCCGCTTCGCCTGGAGACGTCGCCCCATCTCGTATTCCATCTGGGTATAACTGCAGCGCTCAGTATTGGGCGGAAGAGTCGCCGGGGCGGGCTCAGCGCCGTAGCGCATACCTGCGATATGGATCATCGCCTGGCACTCGCCGATCTTCTCCTCCAGCATCGCGTCAACGGTGCGGAAGTCGGGGGCGAAGTTCGTCTGCTCGACCGGGTGGCAATTGATGGTGAGGAGCGCTTCCTTAACGATCTGCCGAATGCTGCGCAAATCGCCACTGGTGGCGGAGATGAAGACTTTCGGCGCTGTGGTCATGGTGTTGGTGCTGCTGATGTCTCACTGACTGCTGTCGGGTTGCTTGGCCGCCTCGAGTGCCTGCCTGGCCTCGGTATTCGTGGGCTCGAGCTGAAGGGCTTTCGTGGCGGCTTGTTGCGCAAGCGTGAAATCCTTTTGCTTCACGAGGCTGGTGGCCGCTCTGGTCCAGAGGACGGCATCGTCGGGCAGGCGTTTGAGTTCGTAGGTGCGCAGGAAGGCGGCGCGCTGAGGGTTCTCTTCAAAGGCGGCCAACAGCAGGTGGGCCAGCGGCACGGTGGGGTCGTAGCGCAGGGCGGATTCGATGCCTTCTTTGGTGCCAGAGTCGCGTTCGCGTTCGGCGATCTGACGGCAGGTGAACTTCGATTCGGGGGTGAGGGTGCGTTCGTTTGCCGGTTGCACGAGCCAGAGGGCCAGCTTCGACCAGGGGTCGTCGCCTGGCGGCGGCTCCTGAAGAACCTTGAGTTGCTGGTCGCCAGGGATGCCATTCATCTGCCCATCGGCATCAAACTCCAGGCCGGCAATCGCCCAGGCACACAAGAGCGTGCATTCGGGGAAAGGAACCGTGGGATGCAGCATCTGCTGCACGTTCCAAACCCGCGCGGTGTTGTCGTCGCTCGCGGTGACGATCCGGGTGCCGTTCGGGCTGAATTGCGCATTCATCACGCTGCCCTCGTGGCGCAATGGCTCGCCGAGGGGCTTGCCCGTGGTCGCGTCCCATACCCGTACGGTCTCAAAGCTTGCGGTGACGATGCGGGTGCCGTCCGGGCTGAAGTCCGCGCTATACACGCTGAACTCGTGGTGCAGAGGCTCACCAAGGGGCTTGCCCGTGGTCGCGTCCCACACCCGCGCGGTCTTGTCATAGCTTGCCGTGACGATCCGTGTGCCGTCCGAGCTGAACCGCGCACTGCACACAATGGCCTCGTGGCGCAACCGCTCGCCGAGAGGCTTGCCCGTGGACGCGTCCCACACGCGCGCGGTCCTGTCATCGTTTACGGTGACGATGCGGGTGCCGTCCGGGCTCAATTGCGCACTGGATACTTTGTCTTCGGGGCGCAACAGCTCACTGACCGGCTTGCCCGTGGCCGCGTCCCATACCCGTGCGGGGTTGTCCAAGGTTGCCGTGACGATCCGGGTGCCGTCTGGGCTGAATTGTGCGCTGTTCACGTTTAGCTCGTGGCGCAACGGCTCACCGAGAGGCTTGCCCGTGGCCGCATCCCACACCCGTGCGGTCCTGTCCGAGCTTGCCGTGACGATGCGGGTGCCGTCCGGGCTGAATTGCGCGCTCATTACAACGCTCTCGTGGCGCAACGGCTCACCGAGGGGCTCGCCCGTGGCCACGTCCCACACTCGCGCGGTGCTGTCATGGCTTGCGGTGACGATACGGGTTCCGTCCGGGCTGAA
>JBGSPC010000209.1:0-42793 GCA_041738805.1 Terrimicrobiaceae bacterium | reverse complement strand
CAGCCTCGTAGACTTCGGTTCCTATGGACTGAAGGCCCGCAAGAAAAATCAAAACGCCCACGGCCCCGATCCAGGGAAATCCCCAGATGATCAGGGACGGAATAATCAGGGAAGGTTCTCCCAGCCATGCAATGGGAATGCCCTCTTGAAAGATGCCCCAGTTAAAAAGGCCATCAACGTTCACAAGCAGTGTTTTGATTCCGGTGGCATCCAGGACTTTGTTGAGGACCCCGAAATTCGGGTCAAAGAAAAACTTCCAAATGAAGAGAGTGACCAGGCCGGGAACAATCATCGGCAGCACCACAAGCACGCGATACCAATATTGCCAACGATCACTGGTGAGGCGGTGAATCAAGACCGCCAAAAAAATCGATGGAATCATTTTGAACACATTGGCAACAACGAGGATGCCAATTGTGACAAAAGAATTCCAAAAGACATGGTCCTGCAAGATGGCGGTGAAGTTGCCCAGTCCAATAAATTCCTTAACGTCACCACCTGACCAGCGGAAGAAGCTGTGATAGATGGCACTGGCGGCGGGGAAATACGAAAACAGACCGACTGCCACAAGGGATGGCACGATGAAAAGATAGAGCTTCCACTCGAGGAGGGCTTTTTTAGGGCTGATGGGCAGAGACATTATTTTGAGTCCTCCTCAATCCGCTTTTCCGCTTTTTTCATCAGATGTTGGTGAAAGTATGCCGTACGATCCCGGGCCGATGAGGCGGCTGTGATCATATCGAATTTTGATTGGGCGGGAGCATCATCCGGTATATTCCGGGAGACTTCCGCCAGGGCGGCAAGCTGCACATCCATTCTCTGAATGGCCTGACTTATCTGAAGGTCCTCCCGTTTCAGATCCACCAGCATGTAGGGAATGAAATTCGGGCGAATCGCATCGACGAACTGTTCCACACTGCCCCCGGGGCCAACCAAATGGTGGTAATTATTGGAAACAAGACGATTGGTGTCAGCACGCGCAGTGGAGTCCACCAGAGGGAATCCCGGACTGTACCCCTGGGCTTGCATCATGAAGGGCTTGGCCTCCGGTGCCGGCTCAACTCCCAATACAGAAGGAAGCCATTTGCTGGTGTTGGTGAAGAGCTGGTTGGTTTGTTTTGCTGCGAGGAAGAGAAGAAAGTCAGTGGCCATGACGGAATTCTTGGATTCGCGGGTGATCCCAAAAGTCACCCCGGCCGTGCCCCCGGCTTCCGAGAACATCCCCATCACATTGCGGCCGAATCGGGGATGCAGTTTTGAGGGAAGGGGGATCCTCGTCGCTGCATAGGGGAAGTTGGCCTGTTGCGAGATGCTGGTTGCGTCCCAACTCCCTGTCACAATCATAAGCGCCCGGCCCTGAACAAAATAAAAGCTGGCATCGTCGCGCGTCACCTGCATGAAACCCGGTTGCATTTCTGCGGCAACTTCCCTGATCAATTCCAGCCCACTGCGAACCTCGGGCGAGTCAAGACCCCATTCCCCGTCCATGAGAGCCTCCGTGGTCCGGGCGGGGACCTCGATCAGAGTGCCCGGGGGACCTAACCCAACCATTTTCTTTTGGGTTTGGCTCGCGAAGAGCGTCGTCATCAGGATTGGCGAATTATACCTTGAACCCGCGATCGGAATGATGTGTTGACCGCCTTCCAGGCGGAAGCCATCAACCTGCTTGGTCAGAGTGATCAGTTCGTCGTAGGTCTTTGGCAGAACCCTGGAGCCTGTGATTTCTTCCAGCAGGTTCAAGTTGATGTAAAGGCGGATGCTGTGGCCGGAAATGGGAACGCCATAATACTCCAGGAGGTTCTGGTTGAAGCCGCCCAACATCCCATCAACTAAGGTGTCCCGCAGCGGGATGTCTTCCAAGTCGGTGCCTTTGTTGTAAGGGTTGGGGTTTTGAGCAATATCCGTGAGTGGCACAAAAAACCGTGCCAGCCGCTCATCGGTTACGGGTCCCCCGACCTGAATAATGTCAGGAGCCGTGCCTCCCACAAGCTGTGTGATCAGCCAGTTTCGGTAGATGCGCTCCGGGATGGGGATCTGTGTGATGCGGACACCCGGGTGGAGCGTCATGTATTCTTTGGCTATGGCATCAAGGGCGGTCCGGATACCTCCCTCCAACTGCCAGTGAGCAAGCCGGATCTCAATAATCTTCTCCCCGGCTTCCGTCCTTTCGCCGAATTTCAACATGGCAATCCGGCTCAGGCTGATCACAAAACACAGGGCGAGCAGGCTGATGCCAATGGTGTTGAGAACGCGTTCCATATCTTGGCGAAGACTCAGCTTTGTGGCAGCGTTTGCTGCGCAGGTTGGGCCTCCGGGGCGGAGGGAGGGGGCGTGGTCCCGGAATCTGTGGCTGCACCCATTGCCTCAAGTTTTTCAACAACGGAGTAGCGTCTGGCATCCCTCTTGTAACGAGATGTGAACAGCGAAAAATATTTTTTTGCCGTTTCCTTGTCACCCAAATCCCCCGCAAGAGCACCGATGGTAATCAAGAGCGGAGCATCAAGTTGCTGCATGGGGAGACCTTCCGCTTCCGCTGCAATCAGATACTCCATGGCAAGTCTCTTGTCCCCGCGTAATTGGTTCAGGGTCAGCCCAAGGTTGGAATACAACTCCCTCCGTCCAATACTTGTTTGCAGTTTTGTGCCATGGGCGGCAAGTTTGCGCGCCGCCTCATTCATCTCATCGGGCGATGATGTGGCGTAAAGCTCAAGGAGCGCCAACCGTGACGCTGCGAGCTCTGCCAAGGGATCACCGACTCCGTCGGTGAGCAGGCCTTCATAGATCGCCTTCGCTTTGTCAGGGGCCTTGGGTTTCACATGAAATTCATACAACCTTGCCAGATGCATCCTTGCCGCGAGACCCGTGGCATCCTTGGGATTCCGGGAAATCACCTCCTCAAAGATTGTCTCCGCTTTCCGGAGATTCCCCTCGCTTCTGGGCTGGACCGTCAGCAGGGTCACGCCCTCACCAAGCCGGTTGGCACGGGCCTCCTCGCCATCGCTCGACGCTGCAGCCTTGGCAAAGTTTTGATTTGCCTCATCAAAAAGAAAGACTGTGGCTTTCTGCCAGCTCTCAAGAACGTCAGGCTGCGAAATGGAAGCCGGAGCATTGGCCGTGTCCTCCCCTTGCGCCCGGGCCGCGCCCTGTGCCAATCCCATGACGGCGGCGCACAGGATCATTGTTCCCCCCCTTCGCAGGGAGCCGCTAAAATTGTGATGAGGAAGCCAAAGCGGAAACGTCGCGTTCCTTTTGCCGCGATGCGGAACAAGGGAGGCAAAATTCAGGGAGAGATTCAGCATGACGGGGAATGCTGAAACTAGAAATGGAATCCTGCCACTTCAAGAAAATTGACAGGCACAAACAGGATTCTTAATTCAACCCGGCTGTCACGCAGCTTCTATCCAAGCTGTGATGATTGCTTGGGTGAGTCTTGCGTGATTTTTGCTAAAAAAATCAGAGCAATTCATTCACGAAGCGTTCGGCTTGGAATTCTTCGAAGTCGCCAGCCTGCTCACCGGTGCCGACAAAACGTGTGGGGATTCCCAATTCGGCTGCGATGGCGACGGCGACCCCGCCTTTGCCACTGCCGTCAAGTTTGGTGAGGATCACTCCGGTGAGGCCGGCGGCGGCGTGGAACTCCCGGGCCTGAACGACGGCATTGGATCCCGTGGTCGCGTCAACGACAAGCAGGCATTCGTGGGGTGCCTGAGGGTCATGTTTGGCGAGGGTGCGTTTCACCTTTGAAAGCTCCTGCATAAGGTTGTCTTTGGTGTGAAGGCGTCCTGCGGTGTCACACAAAAGAAACTCAACATTCCTTCTTTTCGCACTGCTCCACGCATCGTAGCAAAGCGCGGCAGGGTCGCCGCCATACTGGCCTTTGACCACTTCGATGTTGAGTCGGTGACCCCAGGATTCCAATTGCTCAATGGCGGCCGCGCGGAACGTATCGGCCGCCACAAGCAGACAGGAGTGCCGTTTTTTTGTGAGCCAGGACGCCAGCTTTGCGGTCGAGGTGGTTTTGCCGGTGCCATTAACTCCAACAACCAGAATGGCCTTGGGAAGAGCGGGGAGCGGCCTCAATGGCGGCGGCGGAGGAGGAAACACACTCAGGATTTCCTGCTTGGCAATGGAGACGGCGGAATCCGCATCCAAGTTCCCCGGACGCGCCCGCAGGTTTTCCAGGATCTTGAGAGTCATAGGAACCCCCAGATCGGCCCGCAGCAGCATTTCCTCCAACTCATCCCAATCCACGGGACGTCCCCGGAATTTTTCAAGAATCGAGCGAAAAAATCCGGAAGCCATCAGTTGTCTTGCGGTGGGGTTCGGGAGGGGCGGTCCAACCCGCTGCGGATTTTGTCGAGGATTCCATTCACAAAGCGTCCGGAATCTTCCGTGCTGTACTTTTTGGCGATCTCAATAGCCTCATTGATGGCCACAACCGGCGGGGTTTGCCTGCAATGCAGCATCTCGTAAACAGCCACCCGGAGGATATTCCTGTCCACCGCAGAGATGCGGTGAAATTCGTAGTTTTTGGCATTAGTCCGAATCAACTCATCAATGGCCGGCGAGTGCTCGGCGAGTCCTTCCAGTAATTCCTCCGAAAACCTGCGGGCACTCGGGCTGATGCCACGCATCTTGTAATACGTTTCTCTATCGCTGCCCTGGTTGATGTCCAGTTGATACAGATATTGTGCGGCCGCTTCCCGGCCTTCTCTTCGAACTCCCATAAATTCCTGTTATTTGGCGAGAATTTCTCTCGCGCTCCGGGTGACAGAAATGGCCGCTCTGGCGGCTTCCACACCCCGGTTGTTTTCCACATCCACGCAGCGTGCCTGGGCCTGTTCGGGTGAATTCAGCAGGAGAACCCCGTCTAAAACCGGCACACCGGTTTCAATGGCAATGGTCTGCAACGCATTGGTTACCGCCTGTGCGACCAGCGCGGCATGCACGGTCTCCCCTTCAAAAAGAACTCCGAAGGCAATGACGGCATCAAATCGTCCCTGACTGGCCAGCAATTTGACAAGGACGGGGATCTCAAAAGAACCCGGAGCCCAGATCACCTGGGTGGTCGCGCCCTGTTCCAACATCGCCAACTCGCGGCTGGCATGATCCACGAGAGACTGTGTGAATTCCAGATTGTATTGGCTGGCCACGATGGCATAGGTGTGGGTCGACCGGGGAGCCAACCGCGGACGGAGAGGGGCCGACTTGAAAGGATTGTCGGATGGTGGGCTTGGGAAATTCATGGGAGACTATCCTGCACGTCTCCGGCATCCGGTGCAAGGGGCGGTTTTCAGCGGGACGCGGACCACGCGTTTTTTCAACGGACCTCCGCCACTTTCATTTCTGATTTTTGAAAGGCGGGAACAATCTCACGAATAAAATCCTCCAGCATTTTTGTGGTCTCCTCGGAGCCCCTTCCCCCGGGACGAATACTGTCCTCCACCAGGGCGGAGACAAGCACATAGGCCCAGCGATGATTGGTTTTATGAAAGACCCGATCCCAGCTGGTCTTAAAAATCCGGACCTTGTGATCCGCGGTAGTGATGTCCTTTCCCACAAACCAGTACAGAAACTGGGAACGTATCTGGTGAAAAACACCCGGCTGGGTTTCCACGGGTCGTGACAGGTTGAGCTGCATGACGTCGAGGGTTCTCCCGCTCGCAAGCGAAATGGGAATGACGTTTCCGGAGCCAATCGTCCACCCCTGAGCGGGCAGACAGATTTCCGGGCGGTGGATGCTTCGTTTTTCCCCGCCGCTCAAAACAATCGAGGCTGTGATCGAGTCGCCTTTGATGTTTTCATATCGCATCCTCACAATTTCTGTATCTCCCGGCAGAATTTTTTTCTCCGCCTCGGAGGCTTCCTCCTCGGTGCCATAAAAGTTGCCGACTTGGCGGGGAAGAGACATTTGCACACCGGGCTCGGCAACCGTGTTCAGCTCGGAAGCACTGGTGCAAAACCAGAGCGTTACTCCGATGACCGCCGCCACAGCAATCAGCTTGATAAAAAACATGCCCGGCACTTTGGTCTGACCATTTCCTCCCACGGTCGGATCGGACGTTCCTGGTTTTTTGGTGTCGGTGCTCATAACGTTTGGAATGGTGGTCTGTTAATACGCATCCTCGCTCGGAACCTGGCGGGTTTCAACCCGTCCCCGGCTTTTCGGAGGTTGGATTCTCGGAAAACCTGATGCCGCCTTTCGCCAATCGAGGTTCAGAAGTTTCGCAATGCCGAGCATTCCAGCGATGGCCACGGCAAAAACGACATACCCTGAAAGCATGTGAAAAAAGCTCGGGTTTTCCAAGGTTCCGATGGCCGTCTCGGATCCCATGGCGATCGTCCCGAAAGTCAGCATCAGGATCCGGAAAAGGTTGCCGACCACGGCCAGGGGCATCGATGCAATAAAAAGAATCCACTTTTTCCACCAGCCTTTGAGGGCAAAGTGTCCGTAGAGCGCCGAGACCATCATCAGCGCAAACAAGGAGCGGATGCCACTGCACGGGTCGGCCACATCCACAGAAAAGAGCTTCCCGATGGGTCGCCCGATGATGGGGTCCGGAGCGGATAGAATGGCCGTCCCACTCAGCGTGGACGCTACCCCGATGCCATTCAAGGCCATCACGCTGGCTTTGGACATCACACCACGCAGCGGAAACGCAAGAATGTTGTCCAAAAAGAGCAGTGGCCACATGAATCCAAGGAACAACCAGGGAAATGCCAAGGCCTTCATCCAGCCCCAACCAAAAAATAACAAAACCAGTCCGGCCAGGACCAGGTGCGCGCTGACGTAACCCAGATATACAATATCAGCCAAATACCCGAACCAGTAGAGAACAAGACCCAGAATGACCACGGGCAGGCCGACCCAGGTCCCCAGGACGGGCAGGGCAGCCAATTTTTTCCTGTCGAGATAGATGATGAATCCGGCCGCGAGGGGCACAAGAAAGCAGTGCTGCCAGTCTTCCAGTTTCCACAATCCTGCTGCAAATTCCAGGATAGGAACCCGCATTTCATTGTAGCCTGCGGAGTAGGCCACCCACCCAAAAAGCACATAAATGATCGACGCAATAGCCAGCGTGGGCAGAACGATGGGCCACGGGATGGCAAACCGGTTGGTGGAAGGAGCGGACACGTGCCGAAGATCACTCATGCCGGTTTAAAGTGCAACACTGGGATGAACACCCAAAGCAGAACCTCAACTGAACGTCAGGTTTTTGACGCCGGCTGCGGCGGCCGCATTCAACACATCCATGATCCTCTCATGCCGGGTCTCCGGGTCCGGGCGAATAATCACCGGGTCTTTGTCGCCAAATTTGTCGATCGTGTCCTTGAGCCATGCGCGCAATTCCGGGAGGTCCTTATTTGCCGGGTTGTCATAAACCTTGTTGTTGAGCTGGACCTGGCCATCCGGAAAAATATCGATGATGATGGGAGTGGAGGGGGTTCCCGGCTGGGAGGCATCGGAGCGACCGCTCGGGAGGTTGATGTTCAACTCCTTTTCGACGACTTGGGATCCGGCTGATGCCATAAAAAACAGCAAAAGCACAAAAACGACGTCCACCATCGGTGCGATTTGGAATCCCGCATCTCCATCTTCTGATACTCCGCCACCTGCCATAATATTATTTCTTTTGAGGGTTAGGCCGCAGGGGGGGGAACCGACTTCGGGTCTTTGTCCACCACGGAAAAGGTCACATTGCCAACACCGGCTTTTCCCACAGATTCCAGGATGCTGCGAAGGAATTCGTAACGCACTTCCCGGTCCGCCCGCACGACCACGCGGAGCATGGGGTTGGCTTTGACTTTGGCGTCAAGCAGGGCAATCAGATCCGCCGGTCCGGGAAACACCCGTGCCTCGACCTCGATCACTGTCGAATTGTTCATGGCATTATGAGCCACGTTGATGATGACCTGTCCGGGATTTTCCTTGGCTTCCTTGGCCTCTTTGGCAACAGGCAGGTTGATTTCTTTGTTGGACTGCAGCACCTCGGTGGTGCTGATCGACATAAAAAACACCAGCAGCACCAACAGAATATCGATCATCGGTGCAATCTGAAACTCCGGCTCGACCTCGGGGTCCGCCTTGCGGATCCGGCGGTTCCTGTGCCGTGGGCTGTGGGATTCAGACATGGAGCGGGTGAGGTCCGGGGGTCAAAACATCAAGCCCAGTCCAACGTGGCGCTGCAATGGGGGCAGGGATTCTGGCCGGGCTGAATGACGCCATTGCATACCGGGCAGTTGGTGGTCAGGGTTTTCGAGACCCGGTGGGAACTGGATGCCCCCACGGTCGGGGCCCCTGCACCCGCTTCAAAAGTGTCTCCAATGCGGATGCCGCCCAGTTCTTCGAAGGGGATATCTTCCATCAGGCGGTTCAAAATCTGATCCGCATTCACGATCACCAGATTTGAGCGGTTACGGAAAAAGTAATAAAAAATAAATGCGGGAATAGCGATAAAGAGACCACTGGCCGTCGCCATGAGCACCTCACCAATTCGAAGGGCCAGTTGGCGTGGATCCGAGACTCCCGAGGAACCCAACACCGCAAAGGCCCCCATCATACCAATAACTGTTCCCAGCAGCCCGATCATGGGAGCCACCACCCCGATCACCGACAGGTAACTGTTTTTGGTTCTCAGGATGCCGGCCTCGCGGACGCCGAATTCCACGAGGGCGATTTCGACGGCATCTTTGCCGCGACCGATGCGTTCGAGAGCGCCTTTGAGCACTTGAGCGACATAGGCTTTATTGGCCCGGCAAATTTCCCATGCTTCCTGGTAGTTGCCGGCTGAGATTGTCGCGGAGAGAGATTCCACCAGTGCTTTCGGAGCCAGGGATTCGTCCCGCAGGTTCAAAAAGAGCTGGATGATAAACGTCACCATGGCAGTGGATGTTCCGAGAATACAGATCCAGATGAAGATGATGAGGGGGCCGCCATCCAAAATCATCTGGAGGATATTGTGATTTTCAGCTTCCGCCGCCGAAGCAAGCGGGAGGTGGCAAATCAGGAGGAGGGCAGCGAGGAGGGATGTTGGGGCGAGCTTACGGTTCTTCATGCGATGGGTTAACTGTGATAAGGGATAATTGTCTGGTGATCAAGCACGGGCATCACGGCACCGAAACATTTTTTTCTTTAACAAGGGAATCGGCGCATGCCTGGGCGCGGGTGACAACAGCAGGGTCTTCGTAGAAAACCGTGACAGCAAGGAGGTAGTGCTCCAAGGCCTCGGGAAACTTGCCGTCATTTTCAAGCACATTGCCCATGAGATAAAAGGCCTGCCCATACTCCGAGCTTTTGCCGCTCTCTGCAAAAAGCGTCTTCTTGGCAGCCTCCACAATGGGAGCCAACTTGGTGCCCGCCGTGGCAAAATCTTTCTTTTCGACAGCGAGTCTTGCGAGGCCAATGTCTGCCAGCCCGGTTGCATCTGGATAGGCTTTTTGAAAGGCCGCGAAGGCAGCCTCCGCCCCGGCAAGATCTCCTGCCTCCAACAGCACATTGCCAAGAAGAGCGGAAGCCCGTTCAGCCCAAGGGGCAGGCAGGCTTCGAAAGTTTTCCACCAAGGGTTTCAGGATGGTCAGGGTTTTTGCTGCGTCCCCCGTCTTCCAAATTTCCATCGCATCCTCAAAAGCTTTGGGAGCCTGCATTCGCACAGAGGCCACCTGATCAAGGGGCAGGGTCGTTTCTGCTGGTCCGGCTTTGAAGCGCACCCGCCCGTCCGTAATACCAAGGACTTGAACATCCCGGCGTTGACCATTTTTCAAAACCAAAACATCCTGAGCCCATCCGGAAACAGATGTTGCGAGGAGGATGAGACAAAGGGCATATTTGGAAGCCCAGGGGGACACGCTTGCTTTCATGGAAAGACTCATTTAATCAAAACTCTCGTCCAAATCAACTGTTTCGCAAATTTCCACCATGTTATATACCATCCGTAAAAATCAGAAAGGCCTCATGATCGTTGTGGCCGCCCTCACCATCTTCGCTTTTGCCTGGCTTTACAACCCCTCTGACATCGCAGAATTCGGTTCAAACGTTGCCGCAAAAGTTTATGGAAAATCGCTGACCAAGGCGGATGTGGATCGTCAGGTGCGGGCTTATCAACTGGCCATCGCGTTGGGACAACTCGACCTGGTGAGCGGAATGGGCGGCATGAGCGGCAATGAAGAGGCTGATCTCTCGGAATACGTGTGGAACACCCTGGTGCTTCGTCATGAAGCCGCTGCGCTGGGGATCGAACCAACCGATGAACAAGTTGCGGAGCGGGTCAGAACGCTTCCCGCCTTCCAAACAGCAGGTGCCTTTGATCCCAAAAAATTTGAAAACTTCTCGGCTCAACAGTTGGGGCCTCGTGGAATGACGACTCTTTATTTGGAGGAAGTGATTCGGGATGCCTTGCGTTTTGAAAAAGTCAAAGCTCTGGTGGGATCACCTGCCGCCCTGGAAGCGGCGGAGACTCAACGGGCTCTGCGGTTTTTTCAAAAGGCGGATTTGACGGTATTAAAATTTCCCATGGAGCCGGTGCTTGGAGAAATCACGGTCACCGAGGAGGAAGCCAAAACCTATTACACTCAGAACACCCGCCAATTTGTGGCTCCTGAATCGATCACTGTCGAATCCGCGACCTTCTCTTTATCGGAGGAGCAAAAAGCGCTTGAAGGAAAAGACAAAGTGGCGGCTCTTCAAGACGTGGCCGCCAAAGCCGCCGCTTTTGCAGAGTCTGCCACAACGGAAAATTTTGTGGCATCGGCCAAAGCCGCCGGTGTGGAGGTCAAGACCTCGCCGGCCTTTAACCGTTCCATCGCGCAATTCGCTTCCGGCCTTCCTCCCGCCATCGCGCAAGGGGCATTCCTGCTCACGGAAGAGGTCCCCATCAGTGATGTGGTGCAGGCCGGTGATGACTTTTTTGTTTATCGTGTGGTGAACCGTTCTCCCGAGCGGGAATTGAGCTTCGAAGAATCGCGGGCTATAGCTGAAGAGCGTGTCCGTGCGACGGGTGCGGAAAAACTGCTGCGCGAGCGGGCGGAAGCGGCGCTCGTCAAAATCCGGGAAGGGGTCCAAGCCGGTGCCTCACCTGCCGACGCGGCCACGGCAGCGGGGGTCACAACGGAAAAATTCGAAGCGGTTGACCCATCCAACCCGCAGTTGCCTCAGGAAGTTCAATCCCTCTTCCGGGCTTCGATCCTTCTTGAGCCCGGCCAGATCTCAAATTTCCTCCCCAACCAGACCGGTGGCAGTGCGGTGGCTGTGACCCGGCGGATTGATAACGAGGTGGCCCTGCCCAATGAAAAAGAAATCGCCAAACAAATCCTCGATAACAAACAGGATCTGTTTTTTGCCGTGTGGCTGGACGCCCAGAGGCGTGCGGCCAATATCACTCAACCCCGTCAGCGCGCCCAATGACCGAGTCGAGTCGTGCGGTGGATCTTTTTGAGGAAGCCAGCGGCGACTTGGCAGTGGGGGAGTTGGAAGCTGCCGTCGAAAAATACCGCCAGTGCACGGAGATCGACCCGGAATTTTTTGATGCGTGGCATGCGCTCGGCATGGCACTCATGAAAACCGGGCAGCCCGCTGAGGCCATCCAAGCGGGTCTGCGATCCGTGGCCCTTCGTCCTAATGATCAACTTGCGTGGTCAAGCCTCTCCCTTTTTTACGTACGAAACGGGGACATCAAAGCGGCCGAAGCCGCCGGCCTGAAAGCCAAAGTGATCTCCTGGGGAGGGGATGTGACCAAGATGCAGCTCTCCGATCCGCCAGCCAGCCCGGCCAACTGAACCATCTTCCCATGCCCAAGACCTTCTACATCACCACCGCGATCGATTATACCAACGCCCCACCGCATATCGGTCATGCCTACGAAAAAATCCTTGCCGATGTGCTGGCCCGTGACCGTCGCCTGCGCGGGCAGGATGTCTTTTTTCTCACCGGGGTTGATCAACACGGACAGAAAGTCCAGCAGTCCGCACAAAAAGCCGGGATCAGCGAAAAAGAGTTTGCCGAGACCCTCACCGAAAGCTTTTTGGCGCTGTGGAAGCAACTCGGGATCTCGTATGACGGGTGGGCGGCCACGACCGACTCGCGTCACAAGACCTGTGTTCGTGAGATTCTCACAAAACTCCACGCCGAAGGAAAAATCACCCGGGCCTCGCATGGTGGCCACTACAGTGTGAGGCAGGAACAATTCCTCACGGACAAGGAGCGCGGTCCGCACGGGACCTTTGGGCCGGAGTGGGGCGAAGTGGTTTATTTGGAAGAGGAGAACTATTATTTCCGGCTCGCCGAACACAAAGACTGGCTCCTGAATTTTATCACAACCCACCCCGGGTTTGTGACTCCCTCGTTCCGGCAGGTGGAACTGCGCAATGCGGTCGAAAAAATCTCCGGCGATCTGTGTATCTCCCGCCCGAAATCCCGCCTGTCATGGGGCATTGAGCTTCCCTTCGACAGCGGGTTTGTCACGTATGTTTGGTTTGATGCCCTCATCAACTATATCAGCTTTGCCGGATATAGCTCTGATGCTGCCCGGTTTGACGCCCTTTGGCCGGCGGACCACCATGTGATCGGAAAGGACATTCTCATTCCTGCTCATGGGGTTTATTGGCCGATCATGCTTCATGCTCTGGGTGTTCCTGATGACAAAATTCCGAATTTGCTTGTTCACGGCTACATCAACCTTGGCGGCGACAAGGTCAGCAAAAGCCTCGGCAATGTGGTCGATCCTGTGCAGTTGGCGGAGCGTTTCGGGGCGGGTGCTCTGCGTTATTATCTGATGAGGGAAACCTCCACGGGGCAGGATATGGAGTTTTCCGAAGAGCGGCTGATCGCCCGCTATAATTCTGACTTGGCAAATGGTTTGGGGAATCTTCTTAATCGGACACTCAATATGGCGGCCCGCTATCGTGGAGGTGTCTTGAAACGTCCTTTGTCATCACCTCTTCAGGAGGCTGCCGGGCAGGCCGTTCGTTTGCATGCGGAAGCATTTGCCACATGCGATATTCACTTGGCCTTGGAGGCCGCTTCCAACCTGGTTGTGCGTTGCAACACCTATGTGGAAGAGACCGCTCCCTGGAAACTTGCCAAGGACCCGGAGCTGGCGGAGCGTCTTGATGAGGTGCTTTATTCTCTGGCTGAGTCCCTGCGCATTCTTGCGATTCTGCATGCGGCCGTTCTACCGGAAGCCTCGGCGGCGATTTTCGATCAACTCCAGATTTCAACCGCCCTGAAATACTCCGAGTCTGAGTGGGGGGGGGTTCCCGATGGTCACACGCTGGGAACGCCATCACCGGTGTTTCCACGGATCGAGGCATGACCAGCTCGGTGCGCCATCGCCTCGAATACCTGGGGCTGCGGCTGGGCTGTAAGTTTATCGCAGGTTTGCCTTTCGGCTTTGTCAGGCCTCTTGCCAACCTCGCAGGAGCGATGGGCTGGGCTTTCGACAAGCGCGGCAAAACGGTGGCCCTGGCGAATCTGGAGTCCGCCTTCGGAATGTCTTATTCTCCCCGGCAGCGTGCCCAAATTGGACGTGCGTCATACCAATCGTTTGCAAGGACGATGCTTGAGCTCGCCTGGGCTCCCAACCTCAACCGGGAGGTCATTGAAAAGTGGGTGGATTTTGAAGGAATCGCGGACAGTCCTTGCAACACCGATCCTTCGCGGCCGGCGATTTACGCGACGATGCATTACTCGAATTTCGAATGGGTGGGATTGGCGGGGGCTTACGGCATTTGCCAGATGCCCCTTGTCGCCCAGCAGTTCAAAAACCCGCTCATCGGACCGATCTTTGACAAGCTCCGAAGCAGCACCGGACACCCCATCATTCCGCGCGAACGCGCCATGCTCCGAATGCTGAAAAACCTCCGCGATGGAGGCAAATTCGGTTTCCTTGCTGACCTCAGCCTCGACCCAAAACTTGGCAGCACGGTCATCACACAATTTGGCGGCCTGAAAACAAGCATTACCCAAATGCATGCGGCCCTCGCTGTCAAAACCGGCGCTTCCATCGTTCCGCTCGAGTGTCGTCCCATTGCCGGTGGTCGCTATCGCATCGTGTGGCACCCTGAGATTCCGTTCACTCCTGAGACCCCGGTCCAGGAAATCACCCAACGAACGTGGGACGTTTTGGAAACTGTCATCCGGGACCATCCGGAACACTGGCTCTGGCCCTACAAGCACTGGCGCTTCAAACCCTCCACCGGCGACACCTCCCGCTACCCCTTCTATGCAAACCCCGCCAAGCGCTTTGATCAGCTGCTGGCAGCGGGGAATTGAAGGGTGCCATTAAAAGTGGGTTAGGTGGATCGGGCGCTCCGCCGCTCAATGAGAAATCCTACGCGGCTTCGCCGCCACTTGCTCCTATCGCGCTAGGAGATCGCTCTATCCCACGATCTAACACCTCACAACCTCACCATCCTTTAATCACACGCGAATTGGTGAGGGTCACCAATTTTTGATCCAGGCATTGGTATTTGTGGAGCCGGCGCGGGACCAAAGGTCAAAGAAGTTGGAACCATTCATCGTGCCGGGATAGCGGTAACCATAACCCTCGCCGAACGGATCAAGGACGGCCACGTTAGTAGCGACTGGGTCCGCTCCTGATGGGCCCATCCCTTTGGGAAACTCAAAGTAAACTTTGTTGAGAGGATTGAGGGTGTTGGAGCCATTCGGGGAAAGAGCACCCCGAAGAAAGGTGTTGGCCGTTCCAGGCGTTGTGGTGGCTGTCGGACTGCCATTGGTGCCTGTGGGGTAGTCTCCCATATCCGCCTTGTAACTTTCTAGGGCCGCGCTCAGGGCCGCAACCTCCGCTTCAGCCCGCGAGGTGGCCCCCTTTTTTTGAACATAGCCGGCGGTGCTCAGAACGAGTCCCGCCAGAATTGCAATGATGGCCATCACCACGAGGAGCTCGATCAGAGTGAATCCTGAAAACCGGGTTTTGAGGGTCCCCCGGGAACCTCGTGAGGTTGCTATCACACCACGGCTTTTGTCGGACTCTGATGGATTGATCTTCATTACTGCTCTTGCATTCCGCTGATGATGCTGATGAGGGGAAGGAACAAAGCGATAACGATTGTTCCCACGACGACGGCCAAAAACACGATCATCACAGGCTCCAACAGAGACGTGAGGCCCGAGACGGCATTGTCCACCTCGTCATCATAAACCTCTGCGATCTTGAGCAACATTTCCGGCAACTGACCGGTTTCTTCACCCACGTCGATCATGCTGATCACCATGGGCGGGAAGACGCCGCTGGCTTCGAGGGGTTGCACGATGGATTCGCCCTCTTTCACGCTGTCGTGAACCTTGCTAATGGCTTCCGCAATCACGGAGTTGCCGGCTGTTTCACGTGTGATGTTCAGGGCCTGAAGAATCGGAACCCCGGATGTCACAAGCGTGCCCAGCGTGCGGGTGAAACGGGAGATGGAACTCTTGCGGGTCAGGTCACCAAACAGCGGGGCTTTCAGTTTGATATTGTCCAGAATGATGGATCCCTTCGGGGTTTTGCTGAGGAGCACATATGCGATGATCAGCACAATGACGCCACCGATGATGAGAAAGACGTTGTCTTTGGCAAAATTGCTTGAGCCAATGACAAATTGAGTCAATGCCGGCAGGGGTTTCCCGCCGAGCATGTCTGCAAAGATGGCTTCGAATTTTGGCACGATAAATACCAAAAGGAAGGCCATGATGGCGATGGCGATCACCAAAACGATGATCGGGTAAAACATGGCCGAGACGACCTTGTTTTTGATTTTTTGGGCTTTTTCCTGAAATTCGGCCAAGCGCAAAAGCACAAGCTCAAGCACACCACCAAGTTCGCCGGCTTTGACCATGTTCACATAGAGCTTGTTGAAAATCTTCGGATGTCCGGCCAGGCTCTCGGAAAACGTGCCGCCGCCTTGCACCGCTTCGGCCAGGTTGATCGTGACCTTGCGAAGAACGGGATCGGGTTCTTGTTTGGAGAGAACGGTGAGGCCGCGGAGCAATGGGAGACCGGCATCGATGAGTGTGGCCAACTGCCGCGTGAAGATCATCAGCGTTTTGCCTTTGATGGTTTGGCGCTCCAGAAACGGCAATGACAATCCGCCACTCTTGCCCGGAGTTTTTGCAACGGCCGCTTTTGCGGGTTTGGGAGCTTTGCCACCTTTGCCTTCCTCGGCAATGGTTTTCGGAAAGTAGCCGGCTTGTCGCAATTGACCAACCGCTTCATTTTGGGAGGCGGCATCAATGACGCCTGCTGATTCTTGACCGCGGGCATCGAGGGCAACGTAGGAATATCTGGGCATAGGAAATTCTAGATGATGAGACAGACTTATATAAGCCACGCAGGACACGCCTGTCGAGAAAAGAATCTGAAACCAGCTGCTCCTGAACCCATGAAATCAGAGCCAGGTTATCCCTGCTTTTGCTTCGATAAGGGCATGGGGGTCGTGGGCCCGTCGATAAAACGGAAAAGTCAAGCGGCCTTCACTCATGAGGCGCTGCGAGACACTACACTAGTAGTCTCCATGTTGCCTCACACAATCCATGATGAACTGATAGGTCTTCCAGGAGACCTGAGGAGGCACGGAGTGGTCCGAGTGATAGGCGTATCCTTTGGCGGCTTTGCCGGCAGCGAATTTTGAAATGATCTCCTGCTCGATGAGCCCGGGATCGTTGCTGATCATTCGCATGACGTCGATATTTCCAAAAAACGAAAGGCGGTCCCCGAAGCGCGGTGCCAGCGAACGGACGTCCATTCCGGCTTTTGTTTCCAGAGGCTGGAGGCAGTCGAACCCCGCCTCGAGGTAAAGATCGATCACGCCATTCACATTTCCATCGGTGTGATAAATCACCTTCATCCCGTGAGCGTGGGCCCAGTCGGCCAGGCGCTTGTGCTGTGGCCAAAAGATCTCCCGATACATCGCCGGAGAACACATCGTGGAGGTCTTAAAAGCCATGTCCCCGTAGATCCAAAGGCCATCAGGCCGCACGCCCGTCGCGAGGACGGCATCATAATTTTGCAGCGTCACATCGGTGAAGGCCTCAGCAACGTCCATCAGCCATTCCGGTTCTTCGGCCATCGCCATCAGTGTGATCTCATCACCCATCAGGCTGCGGGTTTCCTCGAAGGATTCCACCCCGGTCAGATGGGTCCATTTGTCGAGTGAGCGGCCCTTTTGAAACGACTTTCCGATTTCTCCGACATTGAGCTGCATGGCATTGGCAAGCAAAGAAGGCTTGAAACTCGTCTCCCAGGCCTCACGGGAGTCGCACCCGAAACCAAGGTGTTCCGGTGTGCCGCTCTTGTTTTTCCAATAGCGGACGAGCTTGCCCTGTCCATCCCGGGTGACCACGGTTTCGTGATCCTCCGAAACCGTGTGCCCGGAGCCCGGGAACACCTCCGGCCAGCACCAGCAGATTCCGTGGAAGTCGCTTTCAAGCATGCCAAGCACAGTCTCAGCATCCCCCTCGAGGCCTTCGCTCTGCCAGTGTGTGATCGTTTCATTCCAGAAGGATTCGTGGCGTGGAATCCGGTCATGATCCCGGCGCTCCATCATGCGGTTAACCCGCTCGCGGCTGGTGAGGGTATTCATAGGAAAATTGCAGGCATGATTCCCGGGACGGAAACTACCATGCTTCTTATAATCAACCCATTATTTCTGCACGCCTAAACTGGTGCGGTATTTGGATGGCGAGACGCCCATCCGGTTCCGGAAAAGCCTGGAGAAATGAAAGATGTCGTGAAACCCAACAGCCTCTGCGATCATACCCACTGTGAGGCTTGATTCCTCAAGCAGCGCGCACGCCCTTTGAATCCGGCACCGGATGACAAATGCCCGGGGTCTTTCCCCTGTCATGGCAAGAAAGATGCGGGAAAAATGGTCAACACTGTATCCAGCGCGTGATGCCATCTCCCCCACTGTGGGAGCCCCGGCCGGACTCTCCCGGATCTGACCTGTCATTTCCTCGATTTTCTCAACGTGGTAGCGTGTCATTCCTGAGGTCATGGCTATCTGAGAAGACCCGGCGTTCTCGTGAATCAAATCGGTGAGAGCGGTTTCCAGCCACGCCTGCGCCAAGGCCAACCCTCCCGGCTCGCTGCCCCGCTGGATCACCCGGTTCAGCACAACATCCCATGTGATCCAGTTGCGGGTCGTCATGATTTCAAACGGTGGCGTCCATGAAGGCGGTTGCCTTCCTCCTTCGGCTTCCAAACGGAAATGCACATAAGTGACTCCGAGGCGGGCAGCGGGATCCTGGGTGGCGACGTAGCGGCGGCCCGGGCGCATCCAAACCAACATCCCGGGGCGCAGGTCAACGCTCCCTGCATCCGTCAACATTTGTCCGCGACCCTGCCAGACAAACCACAGGTCGTAGTCGCTTAAAAGGGAGGACCATTCCGGAGCCAGGTGCCACCCGGGTTCGCACTGCACCCGGCCCATAGTCCCCAATTCGACCTTGAAAGCCATTTGATCAATTAACAAAGCCATAACGGATTACTACAAAAAACTCCCGTTTGAGTCTATGGCGGGCAGAGCTCAATGGGATTAGTGTTCCTACCCATGAGCACACCCCCGGTCAATGCCCCGGTTCCCCAATTTGATGAAGGATCCTGCGCGCACGATCCCGGGCTTTATCGGCCTGGGGAGGAATGCCGGTCCGTCGCAAGGCTTGCCGACATCGGAGCCGGGGACATTTCTTTTTTTCATGAGAACGGCTGCCTTGCGGTGAGGCAGGCCTTCTCACCCGGCGAAGTCGAAGGTGCCCTGGCAGGTATAGCCAGCCTGATCATGGGGGAAATACCCGGATTCCCACATGTGGTTTTTGAAGCGGCTGTCCGTGACAGGCTCGCATCCATGAACCTCGCGCAGCGCATGGATGCGGTTCGCAAGCTCCACCGCTTTGCTGATGTGGAACCTCGCCTTGGTGCGCTGGCCCGCGACCCGCGTTTGCTGAAAGTGGTCTCTTCGCTGATGGCCGGAGGCGCCCTCGAGATGATTCAAGACATGGCACTCCTCAAGCCACCGTCTCTGGGGAGGGAGAAGCCATGGCATCAGGATCACGCCTTCTTCGATTATCCTCTTGGAACACCGATTGTGGGAGTCTGGATTGCCCTGGATGAGGCAACCGTTGCAAACGGCTGTATGCAATTGCTGCCCGGTCTTCACCGCGATCCCATCATACACTTCAAACGGCGTGACTGGCAGATCTGCGATGCCTTTGTGCTCGGACGCCGGTCTGTGGCCGCGCCGCTCAAACCTGGAGGCCTCCTTTTCTTCAACGGACTGATTCCCCATGGGACCCCCCACAATCACTCAGGGGCCCGGCGAAGGGCTCTTCAATACCATTACATCCCGAAGGGATGCACAAAGACAACAACCGAGGAACGGCTGATGGTTTTCGGCAGCGAAGGGAAGGATGTCACGTGTTGACCTTCCGTGGAGTGTCTTCACTACAAATAATTATGTGGTCACGACTTTTGTTGTATTGGTCTGGAGAGAGCAACCGAAAGGCGCCCGACCTTGTCCAGCGCTTTCCTAAAACATAGCTATGTGGTTAAAGCTCTGCCCTTGGAAGGCTTCTAGAAAATCTGGGCAGGACAGGATGGGCCTGTTTCGCAGGCTCTGCGAAAATGGCTTCGCGTTTGGGACTGCGCTGTCGAGCTGGCAGTCGAACGGCGTTCGAACCCTGTCGGGATTTTTTTGTTTCGCTTCGCGAAAGAAATATGGGCAGGACAGGATTCGAACCTGTGAAGGCGTAAGCCAGTGGATTTACAGTCCACCCCGTTTGGCCACTTCGGTACCTACCCGGAATTTCCGGAGGGGGAACGATTCGTGATTACGGCCGGGCCGTTTCTGCGAATCGTGGAGTGAGGGTTATAGATTTAATGATGACGTTTGGCAATGGAAAGTCGTTGGTATCTGCAGGAAGATTGCTGATTTCGTCCAAAACATCGAGACCTTCGAGGATTTCGCCGAAAACGGTGTACATTTTATCGATCTTGGGGGCGGGGGCAAGGGCCACAAAAAACTGGCTTCCGTTGGAGGCTTTGGTGGGGTTGATGCTATCGGGGAGGCGGGAGGTGGCCACGGAACCGCGCTTGAGCGGAAGGCGGATTTCTGCCGGCACGGTGTAGCCAGGGCCACCGGTTCCGGCTTTGAGAGGACGGCGCTCGGCCAGCAGCCAGTAACGGGTGAGGGGATCTCCGGTTTGCACGAGGGTTCCCGGGAAAATCCGATGGAACCGGATGCCTTTGTAAAAACCTTTGGTCACAAGCTCCTTGAAATTGGCAACGGTGGCTGGCGCGGCATCATCATAGAGTCCGATGATGACTTGGCGGGTGCCTTTAGCTGTGCCGATTTGGATTTCGACGACGGCGACCTCCGGGCCAACGGTGGCAGCGTTTGAGGGGGCACCGGCCAGAAGGCTGATAATCAAGGGAAGGATGAAAAATTTAGACCAATGGGAATTCATGACGTTGGCAATCTCCGATTGGTTTGCCGGATGCATCGTGGACGATGAAGCGGTTTTCGGAGATGCGAGAATTGAGATAACCGAGAGCGGCGGTTTGTGCCATTCCAAAATGCAGGGCCGCGGAGGTGATTGTTCCGGCTGGTTCGTTGGTCGCAGTCACCAAGGTGGTGGCCTGACCGGCAGGGAAGTTCCCCAGGAAGCCGCAAAGGATCCGGTTGGTGCGCCCGACGCTTTCGATGCGCGATACCACTTCCTGACCCACATAACACCCTTTGTGGAAATCGACAGCCGTGCGATCCAAACCTGCTTCATGCGGCAAGGTGTCGGCTGTGAGTTCCTTGCCCCATTGGGGAAGGCCGCGCTCGATGCGGAGGATTTCAAGTTCTTCGGCGGTAGCCTCCAAAATATCTGTGGGCAGTGAGGGCGTATCATATCCCGGGACCCCGAGGCGGGAGATCTTTAACGAATCCTCAGGAATCGGCATCCCGAACACATGCCAACCGGTGCTCTGAGCGGAGATGTCTTCCATGGTCACATCATCTGCCACCACGTAACGTTCAAGGCGTGGAAGCAGGGTCTCAGCGACGTCCGGGTCGCTGTCCACAATAAAGGCATCGCCATCATTCCAAACATAAACGAGCGCACACAATTTGCCTTTGGCTGTGAGCAGAAGGGCGGGGATGGCGACTCCTTCCTTAATCGTTGTGAGGTTGTTGCTGAGCTGGCCGTTGAGATAGCGGCGGCTGTCGCTGCCGGTCACGCGGCACCGGCTTCGTGGCCCGATTGAAAAGGCCCCCCCTTCCGCCCGCAGGTGTTCGAGGCGTTGTGTTTCGGAAATCACGCGTTTCAGCGGGCCCCGAAAACTTTCCAACGTTTGGGCTGGGGTGCTTCTTGAGCGGTGGCAGCGGTTTGAGGGGCGGCGGGACGAAACTTTTCGTCCAAAGAAGCTTCATGATCCGGATACTTGTAAAGCCGTGCGATGCTTGAGAAATCGCGGTCAGAGAGGCCTTGCTGGATTCCTGCCATGGCTGCTCCTGCGAAGGAGCCGGCGGCGGGAAGTTCAATTCCTGCGTCGGCAGCCATGCCCAGTGCGATTTGCACATCTTTGAACATGTGCTTGAGCGCGAATCTTGGCTCGAAGTCATCAAGGATCATTGCGGGAATTTTCATCTCAGCAAGCTGTGAGCGGATGCCGTGATGGGGAAGAATTTCCAAAAGATTCTGCAGCGCGACGCCATTTGTTGAAAGCAAGGCCATGGCCTCTGAGAGCGCTGTCACGTTCACGGCGGCAATCAGATTGGTTGCGATTTTTAACACGGTGGCGTCGCCGACATTGCCAACCTCCAGAATGGCTTTGGCATTGGCCTCCAAAACCGGTTTGGCAAGAGCCAGAGTTTCCGCATCCCCGCCAATAAAAAAGACAATCTGACCCGCCGCTGCCGCATCCCGGCTTCCGGTGAACGGCGCATCCAAAAATTTGGCATGACGTTCCTCCACAAGGCGAGCCGCTTCTTTGGTTTCTGCCGGCGAGACCGTGGCATGATTCAAAATGATATGACCCGGCCCGAGCGCCTTGCTCATTGTGGTGATGATGTCCAGAAGGGCAGGTCCATCGGAAACAAAGATTTGGATGATTTTTGCCGACTCGGCCACTTCCAGGGGAGAAGGGAGAAAGTTGGGTTCCGGGCGGGGGGTGCGGTTCCAGACCCAGGCTTGAAATCCTTTGGCGCGGAGGTTTGCAGCCACGCGGGAACCAATAATTCCGAGCCCGATGACACCAACATTTGTTTTGGAAGGTCTAGCCATGATTTAAGAGAAGGGACATGTGTAGTCAGTATGGGCGAGAATCACGATAAAAAAATTCCCTCCTCGGCAATCTCCCGCGCAAAATACGTCAGGATGATATCCGCGCCCGCACGGTGAATCGCCGTCAGGGATTCCTCCCGGGTGCGACGATAATCGAGCCAGCCCAGACGGGCGGCGGCATGGATTTGAGAAAATTCACCACTGACCTGGTAAGCGGCCACGGGGACCGAACTGCGCTCTTTGACAGCACGAATCACGTCCAAATACGTGCCGGCAGGTTTCACCATCACAATATCCGCCCCTTCGGCCTCATCCAGAGCAGCTTCCCGAATCGCTTCCCGCACATTGGACGGGTCCATCTGGTAGGTGGCTTTGGAGATCGCGTCCTTTCCGATTTTGCTGCCGACCGCCTCACGGAAAGGTCCATAATAGGCGGAGGCGTATTTCACGGAGTAGGCCATGATCAGCGTTTCCTGAAACCCGGCTGCATCCAGCGCCCCTCTGATCGCTCCAACCCTGCCATCCATCATATCGGAAGGTGCCACGATATCGGCACCGGCTTGTGCTTCCATGACAGCCAACTGACACAATAACGCGACGGTCTCATCGTTGGCCACCGAGGAGCCATCCGCAGTGAGAACCCCATCATGGCCGTGATCGGTGAAAGGATCCAAGGCGACATCGGTGACAATGGCCAGCTCCGGCACGGCGCTCTTGACGGCTCGCACCGCACGAAAGATGAGGCCGTCCGGATCAAAAGCGGATTGGCCGGTTGCATTTTTCAGGGAAGGGTCGAGGCTTGGAAAGATGGCGACCGCATTGAGCCCGGCTTTTTTTGCGGCCAGGCACTCTGTGACCAGCGAATTTAAACTGTGCCGCAGCACGCCCGGCATGGACGGGATTTCGTGGTCGTCAGCCAAATCATGGACAAACAGTGGATAAATCAGATTCTCCTTTTTCAGCCGGGTCTCACGAACGAGACTGCGGATAGCTTCCGTTTTCCGGAGCCGGCGGGGACGCATGGGAAGATCAAGAGACATTGCGGTGAGTATGGGGGATGAAGTATGACGATGACAATATGTCGTGTATAAAAATTTGGGTCGTGGCCGGGGAGTCCAGCGGGGACTCGCGGGCTTCCGAGCTGATGCGGGCCATTCAGGCGGCGGAACCCCGTGTGCAATTTGTCGGAGCAGGTGGGCCTCGCATGGCAGAATTAACCGGGCCGCCTTACGATAACTGGATTTCCAAAGCGGCCGTTGTTGGCCTTGTGGATGTGCTCCGGCATTACGGATTTTTCCGAAAAAAATTCCATGGCATGCTCGAAGAAATCGATCGCCTGAAACCTGACGCTGTGATGTTGGTTGATTACCCGGGATTTAATCTCCGGTTGGCCAAGGCCCTTCGAAAACGCGGCTATGCCGGGAAGGTGCTGTATTATATCAGCCCGCAGGTTTGGGCATGGAACCGTGGCCGCATTCCCAAGATGGCAAAAATTCTCGACCTCATGATCTGCGTGTTCCCGTTTGAGAAACCCATGTATGAGGCCAGCGGGCTGCACACCGTTTTTGCCGGCCATCCCTTGCTGGAAGCGCTCCTTGCGGAAAAATCCGAAAAGCCCCGGGAAGAAGATCTGCTCGGCCTTTTTCCCGGCAGCCGGAAGAGAGAGGTCTATCGCATTTTTCCCGCCCAACTCGCTGCCGCCCGTATCATTGCCGCACGACGGCCCGGGACACAATTCGAAGTCGCTGCCGCCAGCGAGGCCCACGCCAAATGGATCCGTGAACAGGCCGGCGACTTCCCAATAACAGTCGCCGTGGGCACCGCGCACGAACTGATGCAAAAGGCCACCGCCGGCATCGTCTGCTCCGGAACCGCCACCCTGGAAGCCGCATTTTTTGGACTTCCTTATTGCCTGGTTTACAAAGCCGCCTGGCTCACGTTCGAACTCGGCCACCGCCTCGTGAACGTCGATTGCCTCGGCATCATCAATATCCTCAATAACTACAAAACCAACCCTCCGCCCGACCCCCGCCTGCCAGCCAAATCCGCTCCCCACATCGTGCGCGAATTCATCCAACACTTCGCCACCCCCGAAGCCATGGCCGAAGAAGCCCTTAAGCTTCTGGATGACGCCACCCACCGCAACACCCTGACCTCAAAATTCCAGGAGATCCTCTCCGGCCTCCAAGCCGAAGGAGCCAGCCAACGCGCCGCTTCGGCAATCCTGGCGGAGTTGCAGTAGAGGGATTGGGAACAAATTGCTTTGGATTGATATGCATTTTAAAGCTGACAAATGGGCGGGCAAGGGACTGCCCAGCCCTACCATCGATGGGCGCTTCGCTTGCGCCAGCTCGATTGACCGGGGTAGGGCGCTGCAGTCTCTTGCCCGCCCACGTTTTGCTTTCCAAAACGGGAGCTTCGAACACACCCTGGAAACTCGACAAAGGGTGAGTTCACGGATCTCGTGGATTGATGAGTGCGGATTGTTGTTTGCTGATCATTGAAGTGCCAATCAGCCGCCCAACGATCAGCATTTAAAAATTAACAATTGGAAATCGTCACTCCTGTCTTCCATTCTTTCCAGCATGACGATTCTTCCCCCGATGAGGAGGGAGTCCCTCTTAATGCGTCGCCCCCATCCACCCATCGCCGCAGGGGCCTCCTCCGGCGTAGACATTGATGTTGCTGACGATCTCGGCGTGGCGGTTGAGGACAGGGTGGTAATGTTTTGCGACACAATCGCTGGCCTCGTTGATGTAATGGCCGATAAAGGTGCGGCGGGAGCGGTCTTTTGAGCGGTTCGGGCCTGAGCCGTGGATGAGGTTGCCTCCAAAAAACATGGTTGACCCCCGCGGCACGGGAACGGGAACGGGTTTCACTTTGCGGGGGAAGGGCTTGATGTGGCTGTCGCCGTAATTGTTCCAGCTTTCAATCGCCTGGGCATCTTTTTTCGGGCAAAGGATATCTCCTTTGTGGGAACCCGGCACAACCCAGAGGCAGCCGTTTTCGTCGGTGGACGCGTCAATCGCTGTCCAGGCCGCAATGCACGTGGTGGGTTGGCTGATGAGATAGAAATTATCCTGATGCATGCCCTGCCCTTTTGCTCCGGGTGGTTTGTAATAATACATCGTTTGAACCCCGAGGGCCGGACCACCCAATAACGATTCCAGGACATCCATAACCTTCGGATTCAGAAACCACTCCCTGGCTGTGGCGCTGTAGCGGTGAGGGTGCATAGCCCGCACTTGCTGTTTCGAGGGATCAAGCTCCTCAAATGTCAGCCCGGCATCATAAACTTTTTGGCCGTTCAGTTTGTAGTCTTCAAAGAAGGCCTCAATCGCCGCGAGTTCGTGGTCTTCGAACAGCGCATCGACCACACAATATCCGTCACGGTGGAACGATTCGATTTGCTCTTCTGGGATGCTTTGGGTGGGAGTGACTGGATTCATGGGATTCACTGTGCAGAAAGCAACTGCTTTTTGGAATGGCAGGATTCCCTGTTTATATGGAATATTGTCCTGCTGTGAAGAGCAGATACAAAAAAATTGTCTTCCCCGTCGACAAGCGGATCTATGGTTATGAATTTGAAGAAACATCTCATTACCATACGATTAGAGAGAAGGGACGACCCGACTGCCTTTTGATTTATACGCTCGCAGGGATTGGTCGGGTTGGGTTCCAAAAAATGGAAACAAATCTTGAACCGGGAAATTTGTGCCTTTTTGAACCCGCGTCCTTTCAGGACTACCGAACAGCCGCAGTGCCGGGGCACTGGCATTTTCTATGGGTGCATTTTGACGCTTCAACGCGTCTTTCCAGTTTGATCGATTGGCCTCTGTGGAAGAAGGGGATCCGGCGTTTGAATATTCCCATGGGAGCGCTGCGCATGGAAGTCGAGGAGGCGATGCGGCGCATGATCCGTCATAGCGGTCGTCCGGGTGCAAATGCCGACGCTCTGGCATATCACGCCTTGGAGGAGGTGCTACTGCTTGTTCAGCCAACGGCGGCGGGCGGTGGTGGCCGGGACCTTAGGATTCAGCGGGCCATCGATCACCTGACCCGGCATTACGACCAGAAGTTCGAGCTCAGGTCCCTTGCAAAATTGGCGGGCCTTTCAATCTCTCGCTTATCCCACCTCTTTCAGGAGGAAACAGGGAAGAGCCTGCGCGGATTTCAAGAGGATGTGCGCATGGAGCATGCATCGTCCCTCCTGCTGTTCACTCAACTGCCGGTGGCCGAGGTTGCACTGAAATGCGGTTACGAGGATGCCCTGTATTTTTCAAAAAGATTCCGGCGCCTGAAGGGGTTCAGTCCTTCCGGGTTCAGGACCCGGCAGGGCGGATTTTGATTTGGTCAATTTGCTGCAAGAAAAAGAAACATTTCCATGTTCCTTCACTCGGAGGCGGTCACACCACTTTGCGCAGAAGCTCCAAATCCGTGAAGGCTGTGATCCTTGCAATCGTGGCCCAACGGGTTCCTTGATCAGCGGGAAGTTCCACTTTGTCCCCGACCTTTTTGCCGAGGAGCGCCTGACCAATGGCGGCCATATATGAGACAATGCCCTGGTCGGGAGCGCTGTCCCAGGCTCCGAGGATGCTGAAGGTTTCCTGCCCCCCGCCTTCGAGATCAAGCAATACGATGGTGCCGATGGAAACCTGGGTGGCGTCCGGATTTTCGAAGTTGGTGCCACGGGCCCGACCAAGATCACGCTCGGATTCCGCGCGACGCCGCATGAGCACGCGTTGTTGTTCTTTGGCGGCCTTGAATCCAAAGTTCTCGCGCAAATCGCCCTGCTCTCTCGCCGTGGAAATATCCTTGGTGTTTTGCGGGATTTCCACGTTGATCAAATGTTCGTAGGCTGCTTTGCGTTTTTCCAAGCTGGCCCATGACACCGTGAGCGTCTCATCGGCAACACCTTCGTCCCCGCCAATCATGGACTGGATGTCGGGATAGAGTTTGATGATCCGCCCGATCAAAGAGCGTTTGTTCAAATCGTCATAGACCGGAGTCAGCAACAAGCGGCGCATGGCATCGCGAACCGCATCCGGCTTGGATTCTTTGAGCAACTCGCCCAGAAGCTCTCGATCGTCGAGCAGGAGATCATGAAGGCGGGATCCGCGTTTTTCTGCAAGCATGTCACGCTCCAGGGCGCTGAAGATGGCATTCAGAAGATCGGAATTAAACAGCTCGGGGAAGGTGGCCCCGCGTTCCTTGCCAAGCCAGATAAGGGTTTCGGCGGAAACTGACCGGTCACTGACCCACCGGGCCAACGCGGCACGCAGGGCTTCCGTCTGGCTGTGACGCTCGAGGAGTTTCGAAATTTCGATGACCAACCGGGAAGGGGCTTGTTTGGCGAGCCGGAGGGCCACATCGACCCATTTGTCTTCAAAAGCTTCCGGGAATTGCTCCAAAGCGCGGCGTTGTTTGGAAGCGGGCAAGGAGGCAAACAGCTCATGAATTCTGGGAAGCTCGCTGCGAAGAATGTCCGCTACGGCAGGGGCACCCTCGCCGGCAGCCAGGCTGGTGTGATGGGCCAAAATTTCATCCCGGGCGAGGAGGAGCTCCAGCGCCTGGGCTGCTTGAAGGCGGCGCCCTTTCTGGGCAGCCTCTTCGATTTGAGAGGTCACGGCCTGCAGCTCTTGAACCTCGTTTGCCAAATCCGCGAGGCTTTTGACCACCTCATCCACGGCGGCAATCTGATCCTTCAAAAACCTGGCTCCCCGGAACTTGTCCAGAAGCCCCTTGCCCGGGTCGGCGGGTTCCGCCAGCAAAACCACAGGCTCCGTTTTTTTGGCTGGAAGCTGGAAGCACCCATCAGCCTTTAATTTTTTCTTTGTGGATTCCCACCACTTTTTGAAAGCGGCAGCGGCAAACACCTCGGGGACAAGGCTGGCAGAAATTTGCTCCACAGTGGCTCGCCCATCATGATCGGCAAGAATGGCCCGCACAAGACCCACAGGATCGGAAGAGGCCTCTTCGCGGACAGCATCCGGAGCGGTGACACGCCTGGCTAAAATATGCTCCGGAGAGATCGCCACCAAGGTTTCCGCCGCATACTCGACCTGCATGGAGTGTTTTTTCTTCGCGGGAAAGTCGATAAAGATCTGTGCAGTCAATAAATTCAACTCAACCACCTGCCCGAACCCCCAGCTTTTGTGACGGCAGAAACTTCCAACCGTCAGCCTCTCAAGGGCCTCCGCAGTGGCTTGGTTAATTTTTCCTGTGTCAATGGCCTGCTGGATGTCTTCGTTCATTGCTTCATTTTCTGATGAATCCGCCCGCGCTGCAAGGTTCGATGTTAAATCCCGGGAATCTTCACAAACCGACCCCCGGATCAGGGTTCTTGAAAAAGCTGGAATATTGAGTCCCTCAGGTGGTGATTCCGGAGTCCTTCCGGACATCGACCATTTCTCCAGGGCCCTCATCCCTGGAAAATTGTTTCCTGTTCACCGGTGTCGAAAAGCGGCAAAAATCAGAGTGCTTCCACAACTCTCAACCTGTCGATGGGCCTCTCATCCAGATTTTCGAAAAGGTCTCGTTGAATCGATTTGCGCACCGATTCCAAGGAGCCATGCCTCCTTTTCAACAATTCCTGGAGGCTTCCCACCGGGTTTGTTCCGGCCTCCAAGCACAAACTCCCTGTCAGCAAGGTTCTCAATCGATAAAACGGCAGGTAGTGGTCCGCCTCCATCCTGTGGCGGCACTCCAAAAACACATCCAAGGCCCGATCCCAGTTTTCCCCACTCCGCAGCAAGCCTCTCAACTCGAGCAGGTCGTCCCAATATTCCTGTTTGGTCACAGGAAATAGCTCCTCAACAATATGGGCGGCGTCATTTCTCCAGTGTTTTTTAGGGATTTCATTCATAGATCCTTCTTCCAGCATCGCTTATTGAGACCGATTCGCAAGCATTGGGTCAAAGAATTTTAAATATTCTCGCTGTGAGACCGGTTGTTCTGAAAAAAACATTTGCCAAGGTGCGAAGCATTTACTAAAAAAGTTCTGCAATGAAAAAGCTCTCCTTAATCACAGCCGTTATTGCCCTCTCCGCAGTTGCGCTCACCAGTGCAACAGCAGGATCAGGGAAAACCTTCAAAGAATCCAAAGAAGTGATCGAACCGATCAGCTTGTTCCGTGACACGGAATTTCAAGTTGATGGTTTTTATCATCAGTTCTTCCAAAAGCCCGGAAGCGACAAACACATCATCCGCACAGGTGCGGGCGGCGGATTTGCTTTTAACTACATCTTCGCCCGTTACTTCGGAGTCGGGGTTGAGAATTTTTGGACCTCCAATGGTCCAACCAGCTACCACCTTGGCGGCTACGGCATTCTCCGCTACCCGATTGAGTCCCTTCGTTTGGCTCCTTACGCCTTGGTTGGTGGCGGTGCCGGACTGGGAAGCTTCTCCTACGGATACTTCAATGTGGGCGGTGGGTTTGAATTCCGCATCACTCCAAACATTGGAACGTTTGTTGACAGCCGCTGGTACATTGGAAATCCTGCCAATGGCAGTGACCTCCGTGCCGGTCTTCGCTTGAGCTTCTAATCAGGTTCCAGCAAATTCCAAATCTCAAGAGGCGGCAGTTTACTGCCGCCTCTTTTTTTATTCTGTTTCCGAATCTCTGGAGACAAAACGGCCCTCCGCCGCCTCGCGTCTCCGCCACTTTTTGAAGAGAAGTATTCCAATCCAGATTTTTACGGCCATCACGAGAGAGGCGACGACCATGGCCGCCACCTCGCGTTTGAAGTTGTTCCTTTTTTGCATGAGTGACCTCTACGTAAGCCATGCGCCTGGTGTATGCAAGGGAATGCCGGCCGGTGAGATGCTTGGAAGCACATGCTTTATGAAATACCCGTCCTGAATGCCGCTAATTTGCGGACCTTTTTGGGTTGCGGCCCCGGGGGGTGAAGTTCGTGCCATTCACACGGCCCTGATTCTTTCACAACTTCATAAACTCAGAAAAACGGGGGTGCGGTTTGGCGGCTGATTTACTCTGTTAAAATGTTATGCTGATGCTCAGCGTCTCCCTGTGGGGTGTCGTAGTGACCATTTTCGAGTTTCTGCCAGAAGAGGAGGGGAGCATGGGCAGGCGGATCTTCCGGGGTTCGAAGGGAACGGAGAGTGCGGTGGCCACGCATGGCAAGCAGGGAGGCTTTGTCGGTGATGCGGAGGGGGCTGAGCGTGACGGATTCCAGGGGCAGGGTCAGGAGGGTGCGAAGGGATGAGGGGTTGGTGGCACTGAGGTCCAGGTTTCGCAATCTGCGGCAATTCAGAAGCGGGCTGAGGTCCGAAGCATCACTGCCTGCCAGGCTGAGTGTTTCCAATTGTGGCATCATACGGAGGGCCTCCAGGGAGCTCACATGGGTGTTGGCAAGATTGAGGGTCCTGAGTCGCAGAAAGGCGCGTGGGGTGGGTGGCAAGGCTTCAATGGGAGAGCCGGAAAGGTCAAGGCTCTCAATAGGCAGCGTGGCCAGGGTCTCCCAATCCACGGCGGCGCAGTTTTGGAGGATGAGGGCATTGACCGGGGCTCCCTTCAGTGCGGAGAGGTTGACGGCATTGCCCTGCAGGGTGGCGGAGATGCCGCCCGGGGACGTGCGGTTTCCGGAAACGGTGGGGGCCACCTCAAGTTTGTTATCGAGCATCAGGGTGAGGGCCATTTCGCTGGACCCGGGCTCCCTTCCGAGGGGCGACTCTCTTTGCAGGCCTGATTTTAAGAGGGCGGGTTTGCTTGAAAGAAACCGGAGAATGCTGCCTGTGGCATGATCATGAGGAGAGCCGGAGCGAAGCAGAGCGTCTATGGTTTCGTTGTTACGGGAGCTTCCGGTGGCCGAGAGATTCAGAGCAAATGTCCGCATGGTGACGGGATCATCATCGGGATTTTTGGAGCGGTTGTTGGGGCGTTCGTTGGCAGTGAGCTCTTCAGCTTTGGAGAAGGAAGTGACGGCGGAAGGAAATTCCATCGCTGCCAGATGCAAGCGGCCTTTTAACATCCATGCCTCTAGAAACTGAGGATTGGTGCAGATTGCCCCGGAGACAAGTTCCTGAGCGCGGGAGAGCAGCAAGATGACGCGGTCCGGATTCTTTTCATACCGCTGGAGCTCAAAGGGGGACAGTTCAAGGTGGAAAATGGTGAGGGCTTCGCTCATGGATCGTTGGGCGGCGGCCATGGCGGCAGGGTCCCTTTCCTGCCTGGGTGCAAACGCCCGAATGGGTTCAGGCACCTCGGCGACTGACGATTGAATTTCCTCGATCTGCTTTTTGGTTTGCTCCAAAAGATTTTCCTGCTCGGCCCTTTCCCTCTCGGCCTTTTCGCGAAGCCCGCGTTCCGCCTCCGTTTCCGCACGGGCAAGCTGGGTTGAAGCACGGGCTGCTGCGACGGCATCCTCGGCCGCCTGCTTTTCCGCCAGCAAATCCTTGATGCGCTGAAGTTGCTCCGTGGCAACGTGCTCTTTGGATTCGGCCTCCAGCCGCTTTTACTCCGCCAGCGTTTTGTGTCGCTCAGCTTCAGAGCGGAGTTGTTCAGACTCCTTTCTGGCGGCCGTCTCGGTGGCGAGTTGACGGCTGAGACTCCACACCGCCACCACCACCATGCCAATGATCACCGCAAGGGAAACGGCGGAAATGGCAGTGGCGGCACGGTTTCGCTGAACAATTTTTCTGGCAAGATCCAGCGCCGAAACCGGTTTGGCTGTGATGACTTCCCCCCGCCGGTAGCGCTCCAAATCGGCGCGTAGGGCTGATACGCTCTGGTAGCGTCGAGCGGGATCATTGCGCAGGGCTTTCAGCGTGATGATTTCCAGATCCACATCGATCTTCGGATTGATGGATCTTAAGCGGGGGGGTTCGTGGGTGCGCAGGGCCTGGGCATCCGTGACGATGTTGCCCGTGGCTTCAAAATGCCGTTTGCCGGTCAGCATCTGAAACAAAATGGTGCCAATGGCATAGACATCCGCCCGCTCGTCCACATCTTTGCTGGACTCCGCCTGCTCGGGTGGCATGTTCTCCAGCGTGCCGACCACATGCCCGCTCACCGAGAGGGACTGACTGCCATCCGGCGTGCTGATTTTTGCCAGGCCAAAGTCTGCGACGAGAGGTTCGCCGTCCTCGCGCAGGAGAATATTGCCGGGCTTGAGATCCCGGTGAAGAACGCCGTGCTCGTGGGCATATTGAATCGCCTCACAAACCCGCAAAACAATCGACAAACTTTGTTGAACAGGAAGGACGCGGCTTGTTTTGGATTTGGCACGGGCTTGTTCCTCCTCGGCGGCGGCTTCGGGATCTTCTGCCTTGTGCAATCTCTCGGAGCGGAGGGATCGGATCAGCGTTGGCAAATCGATCGCCCCTTGGGAAACCTGGGAGGAAACCCGGCCTTCATAAATAAGATCCGCGAGAGAGAGGCCATCCACATATTCCATCGCAATATATTGGATGCCCTCGAATTCGTTCATCTCATAGACGCGGCAAATATTGCGGTGGGGTAGGCGGGCCATGATCTCCGCTTCACGCCGGAAGCGCTTGAGCTGGGCCTCGGTCACCGATTCGTGGGAATGCAAAACCTTGATCGCCACATTGTTTCCAAAACGGTCCACGCCCCTCCAAACCCGGCCCATCCCCCCGGTTCCCAGAACTTCAACCAGCCTGTACTTGCCGAGAATCTGTGCGGTTTGGGATGCGATCACATTGTCCCCCCGGAGCTCTATCGAGTCTCCAATGGCCGATGTCCGGACGACTCTCAAAATGGGGGTGGCCGTGTCCCGTCCCGGAACTTTTAAGGACCACAAATAATCAAAACTGAATTCTGCCTGGGAAGTGTCTTGATCCACGCCCGGACCCACCAGAAAGATAATGCGCCGCAGAGCTTCGGGAAGAGGCTCGATCTCATCACCGGTCCATTGGAAGTCGCTCAAATCCGGCTCGGCTTCCGTGATGGCCCGAAGGTGGCTCCATCCCTCCGGGAGCACCCGCAGGAGGTGGGTGAGCGTGTGCTCTGGTACCAGGATTTCCCCCGGACGGGCCAGCCGGCACAGCTTTTCCGAGAGTTCCACGCTTGGTCCGAGGGCTGTGTAATGGCGGGAGGGGCCTCCTCCCAACGTGCCGACAAGAGTCTCCCCGGTCCAGATCCCACAGGAGCAGGGCAATATTTCTTTGCCCTCGCGGTGGAATCCTGCATGCAAAGCCGACGATTTCTGCATCGTCGCACAGGCAGCCTTGACTGCGCGCAGGGGATGATCCAAAAAATTTCTGGGGGCTCCGAAGATGCCGAGGATCGAATTTCCGGTGGCACTGCCAACCGTCCCTCCCGGTTCCAAAATCGCATCGACCGCTTCTTCCAGAAAAGAATCCACAATCAAACGGGCCTCCATCGGCGGAAGACGTTCCGCCATGGTATTCACATCCCGCAAAATCGTGAATCCGACGGACAAGTATCTGCGTTCCGGTTGGCGGGCCGTGCGCAGTTCTTCCTCGGTGAGACTGTCAAAGGGAACACCGCTGGCGGTCGAGAGTTCTCCGCCAATGCTCTCAGCCGTGGTGACCTCGTCCAGGACAATATCCAGCACACCACTTTCGCTGTAGGATTTCGCCTCAAAAACCCGTCCCACATCATCGGTCACAAGCCGATTTGTGTTTCTCACAGAATCCGAGCGGCTGAAACAAGTGCTCAACTCCCCACCGCACCGGCTGGCAAGAACATCCAAAGGCGTTCCTATCAGTTCCTGCTTTGACGCTCTCAGGTAGTCCGCGAGGGCCGCATTGGCATAAATGACGATATCCTCGGGAGAGACCCGGGCCAGCATGGTGCCACGTACTCGTGTGGAAGGGATACTCATCCGGTCACACTCTAATCGCAAGGCGGCCTCCGTAGGGAGTCAATTTTTCCAGACAACTCTCAACTGGCCAATCGCGGAACAATCCCGTTTTTTAAAAGGGCATTAATGATATTTCCAAGAACCTCAATTGGAGGATTCATGGCGTCCACTTGAACGACCTTGGATGGGCCGTAATGGGCCAGCAGGGGGGCGGTTTCCCGATCATAAGTGTCCAGCCGGTTTCGGATGATTTCCTCATTGGCGTCATCGAGGCGGTTGTCTTTGAGGGCGCGTTTTTTCAGTCGCTCGACGAGTTGGGCGCGATCTTTGCAGTAGAGATGAAAGACGGCCTCAACTTCTATCACAGATTCCAACAATTTGGCCTGTTGCACGTTCCGCGGAATCCCGTCCAGCACAAGGCGATCGATGTCAGGTTTGAAAATATGTGTTTCTTTGGATTGGTTGATCCGGAGTTGCCAAAGCCGCACGGTGAGTTCGTCGGGCACAAGCTCGCCTTTACTGGAATATTCCAAAAACGAACGGCCCAAGGGAGTGCGTGTGTCGAGCGTCCGGAAAACGTCTCCGCAGGCGCAGTGATAAAAGCCGGGCACTTTTCCCAGGGTGACACCCTGAGTGCCCTTGCCGCTGCCGGGAGCGCCAAGAAGAAGGACGGTTTGATATTTGTTCATAAGATAAGGAGAGGAGTTGATGTGTGAGATTGGAACCGGTTTAAAACGTAACGCCCATCTGAGCCCCGAGCACAAGAGCATTCGGGATGTTCCCCGTGCCGCCGGGATTCATCACCCATTGGATGTCGGGTTGGACATAGGCGAATGGTGTGAGTTGAACTCGATATCCCCACTCCAAAACCAACTCATAATCAGGGTAGCCGCCGCCCGTGTCACTCACAGATTGTGCGTAGTCACTGCTGAATTTGCCATAGACAACACCAAAAACCGTTTGGTCATTATCGCGGTAAGGGATCAGCCCTTTGTAGGCCACCCCGCCATTCACCTGAAACGGCAGCTTGGCGATGTTTTGTTGGGGGGAAAGGACAAACGCTGTCCAAAGCGTCAGACCCTGGTCCATGCCGGGCGTTTCCCGATAAACCATTTGGTCGGCATGCCAATAAAAGCCGTAGGAGTTGCGCGCTGTCTCGGTGGTTCCAAATTGGGAAAATTCCCAGGGAGACCAATACGCCCCGAACCAATAGTGACCCGGCAAGCCCTGCATTTTGACAGGCTGGAGATCCTTGCCATTCGACTTGCCGGCAACAACGGATTTGGCATCCCCTGCAGCCGTTTCTCCCATCGGGCGCTTGAAGAACTCCGGCGACCAACCGATTTGGCTGATAAGCAAGACCCCATCATTGGGACGAATGCTCCAGTCCAATCCATGATAGGCCCGGTCAAAAACCCGGTCCGAGACCTGATAGATTCCAAGCTGGCCGGTCCATTCCGGGGTGGGCTGGACTTTCACACGTGCCGCCCAAACCGCCCACGGGTAGGCGCTGAACTGGGTGTTCACCGGCAGGGCCTGAGGATTGCCGTCAATCCCGTTATTCATGTAGAGCCAGTAAAGCGGTGAGGAGGCAAAATCATCCCCCGTGGCAAACCGGCCGAATTTTATGGATACCTTGTCATCCCACAACTTCTGATCGAAGGAGAGCTCATAGAACATGACCGTTTGCCCGCCAAATATCTGCTGCACGGTGAATTGGTTGCCGAGATTTTCCTGGGAAAGACTGCTGCCTGAGCGGTTGAGTCCTGAGACGGTGAGCGTTAGCCCCTGCCATCCTGCCAACTTCTCAAAATCAAGCAACGCCTCGAAAAGAATATTGTCTGTGTAGGTGAAGCCTGCGGATTTTCCGCCAACGGGATTGCCTGCAATGTTGGTTGTGTAGCTTCCTGACAGGGTGATGCCGGCATCATCCGCCGTGGTGCGCAGCCCCCACCAGTTGCCGGTTAAAGTCGGGCCTTCCAACCAGCCGACTGACCCCATGGCAGGTGACGGATCGGGGTTGGTGGGAGCCGGGAGATGAGGATTTTCCGCCATGGCAGCGGAAAGATTCGCCAGGGCGACGGCAGCAGATAGGACGGGCTTGTTCATGGGGAGGCGGCCCATACCAGCAGAACCTCCCCGGAAATACAAGGAAGCGCGGGCAAAAAATATTGGCGGGTGTGCCCAAATTTATTGCGGCATGCCGATTGCTATGTTTGGAATGATTCTGGTACGTCTGGTCGGTCAAAATCAAACGACGTGCCCTTTGTTCTGTTTATGAAAGCAACCAAGGCAACCGAGCGATCGAAGTCTGAAAGCGGGTTTCGCGTGAAATCTGAACCTCTTGTTGGCGACTCCCCATCGATCGCCGGTGAAGAGGCCGGCCTGACGGACAAAGACCAAGGAAGTGAAATTGATCAGCTCGGTGATCTTCCCCGCACCTACGGCTCAAACGCGATTTTTCTTGTGGCCCAGGAGCCACGGTGGCTCTTCACATACTGGGATATTGATATTTCCAGGCATCCTGGAGGTCCGACCCATCTTCGGGTTTTTAAAGGAGACACCGAAGTGGAATCCCAGATTGAAGTCCCCTTCGAAACCCGCAATTGGTATATCCCTGTGAAGCAGGCCGGTACTTCCTATTATGTGGAAATCGGCTACTTGCGGGGCGGGGAGTGGAAAACCATCGCCCGCTCCAAATCCACGCGCACACCTGTGGATAGGATGTCCGACTCGGAATCCTTCCAATGCGCTACCATCCCGCTTCATCTCAGCTTTGAGAGTCTCATGGGAAATCTCAAGGGGGCTGTTCTCGAGGGCGAAGCCCTTCTTGGAGCACTGGCCCGCCTGCAGCTGGAGGGCAAGTTGTTTAATGAAGGAAGCATTGGTGATGACCGGGCGACCGTGCTTCGTGCCCTGCTGGGTCAGGGTTTTTTGGATGACCTCAGCAGCGGCAGCCTGAGTTCCGCAGAGGTGGAAAACCGGATCCGCACTGCTCTGCAGGAAAAGCTCAGCAGTGGAGGCTCCAGCCAATTTGCATTGGGCGGAAGTTTGGAGGGCGCTGAAAGCAGCTTTTTGGGCGCGCTGGGTGCGCTCTCGAGTGGTGGTCCTGTGTCCAGCTGGAATGTGGGAACCCTGTCAAGTTGGGCCACGTTGGTGACGTGGGCAGCCCAGGCACGGGCCAGTTGGGGAGGCGAAAACCTTTCCAGCGGCGGAGAAACTCTTTCCAGCAAAGGACAAGCTCTTTCCAGTGGTCAGCCAGCCTCAAGCTGGGCGGGCGCGGGTGTGTCCAGTTGGGGCGTGGAACACTTGTCCAGTTGGTTGCAGTCGGCTCAATCCAGTTGGACCGAGTCAGCGTTGTCGAGTTGGAATGCCGGGGCCTTTTCGAGTTGGTCCCAAGCGGCCGCTGCCAGTTGGGCGGGCGGTTCAGAAAATCTCTCGTCCTTCGGGGCAGCCAGAAAATTCTTCATGCATGTGAATGCTGAAGTTATTTTTTACGGTGGCACGGATCCTCAGGCCTCTGTCACCGTGGATGGCAAACCCATCAAACTCGCCCCGGATGGATCTTTCCGGTACCATTTTATCTTCCCTGATGGAGAATTCGAGATTCCCATTGTGGCGACCTCACCCGACGGGCTGGAAACCCGAAAAGCCTTTCTCCGGTTTGAGCGGGATACGAGCAAGGTGGGGGGAGTTGATGACACAGCCCAACCTCCTCTCGGTGAGCCCATGGGCAAGGTTTCTGAAACCTGAAAAAATCCGCAAAAAAGCAGGCCCTGCCGAAGGATCGGCTCGGCGAAGAATTCCTGCGCCACCTGGAAGTGGAGCGGAATGTGTCGCGTCATACCCTGACTTCCTACCGTCACTCGCTTGAGGCCTTTCAGAAATTCCGTCCCAAAAAAACCTGGCGAACGGCGACGGAAGATGACTTCCGGGATTTTCTGTTTCTGTTATCGCGGGAGGGACGCAGCCGATCCACGGTGCGAACGACCTTTGCGGCTTACCGCACGCTTTTCGATTTTCTTGTGCAGCGTCAGCATGTTCCCGCCAACTTGGTGAAGGCCCTTCATCTCCCGAAACCGGAAAAACAATTGCCGGTTTTTCTGACCTCAGGCCAGGTCACGGAACTGATGGATAGCCCCGCCTCCCGCGAAAAATCCGGCCAGGCCCCTGCGTGGATGTTGCTCCGGGATGCCGCCATCCTGGAATTATTTTATTCAACGGGCATCCGGCTTTCAGAGCTGGCCGGCTTGGATGTTAAGGATGTGGACCCCATTGATGAAAGTGTGCGGGTTTTTGGCAAGGGCTCCAAAGAACGCATTGTTCCCGTGGGAGCCCCCGCACTGGAGGCTGTTTCAAAATATCGCGCCGCCGCGAAGGTCCACTCAGGGCCGCTGTTTATCAACAAATCCCGCAAGCGATTGTCGGGCCGCTCCGCGTGGCTGGCCATGAAGAGGCACCTTGCCGCCGCAGGCCTCCCCGCTGATCTCAGCCCGCACAAGTTGCGGCACACCTTCGCGACCCACATGCTGGATGCGGGAGCCGACCTCCGGAGTGTGCAATCTCTGCTTGGCCACGTCAGCCTCTCCACCACACAAATTTATACGCATGTGACTGCCGAGCGTCTCCGCCGGGCGTACGATGGAGCCCATCCCCGCGCCTAAACCAACTCGCCAAGTTCCTCAGCGCTCAGAGTTCCAATCACCGCGTCCGAATCCAGCGTCGCCTCGAGCAGTTCACGTTTGGAAATTTGCATGCGAAGCACTTTTTCTTCAACCGTGTTTTTGGTTATCAGCTTGATAACATTCACCACATTTTTTTGGCCGATGCGGTGGGCCCGGTCGCTGGCTTGGGCCTCGGCGGCAGGGTTCCACCAGGGATCATAGTGAATGACGGTGTCTGCGGCTGTGAGGTTAAGTCCCGTGCCGCCAGCCTTCAAGCTGATCAGGAACACTGGAATCTTGTCATTGGTCTGAAATCCCTCCACCGCAGCCTGGCGATCCCGGGTGGAGCCATCCAATCGGGAAAATGGGATTTCCCGGCTGTTAAGGTCACCGGCAATCAAGTCGAGCACCCCGGTGAACTGACTAAAGACCAGTGTGCGATGGCCGCCGTCCATGGCCTCCTCAAGCAGTTCCATGAGGGCCACCCGTTTGGCGGAGGGGGCGGCTGTCTCCGAGCCCAAGAGACGCAGGTCGCAACAGGCCTGACGGAGGCGGAGCAAGGCCGTCAGGGCCTGCATCCTGGCTGAGCCTCCGCCTTGCTCACGAAGGGTGTCAATTTTTGCCCGCGCTGCAATCTGGAGTTGGGTGTAAGCGGCCTTTTGTTCGTCATTCAACTCGATCTCCAGCACCTGCTCGATTTTGTCGGGCAGCTCGGGAAGGATATTGGCTTTGCGGCGGCGAAACATGTGGGGGGCAATTCTACGGGAGAGGCGTTCCCAGGCGGCACCTTTGAGGCCGGACTCCAAAGGCCCTTCGTAACGATCCCGAAAATCTTTGTGCGTCCCCAAATACCCGGGTCGGGCAAATTCAAACAGTGACCAAAGATCGCGGAGCGAGTTCTCCACCGGAGTTCCTGTCAAAATAAAACGACTGTCCGCCCGGATTGCACAGGCTGACTTTGCGTTTTGACTGTCAGGGTTTTTGATGTGCTGGGCCTCATCCAAAACCACCGTCGAAAATGACAGGCCGGCATACTGCTCGATATCCCTTCGCAGGGTCGCATAGCTCGTTACCACCAAACGCGCTGAGGCAATCTGAGAAAATCGCGCTTTGCGATCCGGTCCCTCAATCGTCAGCACGGGCATGTCCGGCAAAAATTTGTTTGCCTCGCTCTTCCAATTCCAAACCAGAGAGGACGGGCAAACCACCAACGCGGGCCCGGGCATGGCCTCGATGACAGCCAACATTTGGACGGTTTTCCCAAGCCCCATTTCATCAGCCAGAATTCCCCCTGATTTTCGTCTGGCAAGGTCCAGCAACCAAAGGGCTCCCTCAACTTGATAATTTCGCAGATGTTGACGAAGGCTTTTTAAATCGGCAGCGGTGGGCTTGCTCGCAGGTTTGCCGGGCGGTGCTCCCCAAGCCGCGAGGCTGGCCTCCAGGTAGGAGCGCTGTTCGGAAGGAATCTGATACCTGCCGCGCTCCTGACGCGGATTGCAATCACGCAGCACTTCCTCAAGATCCGAGGCAAGGCCCGCATTGGCAATGGCCACCCGACCGTCCTTGAGCCGGACATGCGGTTTCCCGGATTGGAGCAGTCGCTGAAGGTCAGCCGAAGAAAACACCGCCTCCTTCCCTGCATGAAAATGCACATGAAAATCCAACCACCCATCATCACGGTCGCGGAGCGCAAATTGCGGCTCGATGGTTACGATGTCTTTGGTGACATGCTCAAATCGCTCACCTGTTTCCACCTCCCATGTGGATTTCCACTTTGGCAAACTTTCCGCAAGAAAGGCCAGAACCCCATCCTCTCCCCGCAGAACCGGCTTCCCTCCCGCCTCCTCAAAACCCGCTTCCAACAACTCCCGATAAACCTCTGCCTCAAATCGGGGATTCGAAACATCCGGCTGCGGATACTCAAAGCGAACCTCCGCCTCCAAATGACGCAAAGACCCCTCCAGCTTGATCTTCACCTGAGGGGGTAACTCCGTCGTTTGAGTGACTCTGCCTGGCGTCAATGGCGTGGGTGCCTCTTTCACGATGGCAGCCGCTTTGGGTCTGAGCACCGCCAGGCCGATCGCCAGGGCATGGTCGCAAATCATGCCGCGCTGACGCGACTCCCGGCATGGACAGAGATTCTCAATGTCCGACGAACTCCGGATTTTCAGCCCGCTCAAAAACGTTTTCCCACCCTGACGGATCTTCCCCTTCAGCAACGGGGCCTCGTACACCGCCTCACTCACCGCTCCGGCCTCATGAAGCCCCTTCGCCCGTCCAAACGCCGGCCATCCCCCCAGCGAGACGAGAAGTTTTTCTGTCAGTTCCATGATGGAAGGAGAAACAGAAAGTTAACCATGAAGGACATGAAGAGCATGAAGAATTGGAATCATTTAACCACACAGCACAAAGAATTTACAGACCATCAGAGGATCGACACCCAATTTCCCAATTTACTCCCAGGCAAAAATCTCGTGAGGAAGGTCTCGGGGGCGATCACGTAGCCAGCTCCCGGGGGCATGTCAGTTTTGGGGCCATGCATGAAAAAAAGGTAGAATTCCATGAGACTATCTCTTGTGAGGCCGAGGTTTTTATTTAGAGAAAAAGCATTGTTTCGCCATGGGCAGCGCCTGACCAGAATGAGAGCACTCCGGGATCCAGTTCATACAGGGCAGGAACGCGTTATGAATGGATTTCTCACCGCCACTCCTGGAATGCTCTGATCCCCGGTGAGATCCTCCGAGAAAACCACGTCGCGCGATGATTTTGTGGTGGTGAAGCTCTTCCCGGGAAATGTTGCTTGGAGGAAGACGATAAAATCCCCGCTTGAGGACTTGGGCGGTCTGGGGCACTGTCATGGTCATTCTATGAAAAAATCCGGGTGCGTTATCATTTTTTTGTTTGTCGCGGTGTGTGGGAGTTTGTTTGGAAATCTGGTGTTGCTGGCGTTGCTAGGGGTCAAAGGAGCCCCGAACGTGGCGGCGGCCCGCATGCTGCGGGATCGTGGCTTTGAGGAAGTGGTCGTGGCGGATGGGGCCTCTTCCAGCTCACGGATTGTTGTGATTCCCCTGGAGGGGGTCATCGCCGTTGGCCAGCCCGGCCCATTGGGCAGCGATCTGGTCAGTGACTTCAAACTGGCGCTTGAACAAGCGAGGACAGACCGGACGGTCAAAGCGGTGGTGGTCGCCACGGACAGTCCCGGAGGTGAGATCACCGCATCGGATGTGCTTTATAATGCGATCCAGAACTTTGCGAAACACAAACCCATCATCGTCTACTTCAACAGCATCGGGGCCTCCGGGGCGTATTATGCGGCTTGCGGAGCGAGCTACATCATGTGCAATGACACCACATTCACGGGCTCGATAGGTGTGATTATCTCCACGCTCAACTACCGTGACCTCTTTGGAAAAATCGGGTTGGAATCCGTGGTTTTCAAAAGCGGCAAATTCAAGGACATGTTGAACGGCGCCCGGGAACTGACGCCGGAAGAGAGCGAATATGTGCAGGGATTGGTGATGCAAAGTTATGGGCGGTTTGTGGGAATTGTGGCCAAGGCCAGAAAAATTGACGAGGCGCAACTGAGGAACGGGCCTGCCGACGGGAGAATTCTGAGTGGCACGGATGCCCACGCCGCAGGGTTGGTGGATCAGCTGGGTTACGTGGAAGACGCCTATGCGAAGGCCATGCAGCTTGCGGGGGTGCAGGATGCCCAAGTGGTGCGCTACAAGCGCGCCGTGTCCTTTTCCGATATCTTCACTCTGTTTGGTGAGGCCCGCACACCGGAAATCAAGATCAACCTGATGGAAGGGATGCCGAAGCTCTTGCCCGGCCGGGTGTATTTGCTCCCAGCCATTTTCACTCCGTAGAATCTTTTGCTCCTGGACATGTTTCGAGTTGGTTTGGAACGCGGTTTGGTGAAATTTGGAATACATTTTCTTCGGCTTCCCGATGAAGAATCATGTTTCATTTTTCTCTGCTTCGCCGGAGCTCTCTTAGCGAATTCTTGACACTGTGGATTCTGCCGCCATGACGTATCTGCCATTTATCGCTTTGCTCCTGCT
>JBGSPC010000072.1:0-2393 GCA_041738805.1 Terrimicrobiaceae bacterium | reverse complement strand
CGCTCTGCATGGGAGGTTAATAATCCAGCCCATACAATCTGCGCAGCAAAAGTTTTAACGGCTCCGAATACGATTCCCTCGTGATGCGCTCCTTGGTTTCGTCATGAACCTCTTCCTGGTTTTTTGACAGTCTGGTGGAATACCATGCGTGAAAGACGCTCGCAGAGACAGTGGGGAGTGCTGGATGCCCAACGGAAAACCGTTCCTCGAACTGCATCGGGCAGGCCGCGATGGAGAGTCCGGCATTGAGGACCCGGACTGTGGAATCTTCCGCGGTGTCAGTGTCACGTCCTTTCTCCTTGCGCAGTGTGATGAGTGATCCAAAATCTTGTTTCCGGAAGGTCATGAAATGGGGGTGAATGTACCAGCCGTAGGGATTGTCTCGGTGTTTGGTGTGGAATTGCGCGCCTGCGAGCCGATATTGGTCATTGAGGCGATCTGCGGTCTGCTCCAACCACGTCTCGGAGGTGGGATGGGCATCCGAATCCATTAACACAATGTGATCATTCTGCGACGCTGCAACCCCCAACTCGGCGGCCTCTCCATGTGTGTGTTTGGAGGTGCGCCACTGCCTCTTGGACAACATCGTCACATCGGATTGTTCTCGCAGCCATTCGCGACTCCCATCTCGGCTTCCACGATCCACTACAAGGATCTCATATGGCCGGTCTTTCGTGAATTCCCGAACCTTTTCCACAAGCAGCCGGATATAGAACAAACTGTCGAAATTTACAGTCACAATGCTGATGGGACGCGGCATATTATCTGCTGAAACCATGGCCAATCCTTCGCAAGAGATTGGTATTACAAAGCGCAGCCAATTTTGGAAATCACTGGTTTTCTGCGGAAGGTGACCAACGGGCCTTGAATCTCGGCTCCCAACCTTTGGAAAAATGCCTTCAATTCCGGTGAATAAAGGGCGGCTTCGCCTTCCATGCCATCCCTCGGATTCAGCTTGAGAATCAACTTGCCTTCGGGCTTGAGAAACCGCGAAGTCGTGTCCCGGAGAAAGTATTCCCATTCCCCGCAGCCCCATGGTTCAGGCTCGTTGTGATTGTTGAAGCAAATTGCAAAGGCAGTGATCAGATCGTAGCGTTCTTCAATTCCCGGGGTGGGTTCATAGGCCGAAATTCGTCCTGTGATCCGACGAATGCTAAGGACGGCGATCAGGTCTCTGTAAATATCACTTTCATCCAAATCAAAGCCGGTGACCGTGTGTCCGAGGGCTTCGCAAACTTTAAGAAAATATCCCGAGCCGCAGCCCAAATCCAGAATGTTCAATTTCGGTCGCCCATGAAGGTTCAACTCGGAGGCTCTGCGCAAATTCCGGCGAAGTTGGCGAAGGGGGTCGAGGTATTTCAGCTGCGTTTTTGTGGAGCGCAGGTCCTGATCGCTGATTCCTGCTGCATGGATCTGGCGAACAGCATTGAGCTTTTTGGGATCAATGCTCAGCAGCAGGGACTCGGCCGATGGGAGATAATATTTTCTGCGAACCCATCGGGCCACTTTTCCAAAAATCGGACTCTTGGAAAGGGACCACCATAGCTCAGCATTTTTGGGTTGGCTTGACATCGGAACAAATTTAAAAACCCGGAATTTTGAATTTTGGAAGATCGCGGTTGGTCGAGCGGTACCAGAGGAGCCAGAAGCCGATCAGGAAATAGATAAGCATCGGTCCCCATGCCGCAACGACTGGAGAAATCCGGTTTCCTTTTCCGAAGGCGATGAAAAGGCTGCTCACAAACACGAGGGAGAAGAAGAGTCCGATCGCAATGGCGACGCCTCCCAGGATTCCCCGCCGCGAGTAAACAATACCCATCGGAGCCGCAAGGAAGATGACGAGAAGGCAGATCCATGGCAGGGCATACCGGTAGGACAGTTGTGTGCGATACGGCGCAAGGCGGGCCTCAGGAAAGTCCCGGTTGTATTCTAGGTAATCCTTCAACTCAGGCACAGAAAGATAATCGGGGTTCATCACCGAGCTGGCGATCCGCCATGGAGATTCCCGCCAGTCCTCAATCACCTTGATCTCAAACATTTCTTTTTTTGTCTCTTTTCTGGCGGTGTCCATCTCGACATACATTCCATTGTGGAATGTCCAATTGCCCAGCTCGGGACTGTAGGTCGCATCGCGCGCGTAATATTGGGCAATGATGTCCGCATCCGCATTTTGCTGAATGACCTGCACCTCAAAGAGTTTGTTGCTCCCGGGCAGAATGCGCTTCATGAACCATGTTCGCAGGTCTTCACGATTGCGATACAAGTGGGCCGAGAGCCCGGGCTCTCTTGGCTTTTTGCGCTTCACATCTTTGATCATCTGCTTTTTGAGCATGGCAGCATGCGGAGCCTGTTCGTAATTGAAGTAGGCGGTCACTGCCACAAGCAGCAGCCCC
>JBGSPC010000029.1:0-12848 GCA_041738805.1 Terrimicrobiaceae bacterium | reverse complement strand
CCATCGCCACCTCAAGCTCTAGAAGGCTGGCGTTCTCTGCGTTAGGCTCTCGTTCTTGTGTGCGCAATGTCCATGTTATTGCGAAACACTCTCAAAAAGTACAGTTCTTTTTTCGGAAATTTATTTAGGCAGATGCTCTAAAGCGACCCCTCACCAAGTCGGCGAAGATAACCAAAGGAATAGATGCCGGTTGCATGACCATCCGCCCAGCGGGGTTGGAATCCGTAGCCACCAATCAGTTGCCAGCTTCGAAGGTCCGCAGAGGCGGCTTCGGGCTTCACGGTGGCCTGGCCCGGTTTGCCAAGCACATCCGGCTCGCCATTGCATGAGGCACAAGGACAGGCCTTTCTCAGCAGGCTCAGGGAAAGATAATCCTCGCGCCCATCCGACCAGGCGATGGCGAGGGTCTCCCCGATTTTTTGAACGGCTGAGGGCTGAAATATTTCTGCCATGACTATCCCGTGGTTCTGAGACCGCTTGCGATGGCGTTGATGGAAAGCAGGACACTCGGGAGCAGTCGTTCGGCCTCCTGGGAATCGGCCTCGCGAGCAGCCCGCCATCGTGACAGCGTTTCAATCTGCTGTTCGTGCAAAGCCCGGAGGGCATTGGCGCGGAGGCCAAGGGTTTTGAGCATCCGTGGCCGTCGTTTTTCGAGGCTGCCACCAAAGAGCTCGGACATCAGATTTTTGGTGCGCCGGAATTCCGAGGTGATCAATCCAAGGATTTCTTCCCGGCATTCGGGTTCGGACACCAATCCCGCGTAGCGCGCCATGATCTCTTCATCAGAACTCGCAAGATTGGTTTCCACATTCGTGAAGACGTAATAAGCAAAGGGTGAGGACCGCAGATTGGTACAAAGTTTTTGAAAATCCTCCGGGCATTTTTCCGCCAAGTGTTCCAGTCCTGCACCGACACCAAACCAGCCAGGCAAATAATAGCGGCTTTGGTTCCAACTGAAGACCCAGGGGATCGCTCGAAGGTCTGCAAGGGTCCTGCGCCCTGTCCGCCTGGCAGGTCGGGATCCGATGCTGCTGATTTCCAAAGCGTCAATCGGAGTCGCCTGAGAATAAAAATTCATAAATTGCGGATGGTCGATCAGTTGGCGGTAGGCGCGCTGACTTGCCGAAGCCAGCGCTTCCCAAATCTCCTGGGTGTCTCCGGTTTCCAGCGGGGCTTTTTTCTCCCGCACGCTAAACCCGGTCACTCCCGCCATGAGCAACTCCAGATTGTAGGTGGCAGTGACGAGGTTCGAATATTTTTGGGCGATGGTCTCCCCCTGCTCGGTGACCCGCAGGTCTCCTTGAATGGACCCATGAGGCAGGGCACCCAAAAAACGGTGTGTGGGTCCGGCACCCCGGCTGATCGTTCCTCCCCGCCCATGAAAAAACCGGATCCGGGTTGTCTCTGCGGCCTGCGAGATCGCCAACTGGGCTTTGTGAAGGACCCACTGACTCGCAATCGTTCCACAATCTTTGTTGCTGTCGCTGTAACCGATCATGACCTGCTGGATGGGTTGGCTGTGCGGCAGCGAAAGCACCTTGGTTCGGTCTTTCTGCTGATAGACGAGACTGCGGGCCGTGACCGGATGGGAGAGAAATTTGCGGATGAGCTCCGGGCTGCGTTCGAGGTCATCCAAAGTTTCAAACAAAGGCACAACCGGCAGGGTGCAGGCCAGGCCCTCCGGAGTCCATCGCATCAATCCGGTCTCACGCGCCAACACAAAGACCACCAGCAGGTCGGAGAGTTGACGGGTCATGCTCACAATAAGGGACCCGATTCCGTCACGCCCATAGTCCCGGATGTGACGCCGCAGTTCGCCATAACACGCCAGGATGGCATCCGCTTCTGCCCCGATGCCGGCATCCGTGTAGAGGAACGGTCGGGGAGACAAGAGCTCTTCGTTCAGGAAGGCGAGTCGCTCCTCCTCGGTCCAATTCTCAAAATCCGGGCGGGGGTGGCCGGTGGCCAAAAGAATTTGTGAGAGGGCCTTATCATGAAAGGCGCTGTTTTGCCGGATATCAAGGGCTGCCAGGTGGAATCCAAAAACGTCGAGGGCCCTGCGAACTGGCCAGACCGCATTAAAGGCCAAACGTCCGGCACCCACTTCCAAAAGTGACTTTGAGAGCAAAGCGAGATCCTCATCCAGCTCGCCCGGCATCCGGTATTTTGAATCCGAAAGACTGATCTCGGGATTGCCCGCCAGGCCGGTTTCAATGGGCAACTTGCTTTGAAGGAGCAACACATATTGACGCCAGGGCTCATCAGAGAAACGGCGGGTGATTTCTTTGGCCGCATCAGGGTTTTCCGCAGACAGAGCCGCCAGAGACTCCTCCAAGATGGGAGGAGTGCGTTGGAAGTTGCTCGAAAGCGGCAATCGTTCCGCAAGGGCCCCGAGGTGACGGTGGATCACGAGCAAGGCATTGAGGCGCATGTCCCGCAGCGTTCCCTGTGTGACGACTGCATCCACCAGGGGATGCCCGTCGCGGTCACCGCCCACCCAACTTCCAAAACGCAGCCGCGGCCAGGCATGAGGGTGCTCAAGCAGGGCATCATCAAAGCCGGCCTGACTCCACGACCGGCGAAGCCTCTCGTCCAATTGAGCCAGAGCCAGCGGAAAAACCTCCCGCAAATAAAACGCCACGCCACGCCGCTCGGAGGCGACATCAGGTTTCTCAAGAAGGATCTCTCCGCTGCGCCAGAGCCGCTCAAGAACAACTTTGATTTCATCACGGGTCGCCTCGCGCTGGCTTGGTGTCAGCGTTTCGCTTTCCAAGTCCGAAAGCAACCCATACACAGCCCGGTGCTGCTCAAGCACCGATGCCCGCTTGGCCTCGGTGGGATGAGCCGTCAGAACCGGCTCGACGCGGATCTCCGGCAAAATGGCCGCGATCTCCTCCCCCGTAAAGCCAGCCGCTGAAAGTTTGGACAACTCTTCTCCCCAGCATCCGGGTTCGTCGGTGAGGCCGTGTTCAATCTCACGAAATCGCCGGGTTTGAGTCGACGCATTTTCCTCGACCATGTTCAGCAGCTGAAAGGCAATCGAAAAAGCCTGCTCAATGCGCTGCGGTGGCCGCGTCACATCGTAATCAAGGGATCGCTCCCCCCATGGCAGATATTTTGCCGCACCGGTCTCTCCCATCTCCTCAAGAACCTCGCGAAGACATTCCATCAAAAATTTTAAGTCGGCATCGATCTTTTCAAATCCCGATGCAATGTAGTCAGCTGTTGTGTGTCCCGGCATTCCTTTTGTCCCTTGGCTCCAACTCGGGTACCATCCAAGTCCTTCAAGCAAAAGAAATTTCCAAAAAAATCAGCAGCCAGCGCTTGCGGCAGCTTATCCAACCCATGGGTAGGGCGAGTCAGTCCCCTGACCGCCGACTTGTCTCTGCTCACGCGACGGACGGCGAGGGACCGCCATCCCTACCAGTAGAAGGGGCGCTTCGCGCTTGCGGCAGCATATCCAATTCCTGGGTAGGGCGAGTCAGTCCCTTGACCGCCGACTTGTCTCTGCTTATGCGAGGGACGGCGAGGGACCGCCATCCCTACCAGTAGAAGGTAGCGCTTCGCGCTTGCGGCAGCTTATCCAATATCCGGGTAGGGCGAGTCAGTCCCTTGACCGCCGACTTGTCTCTGCTCATGCGAGGGACGGCGAGGGACCGCCATCCCTACCAGTAGAAGAAGCGCTTCGCGCTTGCGGCAGCACATCCAATTCCTGGGTAGGGCGCGTCAGTCCCTTGACCGCCGACTCTTTCTCCTCAACCCTAACCACGGAACGTTGGTAGTTCGCCGCTGATAAAAATATGAGGCCAATCCTGCCACCGACTGACCAAACCTGCTCTCACGGGATTGTTGAGCACATAGGCCGCTTTTTCTTGATAGGATTCTTCTTGTCGCAGGCGATGCTCAAAATGATCGCGCTGCCAGTGAATCTTCAGGTTGCGGGATGTCCAGTGTTTCCAGTTTTTTACCGCGTCGGCCAACCCGCCGGGAAACCTGACCAGGAAATGCAGGTGGTCCGGCATCACCACAGCGAGATACACCCACCATTTGCCCTGTTGGTTGTTGTAATCAATCGCTGCAATAACTTTCTCCGGCACATTGTCCTGCAGCAAAGGCTCCCCCGTTCGCTGCTGGCAGCAGATCGATACAAAATAGAGTTCCTGTCGGGGATCGATATGCAGGGGCACCCCATGGGGAAGCGATTTCCGCCCGATTTCCATGACTGAGTTGCTGTCATGCCAAGAACTTTTGTGCAAGCACATTACCAATACGACGGTCCTCCTACGCTGAAGCTTCGAAGGAGAACACGGCGAGGGACCGCCATCCCTACCATGAAAGGGGCGCTTCGCGCTTGCGGCAGCGTATCCAATGTCTGGGTAGGGCACGTCAGTCCCTTGACCGCCGACTTGTCTCTGCTTCTGCGACAAATCAGCGATGAAACCCCACCAGCTTCTGATGGGTCTCATCCCAGAGCTTGTAGGTGAGGCACTTCAGGCTGGAAAGCAGTGTCACTGGGGGAACCTTTTGAAACAGCGGCTCGGCCTCATGGCAGCGCTCCAGATTGTAATTGGGAATCCTCGGGCTGAGGTGATGAATGTGATGATATCCAATATTGCCGGAAAACCACTGAAGGATCTTCGGCAATTTGTAAAAGGAACTGCCATGGATCGCGGCGTCAAAAAAATCCCAGTCCCCCTCGCGCTCCCAGCTGACTCCTTCAAACTGATGCTGGACGTAAAAAAGCCATGTTCCTGCCGAGCCGGCCACTGCGATTGCTCCAACTTGGATCATCAGATAGGGGACAAAGCCCATCACAAGACTCATCACCACCGCCAATACCACGATGCCAAGGTTGGTCCAATGCACCGAGCGCCGTTCCCGGGGGGTGGCGGTTTTTGAGAGCACCAACCGGTGTTTGATAAGAAACATGACGAGTGGTCCGATGCCAAAAAGCACCACGGGATTCCGGACCAACCGGTAGCCGAATCTCTTCCAGCGTGGAGCCGCCTCGAACTCCTCGACCGTCATCGTTGGGACATCACCCACCCCCCGCCGGTCAAGGTCGCCGGCGGTGCTGTGATGCAGCGCATGTTCTTTCCGCCACAGCCCATAAGGGGTGAAGGTCAGGACACCGGTGATGTAGCCCAGAATATCATTGGCGCGCTTGGATCTGAAAAATGACCCGTGCCCACAGTCATGAAAGATAATAAAAACCCGGACCAGAAATCCCCCGGCCAGGAGTGTGAGTGCGGCGGTCAGCCAGTATGAAATCGACAGGCTCCAAACAATGGCAACCCATGTGATGGCATATGCTCCCAAAGAATTTGCCAATTGCCAGAGAGCTTTTGGAGACGAGGGTTCCTGATATTTTTTGACAATCGCCTGCCACGGTTCGGGATTCCCTGATAATTCTGTGGCCATCAATCCCTCTACCCCCACGTGACCGCCTGCGAAATGGGGTGAAGACCCCATCAAATAGTGGTTGACTGAATGGGAATCGCGCTTATGGTGCGGGTCGAGGCCCATAGGGGCATGGTAGGTTGCTAGTTGTGTTTCTTTCGGCGAAATCCGTGAACTCTCAGTGGCGATTTGAAATCCGATCATCGGAAACAGCCACACAGGTGAGCCCTCAAAACAAACACACATATGTCAAACAAACTCTATGTCGGGAATCTTTCCTTCGACACCACCGAATCAGACCTCAACGATCTGTTTTCACAAGCAGGAACCGTCAACGAAGCCATTCTGATCAATGACAAAGTCACAGGCCGCTCACGCGGATTTGGATTTGTCACCATGTCAGACGCCGAAGGCGCACGCACAGCCACAGAAAAGTTCAATGGTAAAGATCTCCACGGGAGAAATCTTACCGTGAACGAAGCCAAAGATCGCGAACCCAATGGTGGCGGCGGCGGTGGTGGTGGTGGTGGTGGACGCGGCAACTACGGCTCCGATCGCCGTCCTTCCCGCAAATACTAATCCCAAAATTCAAAAAGCGCCCCGGGTCAAACCGGGGCGTTTTTTATGTACGCAGGAGGGCCGGCTTGCGATAGGCCCTGAAGCAGGTAGGATCATAACCATGAGTGACCCCGTCCTCCCCCGAAGCAGTTTCCATCAGTCCGTCTCCAAGTATTTTGACCGTGCGGCGGCTCTTACGAATTATCCTCCCGGCCTTTTGGATCAGGTCAAATCCTGTGACAGCATTTATCGGATCAAGTTTCCTGTCAAAGATGATGATGGGAACACGGTGGTTGTGGTGGGTTATCGGGCGCAGCACAGTCATCATCGGCTTCCCTGCAAAGGCGGCATCCGGTTCAGCCTCGATGTGACGCAGGATGAGGTGGTCGCCCTGGCGTCACTGATGACCTACAAATGTGCGCTGGTGGGATTGCCCTTTGGTGGGGCAAAAGGCGGGGTGTGCATTGATCCACGGGCGTCCTCGCCGGGATTTCGCGAGCGTGTCACGCGACGGTATACGGCCGAGTTGGTCAAAAAAATGTTTATCGGTCCTGCTGTTGACGTGCCGGCCCCCGACTATGGCACCGGCGAGCAGGAGATGGCGTGGATCGCGGACACCTACCGGGCCATGAATTTTAATGAGCTCCATCCTTACGCCTGTGTCACCGGGAAACCCCTCGAACTGCATGGAATTCCGGGACGGCGGGAAGCGACCGGGCTGGGCGTGTTTTTCGGGATTCGCGAGTGCGTTTCTCACGAAGATGATATGGCAGCCCTGGGACTGACCACAGGGATTGAAGGAAAATCCGTGATCGTTCAGGGTCTCGGGAATGTGGGTTTTCATGCCGCCAATTTTCTATATGAGGCCGGAGCCAAAATTGTGGGTGTTGCCGAACTCGGGGGTGGCGTTTATGACGCCTCCGGTCTGAATTTTCCACAGGTGGTGGCTCATTTTAATGAACACCGCACGTTGGCAGGATTTCCGGCGGCAGAGCCATTGGCCAACCCCGCCACCACCTTGGAAATGCCTTGTGACATCCTGATTCCTGCGGCTTTGGAAAACCAGATCACCGCAAAAAACGCCGGTCGCATCCAAGCCAAAATCGTTGCGGAGGCTGCGAACGGCCCGGTGGACTTCGAGGGGGACGACATTCTGACTGAACGGGGAATCCTGGTGATCCCGGATCTTTACCTCAATGCCGGCGGCGTGACGGTTTCCTATTTTGAGTGGCTCAAAAATCTCTCCCACGTGAGTTTTGACCGCATGAATTCCGGCTACATCGAATCCTCCAAAGAGCGGATGTTGACCGCTATCGAAGGACTGACCGGGAAAGCGCTGGACCCCATTCAACGCGCTCTTGTCACAGCCGGTCCGAAAGAAATCGACTTTGTGAGATCGGCGCTCTCTGACACGATGGCCCTCTCCTATCACAAAATGCGCGATATCTGGAAAACCAAAGACATGCCGGACCTGAGAACGGCCGCCTTTTATTACGCCATCGAGCGTGTGGCCCGCAGCCACATGGCCCATGGTGTTTTTCCATAAGTTCTATGGAGAGAACCGCATCTCAGAAACGACTTCTGATTTTTGTAGCCGGTCTGTGGATTGTTGGGACACTGGCCTTTGCATGGATGCTGGCTTCCAGCTTTCCTGTTTCGTTCCGGGAGGATGATGCCGGCTACCTCGCATGGGCGGCCAGGGCCTCCACGCCAATGGCCGCGTGGGACCTGCAGGGAGGGATGCTTTTCGGGATGTTCCGCCCGGTTGTGAACCTCTGGTGGTATGGGCTTTACCGCATCGCAGGGTTGGAAAGCTTTTATTATCATTTCACGCTTGGCGCCGTTTATGCCCTCATGCTGGGGGCCTTTGTTTTTGCGGGCTCTGCCATCCACGGAAAGCGAACGGGTCTGTTTGCCCTCCTGTTATGGCTCGGCGTTTTTTATTTTCTGCAATACGTCCTGTTCTGGTTTTCGGGCTACGTTTATCTCCTGGAAACAGCTTTCCTGGCTGCTGCGGCAGGCTGTGCCGCGTTGGCTGTGCGACGCACGAACCGGGCCCTCGTGGGCGTCGTGGCTTTTCATGCTCTTGCCGTTTTGACAAAAGAACCCGCCGGGCTGATTCTCCCGGGCATCTATCTGGGGCTTGTTCTGGCCTTCCCGGCGGCTTGGAAAAACCGACATGTCTGGATCACCCTCCTTTCGATCAGCATTGCCGGGATGGCTTGGGTGCTTCTTAAGCCTGGTCTGGAGGGGCGGCTCGGAATTCTGACAGCGCTACAAAACGGCGAGGCGATGCAATTCCTCTGGACGCGATGGAGCTTCTACGCCGGTTACCTTGCCGGGGGGACCGGGAAACTTCTTTGGCTGGGATTTGCGGTTGGCCTGGTGCGCGCATGGGTCCCGGGACGTTTCCAACACAGGGACCTCTTGGCAGCATTAACAGGCGTGCTTCTTCTTGGAATCACATGGAACCCGCCGGTAGCCCTCATCGCTCTGCTCGGTGTTAGCGCGGTGTGGGCGCTGAAAGATCGTCAGGTTTTGCCAGGTCTTGCCTGGTTCTGGGCGCCGCTGTTTGCAGTCCTGCTCATCGACTTCCAAACCCGCACTTATCTTTTTGAATCTTCTTTTGGTGGCGCTCTGGTCCTAGCCTGCGCGCTTTCACCATGGACGTGGCAAGTCGTCGCCTCAACCCGTAAGCTCCCGCTCCGCCTGATCATTCCCGTGGCAGCCCTCGCGGCTGTCATCCTCGGATCTGCCGGGTGGGCCGTCATCTCACCAAAATATGACGCCCTTCAAAAAGTGACGGCGGTTCGCGGCAACTTTTCCCGGCTTTTTGAAGCAACTATCGTGGCGGCCAAGGAGACCCCGTTGATCATCGTTCCCGATTACGCAGATACCGGATTGGATTATGAAACCGGGGTTTTGAGAGCCTCCGACCAGATCAAAGCCAGGCTGCAAAAACCTATGAGGGCCGGTGACCTCCGCACCCTTCTCGGAGTCCTCGACCCTCATCTGATCATCCTTGCACCCCATGAGGTCCAGCCGACCCACCGGAAGGCGTTGTTGTTGCTCATGACCACGCACGAGGTCCGTTGGTGGGAGACCTGGAAAGCAGAGGAGCAGATTCCGTCTGAGACTCTCAAGGAATGGAATCGAAATGGCCAGCAAGCCGCGCTGATCCTCCTTCAGGATTCCGGTTCGTTTTGTAAATAAACGGATCTGGCCTGAATGGCATTCAGCTAAGTCCCCAGAGGGCTTCATCCCATAGCCCAGGGCAAGCGGCAGCGTCTCGCCCCGGGACTTGGGCTGGAAGCCTTCCTGCCCTCGATGGGCAGCAACCTAAGGCGCCCTTATCGTACCGCCATTCAGGTCCCTGCCACCTCGGTGAGAGCACACAGCAGCAAACGGAAATACGGGTGTGGTTGGCGTGAGCGGGCGTCCGGTCTTCATTCTCAAGCGCAACCAAAGCCTTCACGGACGATACACCCATGCCGCCACTCCAGCATGAAACGCTCCGCCCTGCGCTCAAACCCACGGAGGAATCTTGTTGATAAATAGTCTGACATTCTTAAGAATGTCAGAATTATTTCTGCCAATCAGGACTTTTCTGTAAACACGCCCCATGCCAAACCCCACGAAGAACAATCTCTCACGCAGCGTGGTGCGTAAGCCGTCTGCAAGGTCCAAACAATTGGAGCGGATCATCAAAGGCTTTTCTAACCACCGCCGCATCGAAATTCTTGAACTCCTGGCCCGCAGTCCCGAACGATCTCTGGGCGAAATCTCGGCCTCCCTCCAGATCGAGCTCAAAACTGCCAGTGAACACCTGAGGCGCCTGGCACTTTCCGGATTGATCCTCAAGCGGTCTGAGGGCCGTGAAGTACGCCACAAGGTCACCGAGCGGGGTACAAACATTTTGGCCTTTTTGAGGGCCTTGCGATAGCTGTCACAAGACCGGCTGGCACCCTTCCGGGCCACGTTGGGGAGAAACCAAAATTTTTATGAACTGTTATCTGTGGGTTTGCAGGCAAATCCGCCGACCACTGTATAATTCTTACATTCTTAAGAATGTAAGAATGTTTTCAAGAGTCATCCGCCGAGAAGGGGATCATATCCGGTGACTTCAAAGCGGGTGCTGCGTGCCGCTGCAATGACAGGTGGAGCGTTTTTATAAACGCAAAGCTGGTGCAATCGGCGAAGACGAGATGTTCGTGATATTCTCGCTGCCGCTCCGTTGTCAATCGTGCCGCCTGCCGCAGAACAGGTGTTGAATTCTGAACGATGCGAACTGGAAGTTTGCAGATTCTTCCGGTTGCCTCTAGTCTGCCACGATGCACATTGTGTTCGCAGGCTATTTGGAGGTGGAAATGGCAAAGCTTTTTGATGAGCAATAAGACAGGCAACATGACATCATCTTCCCTGAGCCCTCTTACCCGCAAAGGAATTGTCCTCGCCGGCGGTTCCGGCTCACGCTTACACCCCCTCACCTTGGCAACAAGCAAGCAATTAATGCCGGTGTATGACAAACCGATGATTTATTATCCGATCTCGGTGCTGATGCTGGCAGGCATTCGGGAAATTCTTGTGATTTCAACACCCCATGACCTTCCGGCTTTTGAGCGACTGCTTGGGGACGGCTCGCAGTTTGGGGTGAAGTTTTCATATGACAGTCAACCAAAGCCTGAGGGTCTAGCTCAGGCATTCATCATTGGAGAGACTTTCCTCAAGGGTTCACCATCCGCCCTGGTGCTCGGAGACAATTTGTTTTTTGGGAACGAATTCGGGCGCACTTTGGCCCAGGCCGATGCTCTGAAACATGGTGCAACCATCTTTGGCTATGAGGTTTCCAACCCCTCGGATTATGGCGTCATCGAATTTGACCATGACGGCCAGGCGCTGTCGTTGGAGGAGAAGCCCAAGCATCCGAAAAGCCGCTGGGCGGTTCCAGGTCTCTATTTCTATGATGAGAGAGTGGTGGCTTTTGCCAAATCACTTTCTCCGTCGCCCAGGGGGGAATTGGAGATCACCGATCTAAACCGATGTTACTTATCGGATGGCAGCCTGCGGGTGGAGCGCTTCGGGCGCGGGACCGCCTGGCTGGATACAGGCACCCATGAGTCGCTTTTGGAGGCCTCCCACTTTGTGCACACTATCCAAAAACGCCAGGGACTGCGTATTGCGTGTCTGGAGGAGATTGCCTTGCAGAAAGGCTGGCTTAGCGTCAGCCAACTCGCTGCGGGAGCCTCGGCTTTGGGCAAATCCAGCTACGCCCACTATTTGCTTGAGATTATTGAAAGGACCAGAGCATGAGAGTCGAACGATTAAAAATAGAAGGTGCCTTGCTCATGATGCCGACCGTTTATGGCGACAGTCGTGGTTTTTTTCTGGAAATGTGGAACCGGAAAGTCTTCCGAGAAATCGGCCTCGATGTTGACTTCGTGCAGGACAACCACAGCCGATCCTCAAAATACGTTATCCGCGGCATGCACTACCAGGTCAATGGACACGCCCAGGGCAAACTCGTCTGGGTCTCCAGCGGTGCCATCTTTGATGTCGTCGTCGATCTTCGTGAGGATTCTCCCACCTTCGGAAAATGGGATGGACGTTTGCTGACCGCCGCCTGTCATGAACGCCTCTGGGCGCCACCGGGATGTGCCCATGGGTTTTTGGTGGTCAGCGACATCGCCGACTTTCACTACAAATGCAGCGACTATTACTCACCGCCAAACGAGCGCGTTCTCCATTGGAATGATCCTCAGATCGGCATCCACTGGCCCATGCCAATCGGGATTGAGCCCATTGTCGCCACACGCGACCAAACCGCCCCGGGCTTTGAAAGCTGCGAGAAGTATCCGGCCAATCAGCCGCTGGGATATGGGTTTCTATAGAAACCGAAGATGGGAGATCGAAGATCGAAGATGGGTAGCGGGTAGCGGGTAGCGGGTGACGGATGGACTATGGATTTTAGATTTTTGATAGGTTTTTAATTCATAATCCATCATTCAAAATTTCATCAAGTGACGGGTGACGGGTAGCGCTATGCGATGAATTTATCTCAACAGACAGGCGTCAGATGGCCGTAGCAAAAATGTGTGGCCTCAAAGTCGTGCCTGTCGGGAATTTTTCTGCCCAAAAGTAGAAGCTATCCAGAACCTCGCTGGCTCGTGTTCTTCAATTTGAAAGCCAGGTCCTCGCTCACATGTCTTTTGTATCGGGGTTGGATAATCAAACCGATCAATGCTCTGAGGAGCGCGAATTCATATAGGAAAGCACCGACTCAGCAAACTTCCGAAAGTCGACGAGCCTGGTGTGGATAATCTCAAACACCCTTTCCCAGTCAACATTCTCGTAGGCATGAACCGAGAGATTCCGGAAACCAACGGCTTTGCGGAGAGCAAGGCTTGTTTCGGATGAGAGGATGTTTTCCTTGGAGAGGATGACAAAGATTTCACCCATGCTGTCTGGTGGTGGTACTGACAAATCAGCGATGAGATGCGCTCCGATGTCCACCGAGACCTGAACAGCCCGCTCGAGATTGATGCTGAGGATATCCTGAACGTCGACATCATGGATTAAAGCAGCAACGGTTTCCGGCCGTTTTTCCTCAATTCGCGCAACACATCGAGCGAGGGTGTCGAGCTTTCGCATGACAATATCATGGTGCATGGGCGGGAGCAATGAAGCGTTGCAAGCGCGTGTGCAAAATACGGTTCAGCAGGGGCTCAAAGTCCTCTTGCCAAGCCAGGAGTTTCTCGGAAATCGCTCCCAGGAGGCCCTCCTCCTTGTTAAAAACGACAATGCCTGTGTGAAGAATGTGTCGAAGGAGGGTGCCGTTTGTGATTGAGAGGTCAATCAAATCCACACCTCTTCCCATGGCCTCGGCAATCTTG
>JBGSPC010000048.1:0-1970 GCA_041738805.1 Terrimicrobiaceae bacterium | reverse complement strand
TGAGGCGCAACTGATTTTTGGACCGTTTTGTATTTTAGTTTGCTGAGTGGATTTGTGCTTCGAACTGACTTGGGGTTTTGTACCCCAGTGCCGAGTGTTTGCGGTGTGCGTTGTAGTAGCCTTCGATGTATTGGAAGATTTCGGTTTGAGCGTCCTTGGCATTTTCGAAGCAGCCGTGCTGAAGCATTTCGAGTTTGAGGGTTCCGATGAAAGATTCGGTCCAGGCGTTTTCGTAGGGGTTGGCTCGGGCTGACATGCTCTGGCGAAGGCCGGCCCCGGCCAAGGCCTTGCGGAAGGCTGTGCAGCCGTATTGGCTGCCACGGTCACTGTGGAAAATGGTGTGTTTGGATGAACGTGTGATGAGGGCTTGGCGGAGCGCGTCGAGAACAAGATCCGCACGCATATGATTGGCGAGGCTCCAGCCTACGACACGGCGGGAGCACAGATCGATGACAACAGCGAGATAGAGCCATCCGGCGGTTGTTGGGATGAAGGTGATGTCACCCGCCCAAGCGAGATCGGGAGCCTGCGGCAGGGGGTTGCCGGAGATCAGATTGGGAGAGGGCTTGTCGGCCCTTCCATCGCTGGTTTTTGGCACGAAGGTCTTGGGCTGAATGGCGTGCAATGCTCTCTGGGCCATGATCCGCCGGACTCTGGCCGGCGCGCAGATCACGCCACGATCAGAGAGTTCCTGGCAGATACGACGGTAACCGTAGCGACGCCGGTGACGCTGGAAGACTGCCTCGATGAGATCACCAATTTTGAGGTCGGCAACCTGAGTCGCAGTAGGTTCGGCGGCATTGTAAAAGCTACTGCGAGCTTCCCCAAGAACGGTGCAGACCTTCCGGATGCTGCCACCCGTTTTCTGTGCGATGAGTTTGATCATCTCGCGGGACTCGGCTGGGCTCTGGTGCCGAGGATAACGGCAGCCTTTTTTAAAATGTCGTTCTCCAGTTTGAGGGTGAGGATTTCGCGCCGCAACCTGGGCAGTTCGTCCGCTGCGGGCTCCTCGCCTACGGCTCGTAGCCCTTCGCTCCCGAACTGCCCAGGTTGCATTCCAGCTCCTTTGCGCATCCACGCGTAAAGCATGCTCGTGCCGATCTCGAGCTCTTGAGCCACTTCTGTCACGGGCCTTCCCAGCCTCACAAGGCTTACGGCTTGGGCTTTAAATTCCGGGGTATATCGCTTTCTGGTCATTGGATTCATTGTCGCTTATTCCTTTATTTTGTGGTCCAGAAATCTCGCGCACCTCAGTCGCCTTCCTCAGGATCAACATCAGGCGCTGAATCAAGGATCGAAATCATGTGCTCTCCGGATCCACGCTTGGCCCGCTGCTGGAGATACTCGACTGTTCGAAGGGACGATACCTTTTGCGCAAGGGCCAGTGAAATAAATTGGTTGATCGAAATGCCGTCTTCCTTGGCAAGTTCGCGAACCTCGCGGTGGATTGAATCGGGCAATCTAACACTCAATGTGGACATAGTTATATCTCCTGTAGAAGTTCGGCTGGAGTTACGATGCGTAATCCAAAGGATGTTGCTAAGCGAAAGTGTCTTTTGTTATGGGTGACGAGGTGACTGGCTCCTGCCGCAACGGCAAGTTCGAGAAAAATCTCATCGTCTGGATCGGAGAGAGTTGGTCTCCAAGTAAAAAATATACCCTGGTGGCGCGCCACAGAGCAGACATCGTCAAGAAACCTCTGAATTTTTTCCTCTGTAAACCCAGGAACCTTCCCGAGCCTGAGTAAAACTGACTCATACTCAAGCAGTGCGGCCACTGAAATCGATAAAGTGAGACTACCCACGGCGATAAGCCGCAATATCTGGTTCGAAGCGCCTCTCCTCGACCGGAGAGCAGCAACCAACACACTGGTATCGACGACGAGATGCACATACGGTATTATCCATGATACCAGCTTCGAACGCAACGGCATTTTCCTGCGGTTCATGATCGCGGCCTGTGGGGTGTAA
>JBGSPC010000040.1:0-41789 GCA_041738805.1 Terrimicrobiaceae bacterium | reverse complement strand
GTAATTACAAAATCATCGAGAAGAAACCGCACCATCAATCCAATCTCTATGGTAGCTATGTGGATGCCGCCGGCACACCCGTCATGAAGGGTGTTTCCATCAAGACTGATCCCATGCCTCCGGGAACCCGATTCGAGGGCGCACCGATGCCCTTCTGGATGAGGCTCACGAACGGTGGGGTCGGGATGCATCAGGGCTTCCTTCCCGGTGTGCCTGACTCGCGGGGCTGCATCCGCCTTCCGGAGAAAATGGCCAAGGTGTATTACGAATCTGTTGCGTTGGGCACTCCCGTCACCGTGGTGCATTAGCGCACCAAGGGCCCTAGAAAAAGATGGGGATAATCAGAATGGCGACAATGTTGACGACCTTGATCATGGGGTTGATGGCCGGTCCGGCTGTGTCTTTGTAGGGGTCACCGACAGTGTCGCCGGTGACCGCTGCAGCATGAGCCGGAGAGCCTTTTCCCCCATGATGCCCCTCCTCAATATACTTTTTCGCATTATCCCAGGCCCCACCGCTTGAGGTCATGGCAATACCAACAAAAAGACCGGTGACTATGCTGCCGACAAGCACGCCCCCAAGGACAACAGGCCCAAGGAGCCAGGCCACCAACACAACCATCACGACCGGCAACAGCGCGGGATGGATCATCTGACGCAAGGCGGCCTTGGTGACGATATCCACGCAGGTCCCATAGTCCGGGGTTTGGGTTCCTTCCAATATTCCCGGCTTGGCCGCGATCTGACGGCGCACCTCTTTGACCACGGCCCCGGCGGCCTGACTCACCGCGTCCATGCTGTGAGCCGTGAAAATGAATGGCAGCAACCCGCCAATGAAAAGTCCAATAATGACACGTGGTTCCTGAAGCGAGAACTCAAGGGCTGAGGCCATGTGGATTTGTGTTCCCCCCAGCAGCTCCCACAAAAGGCCTGAAGAAAGTTGCTCCCGCCCGGATTCCGCCAGCGCCAGCTTGAGTTCCTCCACGTAAGAGCCAAAAAGCACCAAAGCCGCGAGACCGGCCGACGCAATGGCGTAACCTTTCGTGACGGCTTTCATGGTGTTACCAATGGCGTCCAAATCATCGGTCACTTTCCGAACGCTTTTGTCGAGGCCCGCCATGACCGCGATGCCGCCTGCGTTGTCAGTGATGGGACCAAAGGCATCAAGAGAAATGATGATTCCCGACAGGGACAACATGGCCATCACCGCGATGGCAATCCCATAGAGCCCGGCAAAGTAGAATGATAGCAAAATGGCAATACCGATAAATCCCACCGGCAGCGCCGTCGCATGGTGCCCCACGCTCAAACCGGTGATGATATTGGTCGCGTGGCCGGTTTCTGATGATTTGGCAATGCGTCGCACCGGCGAAAATTCGGTGGAGGTGTAATAGTTTGTGATCAAGAGAACAACATAGGTCATCACCAACCCCACCAAAGCAGCGCAGTAGATCTGGGAAGCACTCCTGAGGCCGATGCCCGCGATTTCCAGGCCTTGGGGAAACAGAGTATGGGTCACCGGCCAGAAGATGACGGCGGAAAAAACCGTGCTGACCAACACCCCGCCTTGAAGGGATTTTGTCGGAGAAATGTTGGCAAAATTGACAAAAAGAATGCCCGCGATGGCACCAAACACTGCCACTCCGCAGAGGAGGAACGGGTAGAGGATTGCGGCCGAGGATCCTGCCGTGAGCAAAAACCCGACAAGAACGGCCCCGATCAGACTCACCGCGTAGGTTTCAAAAACGTCAGCAGCCATTCCAGCGCAATCGCCGACATTGTCACCCACGTTATCTGCAATTGTGGCGGGGTTTCTTGGATCGTCTTCATCCAGGTTGCTCTCAATTTTGCCCACCAAATCAGCACCCACGTCCGCAGCTTTGGTGTAAATTCCTCCGCCCAACCTTGCAAAAACACTGATCAGACTCGCTCCGAGAGCCAGCCCCACAAGCGTCATGACTGCGGCTTTTTCACCCAGCAGTTGAAGCGCGACAAGATAATACCCGCCCACCGACAAAAGCGCCAATCCAACCACCAACAGGCCGGTGACAGCTCCGCCATTGAAGGCCACTTTCAGGGCCTGGAAGTGACCCACCGATGCGGCTTGGGTGGTTCTGACATTCGCGAGGACGGCAACCCGCATTCCCACATAACCGGCAGCCAGGGAGCAGACAGCCCCGATCAGAAAGCTCACGGCTGTTGCAAAATCACGGAAAATCAGCAGCACCACAAAAATCAGGACAGCGATCACCGAGATTGTCGCAATCTGACGGTTTAAATAAGCGCGTGCCCCCTCTTGGATAGCCCCCGCGATTTCTTTCATACGTTCATTCCCGGCGGGTGCGGCAATAACTTTGCGGATCAGGATAACTGCCACAATCAGGGCCAAAAGACCGCAGGCAAGGGACAGTTCAAAACCATGGGAGACAAGGAGATTCATAACGTTTGGGGGTCGGGGGAAAGGCGGAGTGTAGGAAAACCCGCCCCGAAATCAACTGCAGAATTTAAAGAAAATCAAACCGCTGCTTCATAAAACGTGGGTGGTTCCACGTTCACCCCGCAAGCCAGCCGGCGGGACTCGGCGAGCAGCTTGCCGTAAACATACCATCCTCCAAAAGCCGAGGCCATCACCGATCGGAGTCCGAATTCGCGATGCAGGTCTTTGAGGATCTTGTCAATGCGCTGACGCAGGTCCGGCCTATGACGGAACCACCGCCTTGCCGCGGAGAGGGCTGCTGCATACTGGACAGGCAGGGTCTGCGACTCGCGCTCGAACCTGGCCCGGATGCGGGCATCACTGCTCCGTCCATATCGTTTCCACCCCAGCAGCGCTGTCCGCGCCATGCGCACGATGCTGGGACCGTTGACTTCAAAATCACGCAGAAAGGCTTTGTGCAAAAACTCTGTCTCCATGCCCGGGGGAATATGCGGGTGGCGGTGAAAAAATTTCAATTGCCCATGCGCATCCGCTGCGTCTTTGCACTCGGGGTCGGTTAGCGTGCCGGCCTTCCGGTGTTCCTCATAGAGCGGCGTCCCTGCCACCGGCGTGTAGAGCATGAATTGGTGGAACTCGGTGTCATGGCTCACGGCGTAATCAATGGCCTCATCCAGGTTCTCAGGCGTGTGTTCTTCAAGGCCGATGATGGTTGATCCCAGGACGCTGATGCCATGGGCCTGCAACTTACGGACGAGGGCTTTGGTGTCCGACCCTTTTAGTTTGTGATATTGACTCGCTTTCCCCTCAAGCCCCATCCACACCCAGGAAATGCCGAGGGCCACAAGCTGCTCCATCGTGTAGGACATCAACGCATTGGCGGAGCTGAAGACATAAAGGGACCAGCTCTTGCCCTTGGCTTTCATCAACTCAAGAAGGCGGAGGGCCCGTTTGCGGTGAACGAGAAAATTTTCGTCCATCACAAAAAATGACTGAACACACATATCCCGTTCAATCCCTTCCATGACCTCAAACAGTTCTTCTCCCGTCTCGTAAAAATTGATAAACCGCCCCTTGCCGCCAAACGCCGCCGAAGTTGCACAGAAATTGCAACCCATCGGGCAGCCCACAGACGGAATCAGCGTCGCAGCGATCTCACCAGGCTGATTTTGCTGGCCTGGACGCTCGTTCAACTTCAACCCCATCGTGCGTGCTCCAATCCCGGATAAAATCCTTGGGTGCCTGATCGGTGCATCCTCGTCATCGCCCAGAAACCTCCTCAACCACCTCACACCGTCGCCGCGAACAATATGATCGGCTCCCAGGCGTTCCTTGATTCCCGGCATTCCCGAAATATGCCCGCCCACCACAATTTCGGCGAGAGGTTGGTGCAAGCGGATCAAACGGCACATTTCTTCCACCTTGAGCACATTGGGCGGAATCGCGCTGATGGCAAACATATCATACGTCTCGGTTTTGAGCTCTTGAATGAAGCGGTCGCGTGTCGGAAAATCCAGCAACGCACTGGGCGCGCTGATGTTTTCACGAAGAAGCATCAGCCCCCAGGACCGGTGAAACATTCTCAAGGAAAATGGTCCCTGCATCCGCGTGACCTGATTGTGATAAAGCTCCATCGGGTTAATCGCCCGGCTCCCGTATTCGTCGTCCCGGGCATACGGCCCGAAAACACTCGCAAATAAAATCTTTGGTTTCCGGCGTTTTTCCCCGGCTCCCTGATCACTGACTGCAATTTGGTTGTTCATAGTTTTCCGGCGCGCCACGAAAAGGCGCTCGGCGTCTTACGCACGGGGAGGCAAAGCACAAAACCCAACCCTGAGGATGTTGACTTCCGACGTAACCACCAGAGCCTTTGTTAAATTTAAGGCTCATCTGTGGAATGTCCATCATGGAATTGAAAAATATTAGATTTTCTTATATCAAGGCAGCCATATTTCCCAAAAGTAGTAACGCCGGGACCGCTGCATCCTCCCGCTCTGTAGAATAACCCACTTTTTTCCCGACGTTTGAAGACCGCTAACAAAGGCAGACGGTGACCAATCCTATTGAAGCACCCGCCATTCCAGTCCATGATCAGTGCTTATGTCGAAGGTTGAAGATGCGCGCAGAGTGATTGCCATGGAAGTGGCCGAGGTGCAGGCCATGTCGGATCGGCTGGGATCAGAGTTTGAAAACGCGGTGGAACTCCTTCGCTCCAGCCTGGCAAACCGCGGCAAGGTCATCGTCGCAGGCGTCGGAAAAAGCGGCCACATCGGCGAAAAAATTGCCGCCACGCTTTCGAGCACGGGATCGCCGGCCGTGGTTCTCAATTCTCTCAATGCCATGCATGGTGACCTGGGGGTCATCTGTGACGGAGATGTCGTCATCGCGCTCAGTTACAGCGGCGAAACCGAGGAACTGATCAACATCCTCCGGGCCCTGGCACGCTTTGATGTGCAAATCATTGCCATCACGGGAGACACGTCTTCCACCCTCGCCAAAACCGCGCATGCCGTGCTCGATGTTCAGGTTTCCCGGGAGGCCTGCCCCCTGAACCTCGCCCCCACCTCCAGCACAACATCCATGCTGGTCCTCGGTGATGCGCTGGCCATGACGCTCCTTGAAGCCAGGGGATTTAAAAAAGAGGACTTTGCCAAATTTCATCCAGGGGGACAAATTGGCCGGGCCCTCCTCCTCAAAGTGGACCAAATCATGCGGGGTGCCGACCGGTTGGCCTTGGTGGCTCCGTCGGCCCCGGTTCTCGAGGTGATCCAGGCCATGACGGCCGCCCACTCCGGCGCAGCGATGGTCATCGAGGACGATGGGCGATTGGCAGGCATCTTCACCCATGGGGACTTTGCCCGTCATTTCCCGACCTCTCCGGATATAGCCCACAGCCCGGTCAGAGACTACATGACCAAAAACCCCATCACGGTCGGCTCAGACCGCCTTGCTGCCGAGGTCCTCAACATCCTGCAAAAACACCACATCGACGATCTGGTGGTGGTCGACTCCGAAGGGCGGCCGGTCGGAATGGTGGATTCCCAGGATCTTTCCCGCATGAAATTGCTCTGAGGGTCAACCGCTTCCAGCATGGGGGCGTATTTCCGAAAGATGCAATACTGGGATCGCTGGCATCTTGCCGGCCTCGTAAAATAATCACTCAAATTTGCACCTCTCGGAGGTGCGCCTCGACATGGGCCTATCCGCAAGGGGCCATTGACTCGCATCACCCGGCAGTGTATTCACTAACGTATGACAAAAATTCTTTCTGTCCGCCTTCCTCCGGATCTACATGACAAGGCAGAGGCCCGTGCAGCCCGTCTCGGGCTTGACCGAGCCAAGTACGTCAGGTCCCTCATCGAAGAGGATCTCTCGGAAGGAAACGGGGAAATGCTTCGTTCGTTCGCATCCGAGGATCTTGTCGGGCTTTACGAAAACGGCGCAGCACCCGCCACAAATACCTCTGTTCGCGAGCGCCTCAAGAACCGGGCCCTGGGCCGCAGGTGAAGGAGATCGCCGATACCGGCCTGCTCGTGGCCTTTTTCAATCGCAAGGACCCGTTTCATTCCTGGGCCGCTGAGGCCTTCAGAACTCACTCGCCGTTTTTCACTTGTGATGCGGTTCTCGCTGAAGCAGGGAGCTTCTTTCCAGATCCTGTCGGACTCCTGAGGTTGATCTCGCGGGGAGATCTTGTAATCGACCCGGACTTTGACCTGGCCGAGGAACTGCCAGCCGTGCTTGCGCTGGCTTCCAAATATTCCGACCAACCCATGGACCTCGCGGACGCCTGCCTAGTCCGGATGTCGGAACTCGCCACCCGCTCGCGGATATGGACCGTCGACCGTCGTGATTTTTCCGCCTATCGCCGCCACGGACGCCAGTCCATACCCACCGAATTCCCGAAAGACTAATTCTCTTGTTTGCGCCACGTTGAAGCTAACCGGAAAAATCCCATCGTCTCACAGGGCTTTCCTCATTTCACGAGTGATGCTGTGGTCCTCAAAATGGTGCATTTTTTATGTGACAGGCGGGCGTGATGGAACGATTATTGCTTGGTTTCGCCGGACCAATCCGGTGAAACAACCAAGCCTATCTCAACACTGGAAATGACATTATGCTGAACCACGCCTGCCCAAAAACCACCGAAGGTCTTTACCGTCCCGAGAACGAACATGATTCGTGCGGGGTGGGTTTTGTTGCTCAAGTGAGCGGGCGGCGGTCAAATCGCATTCTTCGAATCAGCCTTCGGGCGATCTCCAGCCTCATGCACCGGGGAGCCCTGGATGCGGATGCCAAAACCGGCGACGGCGCCGGGGTTGTGACTCAGATTCCCTACAAAATCTTCAAACCCGAGATCGCGCGCTTGGGTCACACGCTCTACAACGACCTCGATTTGGGAATCGGCGTGTTGTTTTTGCCGCATGACAATGCTTACGCCCAGGCCCGGGCCAAGGCCATCACGCAAGAGGTCCTCGAAAAACGCGGCCTGTTTCTTTTCGGTTGGCGGGAGGTTCCCATCAATTTGCGGGTGCTGGGTGAAAAGGCCCAAACCACGATGCCGCGCATTGAACATGTTCTGATCGGCAAACCCTGGGGAATGGCCGATGATGACTATGAGCGCCGCCTCTTCCTTGCACGCAATGAAATCGAGGATCAGGCCGCGGCCGCCGGGATCACGAATTTCTACATCCCGTCCTTCTCGCACCGCACGATTGTCTACAAAGGACTGCTCGTCTCGTCGTCCTTGGAAAAATTTTATCCCGACCTCAAAAACCCGGATTACGAAACGGCCCTGTGTGTTTACCATCAGCGCTACAGCACGAACACCTTCCCCACCTGGCCGCTGGCCCAGCCATTCCGGATGTTGGCCCACAACGGCGAAATCAACACCGTGCGCGGCAATCGCAATTGGACAGTCGCCCGCGAGTCCGAACTCCGCGCCGATTTCTGGGGCAAGGACATCGACCTCCTGAAACCCATCATTCAACCCGGCAGTTCCGATTCCGGCAGCCTCGACAATGTGCTTGAGGTGCTGACGATGAGTGGTCGGAGTGTTCTCCATGCGATGACGATGCTTGTTCCGCCCGCATGGTCCTCGGACAAAACGCTTCCGAAAGAATTGCGCGATTTTTACGAATACCACAGCTGTCTTTGTGAGCCATGGGATGGGCCTGCCGCCCTTTGCTTCACGGACGGGATCACCGTGGCTGCCTGCCTTGATCGCAATGGCCTCCGACCTGCGCGCACGATGCTGAGTGAGGACGGGATTCTCACGTTGGGATCCGAGGTGGGTATTTCCGGGATTGACCTGAAAAATTCAGTCGAGAACGGTCGCTTGGCACCCGGCGAAATGATCGCTGTGGACACCTCAAGTGGCGTTCTTCTCCGCAACAAAGAAATCAAAGCCGCTCTGGCCTCCCGCAAGCCATACGGCCAGTGGCTTGATGAACATCTCACGCGTTTCAAACCCCTGACCGCCGCTGACATCCCCGCTCCCGAAGGCGAGCAGGACATTCTCGGCCTCACTCAAAAACAAGTCTCTTTCGGCTATTCCAGTGAAGAACTGGACATGATTCTGAAACCCATGGCAAAAGATGGAGCCGAGGCGATTGGATCAATGGGAGATGATACGCCTCTTGCTGTTCTATCCCTGAAACCCCGTCTGCTCTACACCTACTTCAAGCAGCTCTTCGCCCAGGTCACGAACCCGCCTATTGATCCCATCCGCGAAAAATTGGTCATGTCACTGCGCACCGGACTTGGCTGGCGCCGCAACCTGCTTTCTGAAACGCCCGAACATTGCCGCCAGGTCCTTCTGGAATCACCGGTTTTGTTGGATGAGGAGCTCCAAAAAATCCAACAACTCGGCGGCGAAAACATTTCGGAAACCATCGATTGCACCTGGGACTCCGCCTCGGGCCCCGAGGGCCTCGAGCCTGCCATCCTTGCGATTTGCAAAGCGGTTGAGGAAGCCGTTGACCGCGATGTCCGCATCCTCGTTCTCTCGGACCGGTCTGTGGATCATGGTCGCGTCGCCGTGCCCATGCTCCTTGCCATGGGAGCTGTGCATCATCACCTCCGCCGCGTTGGCAAACGCATGAAAGCCAGTGTGATTTGTGAGACCGGCGAAGGTCGTGATGTGCATCAAATCGCCTGCCTCATTGGTTACGGAGCCAGTTGTGTCAATCCCTACCTTGCTTTTGAATGCCTCCGCGAGCTCTCGGAAAAGGGCTCCATCGAAGGCCCGTTGGCAGAAGCGTTCATCAACTACAAAAAAGCGCTCGAACTCGGTCTCCTGAAAATCATGTCCAAAATGGGCATTTCGGTGGTGAGCAGTTACCGGGGCGCCCAGGTCTTCGAAGCCATTGGTCTTTCCTCGAAGCTCGTCGAAGATTGCTTCACAGGAACAAGCTCGCAATTTGAAGGGATCAGCTACCCCGAAGTCGCTATTGAGAGCCTGACCCGTCACGCGATGGCCTTTGGCGAAGTTCCGGTGGAAGCCGGCAAACTCGATGATCCTGGTTATTACCGCTTCCGTCGGGGGGGGGAACTCCATGCCGTCACGCCACCGGTGATTCAAAATTTTCACACGTACGTGGGCATCAAAGGCGCGGACAAAGCCGGACGGGCAGAAGATTACAAAAAGTACGTGGACGCAGTGCTCGCGAACCGTCCTCATTCCTTGCGCAATCTTCTCGAGATTCTTCCCCTGGAAAGCGGCCCGGTGCCTCTGGACGAAGTGGAGCCCGTCGACGAGATCCGCAAACGTTTCACCACAGCAGGCATGTCCCTCGGTGCCCTGTCTCCCGAAGCCCACGAAACGCTGGCCATTGCCATGAACCGCATCGGTGGCAAATCGAACAGCGGCGAAGGCGGCGAGGATCCCATCCGCTTTAATCGCCGTGAAAACGGTGACCTTGCCAACAGTGCCATTAAACAGATCGCCAGTGGGCGATTCGGCGTCAGCGCGGCTTATCTGGCCAGCGCCAAGGAAATCGAAATCAAGATGGCCCAAGGCGCCAAGCCCGGAGAGGGGGGGCAGCTCCCCGGCCATAAGGTCAGCGCCTACATCGCCAAACTCCGCCACTCGGTGGAAGGCGTCACGCTCATCTCACCGCCACCCCATCATGACATCTACTCGATTGAGGATCTTGCGGAGTTGATCTATGACCTCAAACAGGTCAACCCCCGCGCGCGTGTCTGCGTGAAACTCGTCGCGGAAGCCGGCGTTGGCACCATCGCGGCCGGTGTGGCGAAGGCGCATGCGGATATCATCCTTGTCAGTGGCCACGAAGGCGGAACAGGAGCCTCTCCGCTCAGTTCGGTGAAAAATGCCGGAAGCGCCTGGGAAATGGGCGTGGCGGAAACGCATCAGGTCCTTCTCCTCAATGGCCTCCGCAACCGCGTGACCCTCCGCACCGACGGTGGAATGCGCAGCGGTGAGGATATCATTTACGCGACTCTGCTCGGAGCCGAAGAATTCAACTTCGGCACAGCCGCCCTCATCGCCATGGGGTGTGTTTATGTCCGTCAGTGTCACCTCAACACCTGCCCAGTCGGCGTCGCCACACTCGATGACCGCCTGCGCGCCAAGTTCAAAGGCAAGCCGGAAAATGTGGTCGCATTTTTTGATGCGGTCGCCGGCGAAGTCCGCGAAATCATGGCCCGCCTCGGTTTCCGCTCGATTGAGGAAATGATTGGGCGTGTGGACCGGCTCACCCAACGCCACATCCCCGATCACCCGAAAGCCAACCTGCTCGATCTCCGCCCGCTGATCGTTGACGTCGTGAAAGATGATCCCACGGCCGTGCGGTTTGCCACCCGGGACCGGAATGATGGACCCGAGGACCAGACGCTTGACCAAATCATTCTCCAAGACGCCAAAGAGGCGATCAATGATGGCAAACCGATTGTCCTGGACTACAAGGTCGAAAACACGAACCGCGCCATCGGCACACAAGTCTCCGGCGAGATCGGTTACCAATACGGGGAAGAAGGCCTGCCCGAAGGAACCCTCAAACTCAATCTTTCCGGCAGTGCGGGGCAAAGCTTCGGAGCCTTCCTGGCACCCGGCCTGCAGATCACACTCACCGGCGAAGCCAACGATTATGTCGGCAAAGGCATGAGCGGCGGGGAATTGATCGTCCGGCCTCCGGCGGAGCACAAGTTTGTGGCCCACACCTCCATCATCGTCGGAAACACGGTGATGTATGGAGCCACCGGCGGGAAATTGTTTGCCAACGGCCGCGGCGGCGAGCGCTTTTGCGTGCGTAACTCCGGCGGCACGGCCGTTGTTGAAGGCGTCGGCGACCACGGCTGTGAATACATGACCAATGGCACGGTTGTTGTGCTTGGACCAACCGGCAAAAATTTTGGAGCCGGCATGACCGGGGGTGTTGCCTACATCCTCGATGAGGAAGGCAATTTCGAAAGCCGTTACAACCCGCAACTCGTCATTCCTTCACGCCTTGAGGATGAGGAAGATATCAATGCCCTCAAAGCGCTGATCTACCGCCACCTCGAAGTCACAGAAAGCAAATGCGCCGCTGAAATCCTGGCCGATTGGCCCGCTCATCAGCCCAGGTTCTGGAAGGTTTCACCCATCGCCCCACCACCTAAAGCCCCGGTCGTTGTTCCCGCTGAAACCAAACCCAGCGAACCACCAGCCACAGCTGTGGTTTGATGTCGTAGGTGTTAGCTTTTGAGTGAAAAACAATTAGTTTCCATACTCGATCAGCTTCAGCCCCTCAATGCGTGTGAAATGTGCCTCATTGTGGGTCACCAAAGAGGCACCTGTTTGTATGGCACATGCAGCGACAAGCAGATCGTTATCAGGAATCAAACGGCCTTCAAGACGGAGCGAACGACGGATGCGTGAAGCTCTCATTGCCACCTCATCACTGACAGGGACCCAGGAAAATGGTCTCAGCAGCCGCTCCGCCTTCCAAAGCTCCTCATCGGAATAACCCTCACAAAATTCCATCGCAACGATGCATGAAATTTGAACGACCTCCTGCGGGCGGCCATTCAAAAATGATGTGGCAGGTCCGATCGTGTTGTTTTTACGCTCCCTCTGAAGATCGATGAGAAAACACGTGTCGAGATGAATCATTGTGTTTCATCCCACGGTGAGGACGAGATGCGGGGATGCTCCTGATCCTCTTGCTGCATTCTGTCCCAATACGCAAAGGTCTCCTCGCTGGGTAACATGGCTTCTGGAACCTTCTCCCATGCCGAGATAATCGCCCCTGCTGTCCCCTCCGCCGCAGAAAAACTTGCCCTTCTCACCACGGAAGAAAACGACTCGCGATCTCCTCTCTTGGCAGCTTTTAGCTTGTCGTAAGCATCCAATTCCAAAGTGATGGTTTTAGTAGCCATGCATGAACTCATGCATGAAAAAATGCAATCTATCAAGCTTTAAGCCTTGCGATTATTTGGCAAAATAGCCAAGTATGGAAGCATGACGCGAGAACCGATCAGCCCAAACCAAGCCGCGTTACGTGCTCATGTGATCAAAAGTCTCGCACACCCTTCCCGCATACAAATGGTTGATGCGCTCAGTGCAGGGGAGCTGTGTGTTCGCGAGCTGACCGCATTGGTGGGGTCGGATATGTCGACAGTGTCAAAGCACCTGTCCGTTCTCAAATCTGTGGGTCTGGTCAGCGTGGAGAAGCGGGGACTGAATCAGTTTTATCACCTGAACTGCGACTGCCTGGCTGACTTTTTTTGCTGCGTCGATGCCATCAGCGTCCAACACACCCGCAACCTTCAGGCCGCCTGCTGCCAATAACGTTCCTTAAACCTATGAGTGAATCGATTGCGAAAAAAATGTCGTTCCTGGATCGTTACCTGACGCTCTGGATTTTTGTGGCGATGGGCCTCGGCGTGCTTCTCGGGAATTTTGCAATCTCAGATCCCGAGGCGTTTTTTGCGCCGGTCACCGTGGGGACCACCAATCTGTTGATTGCCGTGGGGTTGATCCTCATGATGTATCCGCCCCTGGCAAAAGTCAGGTATGAAGAGATGCCCCGGGTCTTCTCAAACAAAAAAATTCTGGGGCTGTCGCTTTTGCAGAACTGGGTGATCGGCCCACTGTTGATGTTTGCGCTGGCGGTCCTCTTTCTTCACAACCACCCGGAATACATGGTGGGCCTGATCCTGGTCGGGATTGCCCGCTGCATTGCGATGGTGCTTGTCTGGAATCAACTCGCAAAAGGAAACAGCGAATATGCCGCCGGCCTGGTGGCCCTCAACAGCGTTTTTCAAATTGTGACGTTTGGCCTTTACGCGTGGGTCTTTGTCACGTGGCTGCCGGGACTTCTGGGAATTGACCTTTCGTCGGTGCAAGGGCTTGGAGGAAAAACTCTGGCGGATCTGACCATTGGCGACATTTTTCTGAGTGTGATGATCTACCTCGGCATTCCTTTTGCCGCAGGAATTCTGAGCCGTGTGGTGCTGATTCCCCTCAAAGGCCGCACGTGGTATGACACCGCATTTTTGCCCGCCATCTCTCCCATCACACTCAGTGCCCTGCTTTTCACAATCATTGTCATGTTCACCTTCAAAGGAGAAAAAATCGTCCAGCTGCCGTCCGATGTTCTCCTCATCGCCCTCCCGCTTGTTTGTTATTTTGTTTTGATGTTCCTTTTCAGCTTCTTTCTTGGCAAAGCCGTCGGGGCCGACTACTCGCGTTCCTCCACGCTGGCTTTCACAGCCTCGGGAAATAACTTTGAGCTAGCCATTGCGGTGGCAATCGCGGTCTTCGGCATTGGGTCCGGGGTGGCCTTTGCGGCCGTGGTGGGACCCCTTGTCGAGGTCCCGGTTCTTATCGGACTTGTGCATGTGGCTCTCTGGTTTCGCCGGAAATATTTTCCTGCGGAAGTCATCATGGAATCCAATCAGATAGGAACCGATGCCATGTCTGACCTGGACCAAGCATTCCTAAAATCGGATGCCTGCCGGGTTGCCCGCCTAAGCATGGAAAACCGCTAACCCATCAACCTTTCCACTTCATGACAACAACCTCGAAACCCAATGTCCTCATTCTCTGCACCGGCAATTCGTGCCGAAGCCATATGGCTGAGGGAATCCTTCGTTCTGCGGCGGGTGATATCGTGCAAGTCCACAGCGCCGGAGCGAAGCCTGCCGGGTATGTTCATCCCATGGCCATCGCCGTGCTTGCGGAAATTGGTATCGATATTTCAGCCCATACCTCAAAACACATGAACGAGTTTTTGTGCAAAAACATCCAAACAGTTATCACTGTATGCGGAAATGCTGATGCGGCCTGTCCCGTGTTCCCCGGCCAACTGAATCGCCACCACTGGGGATTTGATGACCCGGCTCATGCGACAGGAACCGAAGAGGAAATCAGAACGGAATTCCGCCGGGTGCGTGATGAAATCAAGCTGGTTTTTGAAGCCTATGCCGCCGGTCTCAAGGAGGCTTGCTCATTTAGTAGAGCACTTTGACGAGGCATAGCCCGCCGGCAGGGGCCACATGATCCCACTGGGGAGATCTTGGATTTTTCAGGCGGCTCTCAAGCGTGGAAAGTTCGTCCAAACCTTGCGCCACTCGAACCATGGATCCCGTCAGCATGCGCACCATGCGATAAAGGAATCCCTCTCCCTGAAAAGTGATGGCAATGAGAGAAGCCTTTTTCGTCACTGTGATCTTCGAGATGTTCCTAACCGTGCGGGTCGGTGCTTTGCGGTTCATGGTGAAACTCCGGAAGTCGTGTTTGCCAACAAAGGTGGCTGCCGCCGCACGAAGAAGACCCATATCGAGCTTCCCAGGGACCATCCACACCCGATCCGCTTCGTGAGGAAGGATCACATGATGGTTTCGAATCAAATAACGGTACACTTTTCCTTTTGAGGAGTGCCGGGCATCAAATGTTTTGGGCACCTCCTGACACCGCATGACGCGAATTGTGGGCGGCAGGTTGTGGTTTAGGATTCGCTGCCACTCCTCCGCCGGGAACAGCGGTGGAACCTCCATGTGTGCGCCCTGACCCAAGGCATGAACGCCCGTGTCCGTTCGGCCCGCGCCATGGACAACCACACGACCTCCGGTGATCCGAAGCAAAGCGTCCTCCAAAAAGTCCTGCACGGTCAGCCGAAATGGTTGGCTCTGCCAGCCTTTATAAGCCGCTCCATCATAGGCAATGCTCAGCTTCAATCTCATACGTTCAATCAGGGAGGCTCACCAGCTTCTCCAAACATTTTCCCAGCACGTTTCGAGCGCGGTTTGCATCCCGGATCATTTGGAAAAAGTCCGGGATTTTGGATGGTCTGCTGAGCAGTGAAATGAGAAGCCTTGGCACATCGGGTTTCCCGGTTCTCGGATGTGCGAGGGAGTCCGGTGGCACAGGCATGTCAAAATCCAGTGTGTCGCTCACTGCCCGAATACCCGCAAACTCAATTCCCCGGCTCTGACAGATCGAGGCGATGCGAGAGGATTCCATGTCACACACCTGGGCACCCGCCAGCCGCGCGAGATCTGATTTTTCGCGCTGCGTTGATGCGATGGCATCCACCGTGTGGATTTTTCCCTCAGCCCATCGGGTGCCTTCAAGGGAAAGAATTTTTTTTAGAAATCCTGGTTCAGAATCTTCCCCAACAATGATATCGCCAACCGAAAGACCGGGTTCCAAAGCTCCGGCGAGCCCCGCAGAAATGACCAATCCTGGCCTCGCGGACCTATCAAGATGCTCTACAAATTTTTGTGCGGCAGATTTTCCCGCTGCCCCAAGCACCCAGACCTGCGTGCTATGGTCCGCAGGCCGAAAGCCCGCCGCCTCAAACGGGAGGGCAAACACAACAACTTTCACGGTTTCCCCGCTGGCGTCAGATTAATCCCGATCATGCCGGAAAACTCTTCTTCTTGTTGGGCAGGAAACTTTTTGCCCGTGATCAACTCGGTCTGACGCACAAACTCCGGAAGCTTCTCTGGCTGGATGGAAATCATCACCCGCAAGGCACCGTTTTCGGGGGTTCCTTCCAGAGAGGTTCCCCCGAGCCCCGCTGTCAAGGCGGAGAGCGATTTGGCGGCTTGGGGGACATCGGCCACCTCAAAAGCCAATTCACGTCCGCTCGAATCCACCGTGGCGGGTGGAAGGCCCTTCTCGGCAAGGGCTGTCAGCGCCTCCCTCAATTCCGCAGGAGCCTCCGGTGCCGTGGCTTCTGTCTTCGATCCCGCAAAAGCCCAAATCACCATCCCAATCGGAAGCGCAAGTGCCACCAAAAGAAGGGCAATGATGACAAAAAGCTGGGGTGTGATTTGAAAGCGTTGGGTTTGCACTGTTGACCGAAGGAGTTTCGTTGAGGATAGTGTCTCCTTTTACCTAATGGCAATCGAACTCACGCGCAACTTCTGCATCATCGCGCACATCGACCACGGCAAGACGACCCTCTCGGATCGTCTCCTGGAATTCACTGGCACGATCCAAAAACGGGAGGCTCAGGAGCAACTGCTGGACGCCATGGACCTCGAACGCGAACGGGGCATCACCATCAAATCCCACCCGATTGCCATGCAATACAAGGCGAAGGATGGCATCACCTACAAACTCAACCTTTCGGACACTCCCGGCCACGTTGATTTCTCCTACGAAGTCTCCCGATCCCTCGCTGCCTGCGAGGGAGCCCTCCTCATCGTGGATGCCGCCCAAGGCGTTGAGGCCCAAACCGTGGCCAATGTCCACCTTGCCGAAAAACAGGGACTCAAACTCATCCCGGTTATCAATAAGATCGACCTCCCCAACGCCGATCTCCCGACCGTCAACAAACAGTTGGAAGACATTCTGGCCATCCCGTCTGATGAGGCCATCTACGCCAGCGCCAAAGCGGGTATCGGTATTGAAGAAATCCTGGAGGCCATTATTGCACGAATTCCGGCACCCACCGGAAAACCCACGGCCACTCTCCGCGCACTGACTTTCGACTCCACGTTCGACACCTACCGGGGCGTCGTGATTTACACCCGCGTCATGGAGGGAACAATCAAAGCCGGGGACCCCGTGAAACTCATGGCGACAAACCGGTCCTATGAAGTCAAGGAAGTCGGCATCTTCCGCCCCCAGCTCCCCAAGTTTTTTCCCAAAGACAAACTCATCGCCGGGGATATCGGTTACGTCATCGCCAATATCAAGGCAACCACCGAGGTTAAGGTCGGGGACACCCTCACCAGCTCAAGAATTCCCGCATCTGAGCCACTGCCCGGATTCCAGGAAGTCCAACCCATGGTCTTCAGCGGAATTTATCCAATTAACACCGCTGACTTTGAACGTCTCAAATTGGCCATGGGGCGCCTTCAACTCAATGATGCAGCTTTCCAATTCATGCCGGAATCCAGTGTCGCCCTCGGGTTTGGATTCCGCTGCGGTTTCCTCGGACTCCTTCACATGGAGATTATCCTCGAACGCCTCCGCCGGGAGTTCGACATGGACATCATCGCCACCTACCCTTCGGTCATCTACGAGGTTCTCCGCACCAATGGCGAAGTCCTCCGCATCGATAACCCCGAACAACTGCCCGATTTCAGCGTGATCAGCGAAATCCGTGAGCCCATCGTGGAATGTTTTATTATGATTCCCAATGAGTATATCTCGCCCCTCATGCAGCTCATCATGGAAAAACGCGGAGAGGTCACCCACACGGAATCTCTCGACACCAAGCGGGTCATGCTCACAACCACTCTTCCGCTCAACGAAATCCTTGTGGATTTTGTGGATAAAATGAAATCCATCACCCGCGGCTACGGGTCCATGGACTACGAACACGCCGGCTACGTCGCTGCCAACCTTGTCAAACTCGACATGCTCGTCAACGCCGAGCGGGTGGACGCCTTCAGCAGCATTGTTCACCGCGACAAAGCCGAGGCCCGTGGACGTGCCCTCGCCACGAAACTCAAAGAAGTGATCCCCACCCAGCTCTATCAGGTTGCCATCCAAGCCGCCATTGGTGGAAAAATCATTGCCCGCGAATCGGTCAGCGCCCTCCGCAAAAACGTCACCGCCAAATGCTATGGCGGTGACATCAGCCGGAAACGCAAACTTCTCGAAAAACAAAAAGAAGGCAAAAAGCGGATGAAAGCCATCGGCACCGTCAACATCCCCCAGGAAGCCTTCATCGTGGTCCTCAAAACCAACTGACCTCCTCACCAGGAACGCCCAACTGCCGCCCCCTCCGCCCTCCCTCCGGTGAGAGAGTCGACCCCCGACCCAGGGACCAAAAACCTTCCAAATATTTCCCGTTTACATGATCCACCTGGATCATGTAAACGGGAAATCTGTTATGACCCGGATCAATGCTAAAACGGAGTTGTTTCTCTACCACCTTTTGTGGACGGCCGAGATGATCGCGACGGCCAGCTACCGAAACCTCGGGGGGTCATTTGAGAGTTGGGCTTATAACAGCGGGTTCTTGCGCAGGGTTCATGAGTTGGAGCAGCGCCAATTCCTGGAGTCGGAGATTGATTCCCGAAGTCTCCAGCGGGTCTACCGCCTCACCAATGCTGGCAAGCTCATGGCTTTGGGAGGGCGCGACCCCCGGGAGAGGTGGGGGCGGACCTGGGATGGGCAGTGGAGAATGGTTTTGTTTGATATCCCTGTCATTGAAAGCAAGAGGCGATTGCGATTGAGAAGGATTTTGAGGCAGCACCACTTCGGGTGCTTGCAGCAGAGTGTTTGGATTTCCCCGGACCCTCTGGAGCCGCTGCAAGACCAAGTTGGAAAAGACCCCATTGCCGCCAAAATCCTCATATCCTTTGAAGCGAAACCCTGCGCTGGGGAATCCATGGGAGACATCGTCATGGCTGCATGGGACTTTGCAAAAATCAATATGGCCTATCAGGAGCATTCACAATTTTTGAAAAGCCTTCCGAAGCGTGGACATCCCTTCGCCTGGAAAAAGATGCAAGCCTGGCTGGGAGATGAAAAATTGCTGTGGGACGCCTGCATGGAGTTGGATCCCCTGCTTCCACGCATTCTTCTGCCCGTGGGTTACCTTGGAGAAATTGCCTGGAGCGCCCGGTTGAATGCGATGCGGGAGATTTGCCGTAAAATCTCAGCGACAAAGCCAGATGCCTGATTCGAGGATTATTGACGGGACATTTGATCAAAATCGTTTTTACGGTGAACCCGTTTGTATGATCCAGGTGGATCATGCAAACGGGGGAGTGGATTCGATGCCATATGAGGCAGAACGGAAAGATGGGCCGGAAGTGGGAGGAGAATTGGCTTGTGTGCGGGGCGGGGGGCGAATAAAGCCGTGTGTCTAATGAGTGGCGCATCGCAGAGCAATCAGTGTGGGATCCGGGTGGTGGAGGCTTTGGTTTTGTGAGCGAACGCGTCCGGGTTCGAGCCAAGTTTTTTTTTGAGGGGGAGCGGAAGTTTTTTGTCAAAGGCACGACGTATGGGCCTTTTGCTCCTGACGCGGCAGGGGACTATTTTGGGCCACCGGAGCGGGTGGCGTCAGACTTTGAGGCCATGGCGGATGCGGGGATCAATCTGGTGCGGATTTATTATGTGCCGCCAACATGGTTTTTGGATTTGTGTGCCAGTCATGGGTTGCGGCTGCTGATTTCTATCCCTTGGGCGGAGCATCTGGAGTTTTTGAATGACCGCAAGATTTGCCGGGAGGCTGAGCAAGCGGTGGTGGAGGGTGTTGCAAAAAATGCCGGGCATCCGGCGATTTTTGGATATCTGGTGGGGAATGAGATCCCGAGCACAATGGTGCGGTGGTTGGGGGCCCGTCAGGTGACAGAATTTGTGGAACGCTTGATCTCGCTGGGGAGAAGTCAGGATCCCACTGCGCTGTTCTCGTATGCGAGTTATCCTCCGACGGAATATTTGCTTCCTCAGAATTCGGACTTCACAACGTTTAATGTGTATTTGCACAACCGGGATGATTTTGAACGTTATCTGGCCCGGTTGCAGAATCTCGCGGATGACAAGCCGCTGCTTCTCGGGGAATTCGGGATGGACACCATTCGTCATCCGGAAGAGGAGCAAGCGGAGATGCTGCAATGGCATGTGGAGAGCGTGGTGAGGGGAGGTCTGGCGGGTACTATCATTTATGCATGGACGGACGAATGGTTCCGCGGAGGTCAGGAAATTTTGGATTGGGCGTTTGGGCTTGTGCGCCGGGACCGCACGGCTAAACCGGCCTACAATACGGTCAAAGCACTTTTTTCAGGATCCGGCCCCATCACCGGCAGGGTTCCCTTGCCGCGCTACCCGAAGGTCTCGGTGATTGTCTGCTCTTACAATGGCGGCAAAACCCTCGACCGCTGTCTTCAATCGTTGCAGGAATTGGATTATCCGGATTACGAAGTGGTTCTGGTTGATGACGGATCCAAAGACGACACCGTGGAGATTGCGGCCCGGCACCCTTGGATCGTGAGTGTCCGGCAAGAAAACAAGGGCTTGAGTTTCGCCAGAAATGTCGGAGCAAGCACGGCAACCGGTGAAGTGATTGCCTATACGGACAGCGATTGCATGGCTGATCCGGACTGGTTGTATTTTCTGGTGGGGACGCTCCTGAGTGGTGATTACGCTGGAGTCGGTGGACCAAACATTTCTCCGCCTGCCGAGAATTGGATTCAGGCTTGCGTGGCAGCGGCGCCGGGTGGACCAAGTCATGTGCTGCTCACGGATGTGGTGGCCGAGCACATTCCGGGGTGCAACATGGCTTTTTACAAATGGGCTTTTGACAAGGTGGGGGGATTTGATCCCGAATACCGGAAGGCCGGTGATGATGTGGATTTCTGTTGGCGATTGCAGCAGGAGGGGCAGGTCATCGCGTTCAGTCCTGCCGCCATTGTCTGGCATTATCGTCGCTTCACGCTGAAGGCTTTTCAAAAACAGCAAGAGGGTTATGGCGAGGCGGAATCGATGTTGCGATTCAAGCATTTGATCTTTTTTGGACCGACAGGTACGGCCAAATGGAAGGGCCAAATTTATGGAGCCCCGCGGTTCACGTGGCTTGTGAACCGTCCGGTGATTTATCACGGAGTGTTTGGAGAAGGGTTGTTTCAGAGCATTTACCCAACCCCTCAGTCCGAGATTGCGGCCTATTTAAGCAGTGTGGAGTGGGTGGCGCTGACCGGATTTATTCTGGCGCTTTCCGTGCCGCTTCCCGTGTTACGGATTGTGCCCTATCTGATGTTTGGGGGCACATTTCTGGTGGCGTTGTCGTACATGATTCACGCGCGGCTGGAGTCGCGTCATGATACGATTCGTGCCCGCCTTCTGGTGACCTTTCTTGCGCTGGCGCAGCCGCTTGTTCGCGGGTGGGCACGTTATTTCACATGGCTGAAATTCAAGAGGACGCCGCCGGCGGTTATTGCTGCCCCGGAGGAAAACTTTGTTCCTGCGCGGGGGAGCATTTCAAAGTTAAACTTCTGGAGTGAGAACGGGCAAGGCCGTGAAGCCCTTCTCCCGGAAATTATTTCCTCTCTCGAGAATGAGGGATGGAGCTACTCCATTGACACGGGTTGGAAGCAATGGGATGTACAGATTTACGGCAGTTTTTGGTGGGGGATTCAGGTGCGTTCTGTGACCGAATATCATGGCGGGCCCAAGTGTCTGACACGCGTGCACCTTTCCACACGGATGGTGGCCACCACGTTTTTGGTTAATCTCACGATCATTTCGATCCTTGGCTACCGGCAGGCTATGAATCCTGGCGGGGACCTTTGGCTGTGGATTCCTTACCTGGGTATGCTGGTGGTGCTGCTCAGCCGGGCCTACCGGTTGAAAAAACGCGTGGCGGCATTGGTTGGGGCTGCTGCGCAGAGGTGCAAGTTCACCCGAATCACCAAAAAAAACAAACCAGCAGCCTGAGTTGGTTCTGTTTATCTCTTCTCTTGCGGTTACTCCCAGAGGATCACATCGCCCGTTGAGGCCATCAGCTTCAGCAAGCCAAGGTATCTCACGGAGGGGTCGTAGCACCAAATTGACCAAATTGGCTCGGCGTCCTCACCGGACTGCTGAAGCAGGTAGCTGACATTCCCCAAGGTGGCCCCTTTTTCTTTGCTCACATACCTTTGGGCAATGGCAAAGGCTCCCCGTGAGTCCACCAGAACTTTTGTGAGATTAATTTTCGAATAGTTCCCAATGGCGACACGCAAATCCAAGGAGGGTTTTTGCTGAATGACTTTGCCGTTTCTTACGGTGATAGACAGGATGCCGTCCGCACTGTGAGATGCGCGGCAAACAAAATACCAGTCCTTCGGGTCGGGAGTTCCGTTATCAGCACTGATTTTGACGATCGATTCGCGGTAACGGTCAGGCAGGGAAAACGCGGCTTGTTTGGCACTTTGGCCTGCCTCGGCTGCGGTGCAGGCCAGGAGCAGGATCAGGGCAAAAAGTGAGCGACTTGGGGCTTGGGGCACGCGATGGGTATTCATGGCAGATGGGTGTGAAAGCCTTCCTGGATTTTCAAAAAACCGGCGAACCAATCAGATAACAATTCCCGGACATCCCCTGCGTATCGGAGTGTTCGGGTCGGGGTCATCGCGGCGACCGTTTTGTTCATTCCGCGCATTTAATCCTCCCGATGGCCAACTTGCAAGACCGCTTCGGGTTATTTGCTGCCGGGTTTAATCGCCGGGATCCCCGCCAAATCTGACGGGATCGCGTCGGGTGGGAAGGTTTCGGGCTCCATTTGAGCGAGAGAAACGAACGGGCACCCAAAATCCGGGAGCTTGCCGCCACTGCGGTCCACGATCGAGCCAGCGGCTACCACCACGCCTCCATGGGCACGGACAATGGCAATGGTCTCCTGAACCCGGCCACCACGGGTCACCACATCCTCGGCCACCACAAACCGTTCGCCGGGACTGATGGTAAAGCCCCGTCGAAGGACCAGTCCCCCCGCGTCATCTTTTTCCACAAAGATGTGCTTTTTGCCCAAATGTCTCGCGACCTCCTGTCCCACAATGATCCCGCCAACTGCAGGAGAGACCACTGTCGTGGCGGGGAAATCTTTGAGCCGGTCAGCGAGTCTGCCGCAAATTTCCGAAGCAAGAGTGGCATCTTGAAGGAGCAGAGCACATTGGAAAAAATCCCGGCTGTGCAGTCCCGAGCGCAGAATGAAGTGGCCATGCAGCAAGGCTCCCGTCGAACGGAAAGCCTCCAGGACCTCGGATGTGTTTTCTTGATTCATGGAATTACAGAGTGGATTCTGCCGGTGGTGAGACAAACGAGATGTGGTCTGCCTGACGTCTAAGGAATTCTTCGGCCAGGGCTCGGTAAGCGGCCGACCCCGGACCGGTGGGGTCATGTTCAAAAATGGTTCGCCCATGACTGGGGGCTTCTCCAAATCTGACCGTGCGGGGGATCTGCGTTTCGAAAACCACCTCACCAAAGTGAGCACGCACTTCGGCAACAACAGCCGGGTTGAGATTGGTGCGGTTATCAAACATCGTCATCAACAGGCCACAAATGGCAAGCTCCTGATTGGCTCCTGATGAGCGAAGCTGGTCGATCACTTGCATCAAAAGCGAGAGGCCTTCCAGCGAATAATACTCGCATTGGATCGGAATGAGGACCTCATTGGCGGCGGCCAGCGCATTCGACATCCAAATTCCAAGCGAGGGCGGGCAATCCAGAATGACATATTCAAAGGCCCCGGAGGCCTTGAGGGGTTCGAGGGCCTTTTTGAGCTGGATGAGGTGATCATCCATACGAGCCACCTCAATCTCGGCTCCTGCCATGTCCAGATTTCCCGGGATAATGGAAAGATTTTCCATGCGGGTGGGAAGCACGAGGTCGGCAATCTCCGCTTCACCGATGAGGGCATGATAAAGACTTCTTGCTGAAGGATCCGAGGTGCCCACGGCGCTTGTGGCGTTTCCCTGGGGATCAATATCCGCAAGCAAAACCCGGACACCCCGTTCTGCCAGAGCGGCACACAAATTCACCGAGGTCGTTGTTTTCCCGACGCCTCCCTTTTGGTTGGTGATGGCAATGGTTTTCAAAAGAGCGTGATTGGGTGATGCGTTGTGGCGGGTTTCAGGCCGCGAAGGGCCTTGTTCTTAAGCCCGACATCCTGAGCTTTGACGGGTCATCGGTGAAGAAAAAAGAAAGGGGCAGAGCGTTTTGTCCGGAAAAACTTCCTGAATCACCGCTTGCAAGATCCAATTTTCCTGACCATATTTCTCGTTCGCTCGGCTGGATAGCTCAGTTGGTAGAGCAGAGGACTGAAAATCCTCGTGTCGGGGGTTCAATTCCCTCTCCAGCCACTTTTTTACTCACTCAGCGCTTTCTTTGTGAGAGTTTTTTTGGCATGGCTTGTCGCCATGTCCACAAGCTCCCAATCAGCTGCTTCCCTTGTGCAGAGGTTGTCCTCGGGGCATCCTGCCGAGGAGGTTCTGGAGCGCTTGAAGCCCAACTTTGACCCGCTCCGTCCGCGGGTGCCCGGTGCATCTCTTGCGACGGAAGACGCGGTTCATCGTCGGTGGGGCTTGTTGGCTGAGTTGAAAACGCCGAATCCGGTTCTGTGGGCTGGTGAGGATCTATCGGGCTATTCGGCGAATATTGAGAATATTATTGGAACAGTTTCTGTGCCTCTGGCGATTGCAGGGCCGCTGCGGGTGAATGGGTGTTCGGCCCATGGGGATTATTATGTGCCGCTCGCCACGACCGAAGCGGCCTTGGTGGCGTCCTACACGAGGGGTTGCCAATTGCTGAGCGAAAGCGGGGGCTGCAGCACGCTTATTCTGGGGGAGGGGGTGAGCCGGGCCCCGGGGTTTATCTTTTCAAATCTCCGCGAGGTGGGAGCTTTTGTGGCATGGATCCTTGGGCGGAAAGAAATTTTTAAAGAAAAAGCCGAGGCCACGACCAGCCATGGCAAGCTCATTGACATGCGACTCACGGTGGAGGGCAATCATGTTTACGTGACGTTTGAATATTTCACCGGTGATGCCGCAGGGCAAAACATGGTCACAATTGCCACGCAGGCCATCTGTGATGATATCCAGGAAAACTCACCGGTGCGGCCCAAACACCTTTTTGTGGAGGCCAATTTGTCAGGTGACAAAAAAGCCAGCGCGCAATCCTTTCAAACCGTGCGGGGCCGCAAGGTCGCCGCAGAGTGCCTGATTCCAGCGGATGCTCTCCTGAAGCGTCTCCACACCGATGCCGTGGCCTTGGAGGAATACTGGAGGATGTCGGCGCTCGGGGGAGTGCTTAGTGGCACGATTGGTGTGCAAGGGCATTACGCAAATGGACTTGCTGCTCTGTTTTTGGCAACAGGGCAGGATGTGGCCTGTGTCTCCGAGGCGGCGGTCGGAGTCACACGTTTTGAAGCCAAAGCGGATGGCAGCCTTTATGCCTCGGTCACGCTGCCAAATTTGATTATGGGAACCGTGGGAGGAGGAACGGGACTTCCCTCGCAAGCGGCCTGTTTGGAGATTCTCGGGCTCAAGGGCACCGGACACGCCCGCGCTCTCACGGAAGTGGCGGCCGCGCTGGCGCTGGCTGGAGAGTTATCGATCATCGGGGCGATGGCTGCGGGTCATTTCACCCGGGCGCATGAAAAACTTGCCCGTCATCCCGCGCCCCATGGCAGCCATTGAGACCGGGTTGAGGCGGTGGTGGATTTATCAGCGGGAACGTTTTCCGCTGGTGGCTCACGGACCGTTGATTCTGGCCTTCAGCTTCAGTGCGGTGTGTTTTTCCTCGCTGCTGCGCGGGGTCGAGCATTTTCCGGCCTCCCCGGTTTTGATGGTGGCATTTTTTTCCTCGTTGATTTCGTTTCTGCATTTGCGGTTGGCGGATGAGTTCAAGGATATTGATGAGGATACCCGTTACCGTCCCTACCGGGCGGTGCCGCGGGGACTCGTGACCCTTCGCGAATTGGGGTGGGTTTGGGTGTTGACCGGGTTGCTGCAAGTTGGACTCGCTGTGTGGTTGGATGTGCGGTTGTTGCCACTGCTTTTGCTAACTTGGATTTATCTCGGTCTGATGAGCCGGGAGTTTTTCTGCAAGTCCTGGCTCAAGGCCCATCCCTTCACTTACATGTGGACGCACATGTTCATTATGCCGTTGATCGACTTTTATGCGACGGCGTGTGATTGGTTGGGGGCTTCCGGATATCCACCACGCGGCTTGATTTGGTTTGTTGTGGTCAGTTTTCTGAACGGCTTCATTATCGAAATCGGCCGAAAAATCCGGGCTCCTCAGGATGAGGAAACCGGGGTCGAAACTTACTCACGACTTTGGGGGCGTTCACGATCCGTGAAACTCTGGCTGCTGGCCATGGTCCTCACACTATCTGTGGCATTGGTGGCTGCGGATAAAATTGGTTTTTTTGGGCCGGTAGCCGCCATTCTTGGCTTGGTGCTAGCTATGTCCATCTCCGTCGGCATCCGCTTTATAGAAAACCCGAAAAGCGGCAAAGCCTTTGAGCTGATTTCTGGAATCTGGACCTTATGTCTCTATCTGATGCTGGGCATTGTTCCGATGCTTTGGAGGGTTCTGACATGAAATGTGTGGCCCACTGGCGGGATGAGAATTTTGAGGAGCAGCCGGTTGGGGGAAAGGCGCGGGCCCTTGGTGTTTTGAGCCGGGCGGGGTTTGTGATTCCGGAGGCGGTTGTTGTTCTGCCTCAGGCTTTCGATGCGGAGGCAGCCCTCGTGGAGAATGAATTGAACCCCTTTTTGAGTGCCCACGATGGCCTGTTTGCCGTGCGCTCGTCGGCTGTGGATGAAGACGGAGCCACGCATTCCTTTGCAGGACAGTTGGAGAGTTTTCTTAATGTTTCCAAAGAGGAGGTGTTGGAAAAAATCCGCATGGTTTGGCAATCGGGATTCAGCGATCGGATTGTTTCCTACCGAGAACAGGCCGGATTGTCGTTGCCACCGCCCGTTCCAGCCGTCCTGATTCAACACATGGTTCCGTCTGAAACTGCGGGCGTGGCTTTTAGTGCAGATCCGGTTTCGGGTCGTCGCGGGGTGGCGGTTGTGGCTGCGGTTCGGGGACTGGGAGAAACTCTGGTTTCGGGGGAAAAAACCGGTGACAGTTTTTATGTGGATCGCACCTATCAGATCATTCAGCGCGATGTGTTGGATGCCAATGACCCGACACTTAATGATTCACGGGTCCGCGAGGTTGCAAAGCTTGCGCGAGAAGCTGCCAGCCATTTCGGACGTCCTCAGGATATTGAATGGGCGATGATGGGCGGGCGTCTTTTCCTCCTTCAGTCACGCCCCATCACTTCAATATACAATCAGGTCGACCCGGACGGGGCCTGGCAACTGTGGGATAACAGCAACATCGCAGAAAGCTACTCCGGCGTCACCACGCCGCTGACTTTCAGCTTTGCCTGTCATGTCTATGAGGAGGTTTACCATCAGTTTGTCAAAATCCTGCGTGTTCCTTCGTGGAGGATTGAAGCCAATCGCGACGTTTTCGGGCGCATGCTGGGATTGGTTCGGGGGCAGGTATTTTACAACCTGCTGAGCTGGTATCGGGTGCTTGCCATGCTTCCAGGCTTCGCGGTGAACCGTCATTTCATGGAGCAAATGATGGGCGTGAAAGAAAGCCTGCCCGAAGATGTTTTGGCGGAGATTGTGGGGGAGCCCCGCAAATCCACGCTGCGCGATTATTTGGAAATCGCCGGAACCGTGGTGGGTCTGATTGCGAGCCATGTGTCCCTTCCAAACAAAATTTCGGCGTTTTACCTCCGCCTTGAGGAGGCGCTGAACCTTGGAAACGTCCCGCTCGAAGACATGCGGCCGGATGAACTTGCTTCGGCCTACCGGCGGCTGCAGAACCAATTGCTCACCCGATGGGACGCCCCACTCATCAACGATTTTTTTGCGATGATCTACTTTGGGATTTCCCGCAAGCTTGCGGACAAGTGGTGCGGCGACCCGGATGGCACGCTGCAAAACGATCTGATTTCGTGTCAGGGCGGAATCATCAGCGCTGAGCCTGCCAAACGAATGATCCAACTTGCCGGTTTGGCCAGGCAGACCCCGGATCTGCTCGCCGTTTTGGAAGGTGGAACCCTGGCTGATATTCAAGCAAGCATGACCAACCATCCGGAATTTCAGCAGGAATATTTGAGCTATCTGGAAAAATTCGGAGACCGGTGTTTGGAGGAATTGAAGCTTGAGAGTGCCACGCTGCATGACAATCCGCTGATGCTTTTCCGCTCCATTGCCCGGCTGGCGGCCTCACCGGAGCGCGGGACTTTTGATCGGGACTCGGTGGCAAAATCAGCTTCCGCCAAGGTGGAGCAGGCCCTCAGGGGGCATCCTTTGCGTCGTGCGATATTTACATTTGTCATTGGTCAGACCCGGGACCGTGTGCGTGATCGTGAAAACCTGCGTTTTGAGCGCACGCGGGTTTTCGGGCGGGTCCGCCGCCTGTTTGTCGAATTGGGCAAGCGGTTCTTTGCCCAGGATTTGCTCGAGCAGCCGCGGGATATTTTTTATCTCCAGGCCGAAGAGGCGATCGGTTTCGTTGAGGGGACGGCAGTGACAACAGACCTCAAGAATCTGGCGCGGCTTCGCAAGCAGGAGTTTTCCGGATATTCAGAAAATCCGCCATCCGGTCGTTTTGAGACACGCGGGTTGGTGTACGTGGGACATTCCTTTCAAGGCAAAAAACCGGCGGACATGCCAAATCTCTCCGGCACAGATCGAAAGGGAATCGGATGCTGTCCAGGAATCGTGCGGGCCAAGGTGAGGGTGATCTTGGATCCCCGTCATGCCAAAATCGAACCCGGCGAGATCCTTGTGGCTCCGCGAACCGACCCGGGGTGGATCATGCTTTTTCCTTCGGCCTCCGGACTTTTGGTCGAGCATGGCAGCCTGCTCTCTCACTCGGCTATCGTGGCGCGGGAAATGGGCATTCCGGCGGTGGTGTCCGTTGTGGATCTGACAGTCTGGCTTCAAACGGGCGACCTTGTGGAGTTGGATGGCAGCACAGGTCGGGTAACCCGTCTGACCGGAGAGGAGGCGCATGCCAAGTGAAGCCGCCGCTCAAGCGGACTTTACCATTCTGCGCTATGCCCAGGTCTGGGAGGACGCTGACATTCTTCTTGAGGCGCTCGACATCCAACCCGAGGACGAATGTCTCTCCATCGCTTCCGCCGGAGACAATGCCCTCGCGATGTTGGCCAAAGGGCCAAAGCGGGTCATCGCGCTTGACATGAATGCGTCGCAACTTGCCTGCCTTGAACTTCGGGTCGCGGCGTTTCGCCGGTTGGACCACCATGAAATCCTGGAACTGGTGGGGTCCGTGGCAAGCAATCGTCAGCAAAAACTATATGAGACGCTCCGCCATGATCTCTCACATGGAGCCAGCAAGTTCTGGGATGGCCGCCCCATCACGCCAGGCATTGGGCATGCCGGCAAATTCGAAAATTACTTCCGGTTATTCAGAGAGAAGGTCATGCCCCTCATCCACCCCCGCCGAGTGATTGAGGAACTCCTTGAAAGCAAGGAACCAGCCGAGCGTCTGAAATTCTACAATGAGCGCTGGGACACCTGGCGCTGGCGATTGATGTTTCATTTGTTTTTTTCACGTGCAGCCATGGGTGCTCTTGGCCGGGACCCCAGCTTTTTCCGTTATGTCGAAGGCAGCGTGGCAGAAAAAATTCTGTCGCGCACGTGTCATGCCTTGTCGGTGCTGGATCCTGCCAGCAATCCTTATCTTCAGTGGATTCTGACCGGTCGCCACAAAACGGCACTGCCTTTTTATCTTCGTGAAGAAAATACGGACCTCATTCGCAAAAATCTGGACCGCCTGGAATGGCACCAGGCGCCGCTGGAGGATTTTCTAAGCAGAGTCCCACGAGGCACCCTCAGCAAATTTAACTTGAGTGATATTTTTGAATACCTCTCTCCGGAAACCACCGAAACACTTCTTCGCACGATTGCTGAAGGGGCGAGGTCGGGGGCACGGATGGCGTATTGGAACATGTTGGCTCCCCGCTGCGCCCCGGAAGGCCTGCACCATCAGATCCGGCCACACCGGGAATTGGCGGCACGGCTCCACCAGCCGGACAAAGCCTTTTTTTACAGTGCCTTTGTTTTGGAGGAGGTCGTGTGAATCCTTGGCTTGGGATTGTGGCTGTTCTGGCAGCGCTTGGGGCGCTGGTCGGAATTGTGAAGCTGTTTGGGAGACTTCTGCCTCCTGAACTTTCACGCAAGGCGGTGCATGTTGGCATGGGTTTGATTTGCCTTTCGTTTCCATGGCTGTTTGACGACGTGTGGCCGGTGGCGACCCTTGCCATAATTGCCATGATTGGCCTTGGGGCCGTTCGATGGATTCCCTTCCTTCATCAAAAAATTGGCGGAGTGATTGGTGGGGTTCAACGGCAATCTTTTGGGGAGTTTTATTTTCCGGTGGCGGTGGCCGTCGTCTTCTTTTTGGCGGGTGAGCAAACCCTGCTCTACATCATTCCTGTGCTCACACTCACCGTGGCCGATTCGGTCGGCGCCCTGATTGGCGTTCGCTATGGATTGGCCCGTTATCGCACGGACGAGGGACTCAAAAGCGCAGAAGGATCCGTGGCGTTTTTTACAGCGGCCTTTTTGAGCTGTCACATTCCCCTTCTTCTATTCAGCGAGACCGGGCGTGCGGAGTGCCTCTTCATTAGTCTGACGGCCGGGTTTGTGGTCATGCTCCTTGAGGCCATCTCCTGGCGGGGCCAGGACAATCTTATCATTCCGATCGGCATGTATTTTCTGCTGAGCCTGTATCTGCCATTGGACGCGGCGGCACTGGCCCTTCGGTTTTTGTTGATTTTTGGATTGGTTATTTTTGTCCTGATGTGGCGAAAGCGAACAACCCTCAGCGACAGTGCGATTCTGGCCGGCGCGCTTTCAGGATATGCGGTCTGGGCCTTTGGCGGGTGGTTTTGGTTATGCCCGCCGGTACTGCTTTTTCTTGTTTATGTTTTGCTGCCCTCATTCCCAAAAGAGTCGAGGCCAGTCCAGAATTTGCATGCGGTGACGCGGGTCATGGCCGGCGGATTTTTGTGGATGGTGCTTGCGTATGTTTTGAATGCCGATCTGATTGGACCCTATCTGCTTTGCATGGCCGCACACACGGGGAATATCATCACCGCCCGTCTGCGGGTGGTTTGTGAGGACATTCCGATCTGGAGGGTCTTTGCGATGGGGTGGATTGTCCCGACGGTGCTTTTCAGCGCTTTGGCAGGAGTTGGAGTTTTACTGAATGTTTTTCCTCCTGGCGCCATTGCCTGGGTGCCTGCGGCTGTGCTTGTTTCCCTTGCGGCCTTTGTTCCATCATGGCCGCTGGAGCACACGCCCTCTCAAAATGCCCGCATTTGGCTTTCTGAAACAGCGATTGCCTTCTTGGCCTCGGTCCTTGCGCTTATCCAATAATCCTCAACTTATGAAACTGCTTAGCTATCGCCCTGATGAATCAGTGCCTGATTTTGATTCTGCAATTCTGATTTCCCAACATGTGGATGAGCACCTTTGTATTTCCGGGGCAGTGGCCCGGTGTTCGCTTTGGTGGAAGACTGTGCCTGGGATGGCCGGCGAACGCCTGGGCATGATCGGGCACTTTCAAGCGGCATCGCCCGAAGCGGCTGCCGTTGTCCTTGATGGCGCGAAGCAACGATTAAAAGAGCAAGGCTGCACGCTGGCGGTTGGGCCCATGGATGGCAACACGTGGCGACGGTATCGCGTGCTCACCGAGAGAGGTGTGGAACCGCCCTTTTTCATGGAACCGGACAACCCCGATTGGTGGACGAAGGCGTTTACCACGGCCGGGTTCCTGCCGCTGGCGAGCTATTCGTCATCTTTGGTGAAAGATTTGAAGCGTGAAGATCCCCGCGCGGGCCGGGCTTTAACACGCCTGCAAAACCAAGGGGTGCAAATTCGTCAGTTGAACCTCTCCCGATTTGAGGAAGACCTGCAAAAGATTTACGAAGTGTCCGTGGTGAGTTTTCCAAAAAACTTTCTCTACACCAAAATTTCCGAGGAAGCCTTCCTCAGCCAATACCTGCCTTTGCGGGACAAGATTCATGCGGAACTGGTTTTTATTGCGGAGGATGCTGGTCGTCCGGTGGGCTATGTTTTTGCGACTCCCGATTACACTGAGGCCATGCGCGGCGAGACCATCCACACGGTCATCGGCAAAACCCTTGCGATCCTTCCGGGACGCCGATATGGCGGGCTGGGGCTTGTGCTCACGAACCTGCTCCACCAAAAGGCAGCGGAATTAGGATATTCCCGGCTGATTCACGCTCTCCAAAACGAAGAGAATCAGGTTCAGAATATGAGTGGCTTTTTTGGGGAAAAAATGAGGCGGTATGTTTTGTTCTCCTTCCGGTTTTCTCCATGACCATCCCCGAGATTTTTGAAAAAAACGTGTCCCGGTGGCCTGGCCAGGAAGCTTTGATCGCAACACAACGCGGGCGGGATGTCCCGGTCACCTATGCCGAACTTAAAGCCGCCTCCGACCATTTTGCGGCGCGGCTCACAGCTCAACAAATCGGCCCGAAGAGTCCCGTCCTTGTCTTTGTTCCCATGTCGATTGAGTTATATGTAGCGTTGCTGGGCATTTTCCGGGTTGGAGCCACCGCCGTTTTCCTTGATCCCTCATCAGGCATGCGCCACATCAACGCCTGCTGCAAAAAGCTACCTCCTGCGGCGCTGGTCAGTGTCCTCGCTCTTCGCTGTCTGTGCCCCTTCGTGAGCGGCCTGCGCAAGATTCCCCTGGTTTTTGCCCCTCCCGGAGTTTCCTGCGATGAGCATTCTATCCTTCCTTTGAAAATGCCGGCCCCCGATGCCCCGGCCCTGATCACTTTCACCAGCGGAAGCACCGGCGAGCCCAAGGCCGCCGTTCGATCCCACCGTTTTCTGATTTCCCAACATGCCGCACTGAAAAACTCAATCGCGCTGGAACAAGGCGAGCGCGATTTGACGACCCTTCCAGTGTTTGTGTTGGCAAATTTGGCGTCCGGGGTCACAAGCATTTTGCCCGACGCAAAAACCAGCCGCCCGGGCTCGGTGAACGCCAAGCGTTTGGCACGGCAAAACCGTCGGCTCCTTCCCACACGCTCCGGTGGCTCCCCGGCGTTTTATCAGCGATTGCTGGAGGAACCGTCCTCTCTGACCGGGCTGAAAAAGATCTACACTGGAGGGGCTCCCGTTTTTCCCTCGCTCCTACAAAATCTGCAGCGCACGCTGCCTGACGCAAAAATTGTGGCCGTGTATGGTTCCACGGAAGCAGAGCCCATTGCCCATATTGGATGTGATGAAATCTCCGATGACGATTGGAAAGCCATGCGGGAAGGCAAGGGATTATTGGCAGGTCCTACGATTCCTGAAATTCGCCTGCGTATTCTGGCGGATCAATGGGGGTTTCCCATTTCAAGCTCTGAGCCACTCACTGCTGGAAAAATTGGAGAAATCCTTGTCTCCGGGGATCATGTTTTGAAGGGTTATTTGCACGGGCAGGGGAATGAAGAAACCAAAGTGCTTATCGATGGCGACACCTGGCACCGCACCGGAGATGCCGGGTATCTCGATGATGCCGGGCGGCTCTGGCTGCTCGGGCGTTGCTCGGCAAAGGTGGAGGATCCACGTGGCATCCTTTACCCCTTCGCGGTCGAATGTGTGGCCATGTGTTTCCCGTTTGTCCGCCGGGCCGCTTTTGTTGTCCTTGAGTCCAAGCGTATTCTTGTCATCGAGTCGGACGGTTCCGCAGGTGATCATTCCGGGCTTGCTGACGCACTCACATGGGCCGGAGTGGAGGAAGTAAGAAAGCTCAAATCATTGCCGGTCGATGCGCGTCATAATGCAAAAATCAACTACCCCCGCCTAATGAATCTCCTTCGGTGAAATCCCCTCTCGACGAAGCGCCCGGCGGTAGTGAGGCGCAAAGCGGACACTCGCTGGAGAGACTCTGATCAACGACGGCAGGACGCGGTCCAAGATTGGCCAGAACGTTGATGCCAAAACACCGTGCTCAATTTTTAACCGGTTTTGGAGTTCCTGGGGCAGATATTCGGTCGTCATGACACGAAACACCGGCGAAAGAGCTCTCATGAAACATGGTGAATCCGCCGTGATCACCGCATTCGCGACGTCTGCGCATAGCGGATGGGAGCCGAGCAGCGGTCCATTCAGCATTTTCTCATAGTAGGCTTCAAAAGCGTCCCAGGATTTTGGCAGCAGTTCGGGATCCAGCCCGAAGACTTCCCCAAAGCGTTCATTCTCACGGAGGAACTGATCCAATTCCTGTGAGATGAGCGGCCCCACGAACCGACGATACATGGTTACGCTGCCCATGATGAGTGTCGCCAGCACCCAAAGTTGAGCATCAGGGTCAAAAGCCGAGTAGCCCTCTCCTTTGACAACACGATGGGCCCGGGCCACGCCGGATCGCACGTGTTCCACCTCCTCTGGTGTTCCAAACGCAATTGTATACACGGCCTCCAGCGTACGATGTAATCGACCCATCGTATCCGTGCGAAACTTACTGTGAGCCGAGACTCCCATCGCAACCTGCGGATGGGCCACCTGCAAAACCGCCGCCGCCGGTCCGCCCAGAAGAACAACCCGTTCGCGGTTGATCTTCCAAGTTATCGAGTCGGGGCCAAAGGGCTCGAAAGAGTTTTTCATATCGCCCTGAAAACAGAAGTTATCCTCATTTCGTTCTTCGAGTTGATATCTCCCTTTCACCGCAAAAGCCATCCGCCTTCTCATGAACCTACCAGATCGTCTCCGGCGCACAAAGTCGGCGAGCCCAAAAAGACCGCCCAAAATTGCCTCTACCGATCGTTCGCGTCATGACATGAGAACTGCAAGCGCTTTTGATCTTCATGAAAGCAAATCGTCAAACAGTGGTTTCGCTGGAACCATGATGGCGGGCGGGCCTGTGTCAACCAACCCTGGATCTCCACAAAGCCATCAGCAAAAAGCTCCTGACGAATGGCATTGCGACTGCGCTTTAAGACAGCGTTGATCTCAATGTTCCAGCGGGGTAGGGGGTAGTCCAATGAGGCTGAGATCCGACGAAGGACTTCGCCGGGGTATTGAATGTCCTGGTACAGAAAACGGATCGTGAGGATGGGGTAAGGAATAAATTTGGAATGTCCTTCCTTGGGAGGCAGCCCTGAAGAAAACCCGAATTGAACAGGAAAAATGGGGGCATGTGCCACGATCAAGTCGCCAACTTCTTTGGAAGTCATCGGGTATGACAGAAATCGCGGTATCTTATTCTTCGACGTTGGCATTGATTGCCCGTTCATTCTTTCACCTCAGCATGCACCAGCTTCCTAGAAAACGGGGTACACTTCGGAAAGAAAAAAATTACGGCTTCGCCGATGGGAGTTGTCATCGCGCTCGGAGATCACGATCCACCTGATCGCGGGCGACGCATGTTTTGCGAATGGCATCCTTTCTTGGATGAGGCAGCTCACTTCATTCCGTGGGCAAGGACTTCGATCCGTCTAGCCCATCATAGCAACGCGTCAGACAACTGCTTCTTGGCGGTTTCCCAGTCAACGAACTTTTCCTCACCGGATTCAATCAGCCTGTCTCTCTCTGCTAAAACCTCCCCGTGCCAATCAGGAGAGGGAGTTTCACCTTGGGACAAATCGGCCCAAAGCTCCTCCATCAATTGCATCTTATCCGCAAGGCTCATGTCTTGGAGATCAATTATGGCTGACATATTTCTTCGATACCACCCCAAGGCATCGCATGCAAGAAGGGATGCCGGATTTGGTTGCTCCCCGTGAGCGGGCAGGTTACATTTTCCGATCTTCGCGCCCGTAGCTCAGGGGACTAGAGCAGCTGCCTTCTAAGCAGCGGGTCGCTGGTTCGAATCCAGCCGGGCGCGCCATACTTTTCGCATTTGTAGAAAACTGCGGCGACTGGTTAACGCATCAGGATTCCTCACCAAGCTGGGCTGTTGAATGCTGCGCGGTTGATACCTTCCATCACGGCCTCCCCCACTTTTCATCACACCTGCTTCTGTTGGATGGCGGCTTTTACCCTTTCGGAAGCGATCTAATCCCGGTATCTTTATCCCCCCGAATGACAGACAAAAATTCCTCATATCATCGTGGCCTTGAAACAATGCGGACAATCTTTGGTCCGGGCATTGACTCGGCGCTGAAAGACCTCGCCGCAAAGAGTCCCGGGCTGGAGCGTCAGCTCGTCGAATTTCCCTTTGCCCAGGTTTACACCCGCCCGGTTCTTGATTTGAAGACGAGGGAAATGCTCACAGTCGCTGCCCTGATCGTGCTGGGTTATGCACAGGCTGAATTAAAAGACCACATCAAGGGCGCTCTGAATGTCGGATGTAGCCGCGAGGAAATTCTGGAGATCATTCTGCAAATGGCGGTGTATGCCGGCTTTCCCGCTGCGTTGGAAGCCGTGAAGACGGCTGCTGCCGTCTTCGGCGACTCTTCAGAGCCCGCCTGATCAGCTGCACCGTCCCCGCTACCGGGTTGCTACTCTCGCGTTTTGGAATGCCCGGGACCGTCGGTTACCGGCCAGGAGGCCGGGTCGTTAGTGGCTTGGCGCACCACGATGGCGCTTTTCGTGATGTCGAAAACGGTCAAATCCTGCGCGATAGTGAAGGGACCATCAAATTAGGCGCGTACCTGTTCGTGGGCAGGACCGAGGGTTTCGTGATCGACGGAGAAGTGCCACAACACCGACATGCGCGCACCGGCCTTTTGGAAGATCTGACCGACCGCTGTGGGGCTGGTGTGAATATTATCAATCACCTTACGAGCATCGGCCTCCGTGAGACCGGCCTTCTTCGCGAAGACCTCAGCCGATGGGAAAGTCTCGTGGATGAGCAGATCGACTCCGCCTTTGCAGGCTTGCTGGATGCTCACGGTCGGGCGCGTATCGCCGGAGAAGACGACACTCAGTCCGTTGTATTCGATCCTGTAGCCCACGGCCCCCGGGAGCGCGTGGTACACGGGAAAAGAGGAGATTTTCACGCCATTGCGGTCGTAGACAAAAGAAGGTTTGTCGTAGGGGATTTCGGTGGTCACAGTCCGCGCCCCGCCTTCGCCGGGGTGGCCTTTCATGGTCGCCATGTCCCAAGCGTGCGCGGCTTCAATGTGGCCGGTGTAGGCTTTGGTGCCGAGTTCTTCCGATTCGCCGGCCGGTCCCCACACTTCGATCGGTTGAGATCTTCCGCTCTTGGCGAGGCTCTAGATCAAGGTTGGAATGTCGCCGACATGGTCGGCATGAAGGTGGGTGAGAAACAACTTGGTGGTCTTTGCCACAGGAAGCTTGAGTCCGTTGAAATTGGCCAACGAGCCCGCACCAAGATCGAAGAGAAAGAAATCGCGTTCCTTGTTCCCCGCCTCGATGAGCACGGAAGCGCAGGCCTGGGCGACTTTGACAAAGGGGTCGCCACTTCCAAGAATGTTGACCCGGATTTCCCCATCCGCCACTGGCTCGGTCCCGGCGACCAGTGTGAGAGGAAACGCACGGTTCGGCGTTCCGACCACCGGTGTGATGGTGAGTGGCCGGGTGCCGCCCTCGTGAGCCAGCTGGACCCGGGTAATGTCGGCAGTTTCGGCTGCTTGCGGTTCGGGTGTCGCATCCCGGGCTGCGGCTTGGAATGTCTGGCCCGCCATGGCCGCTGCGGCGATTACGACTGCCGCCGGACGCCACAGGATGTTCAGAAAATTTTTCACTTTGGGCATGGCCGGGGCAGAGGGAGTTTCAATCGTGGTATTTTTCCAAAGGCTCGCGTAGTGGCCAGCGGCTTGGAAGGAGTTTGCCGGACGGCTCGGCAAAGCGGCAATGCAGCGCGCCAAGGCCTTCGATGCGCACCTCGATCTCCGCACCGGGGTCAATGAAGTCATCGTGGTCGCAGCCCGTGCAATCGGGAATCGTGCCGAAGCCCATGACCGAGCCGGACTTGATCGGGCCGCTGAATTCCAGCCAAGCAAAGATGTCCTCCGCTTTGTGGCTGATCTCCGAGGTGGAGCCTTCGAATTTGATCTGCCCATTGACCACGACCTGGACCTTGAGGCTATAGGGATTGCCGACCTCGTCGGGCGTGACGAGGAAGGGGCCGAGCTGGTTGCCCCTGGCCATGTCCTTCGTCAGGCAGAATCCACCGACAAACTCCGTGGCCTGCACATCCCGGGCGGAAATGTCGTTGAAGATGCAAAAGCCCGCCACCGGCTGCTTCTCGTTGCCATAGACGACGGCCAGCTCGGGTTCCACATCCAGACGCGAGGTGTAGGCCGGCCATGGCACGGTTTCTCCGTCACCGACGATGGAGTTCATATTGCACTTGTAATACGAGAGGGCCTCGGGCCGGCCGGGTGTCGCCTTGGGCTTTGGTGCCATGATCGCCTTGGCGAAAGCTTGCAGCAGGGGAGCCGTCTGCGGGTTGTCCTTTTCATATTTCATGAGAACATCCGCCGAATTTTTGAGATGCCGCGGGGTCAGACCAAAATCGAAGAGGGCCGCGACCTCGACAGGTTCCAGCAGACGGACCGCATCGAGGGCGGGACATTCCTCGGGGGACAACTCGGCAAGGTGCTGCTCGCCCCACGCGAGCAATTCGCGGGCGGCGTTTTCGCTGTCGGGAAGGTGGGAGAGATAGGCACGGCTGTCGGTGAGATGCGCCGAGGTCTTGCCAGACTTGCGTTGCAGCGCGGCAAAGGAGAGCGCGTGGTTTTGGATGACCACGCCGAACAGAATGTCCTGCGAGGACTTGGTGGTGAAGCGGATGAGTTTCATGGTGGGGGGATATTTTTGTTTCGAGTCGATTCAGGGTTGACCCGCACCCGGCACATCGATCTCGGCGATTTCGAAACTTGCCGAAGGGCTGCGGTGGATTTCCGTCGGGTCATGGGAACCCGAGGTGGAGATAAAGAGATGCCGCCGCTCCGGTCCGCCCAGCATCACTGCATAGGCGTGGGTCGGGACACGGATGCGGTCGGTGATTTCTCCGCCTTCAATCACCCGCACCACACTGTCTTCGCCCTCCGGATTCGCGCACCACACGCCTCCGCCGGCATCGAGGCAGATGCCATCCGGGCCGATGGAAGGAGGCAAATCCGCCCAAGTGCGGCGGTTGCCCAGCGTTCCGTCCGGCAGAAGATCATACGCTGTGAGACGATGTCCAAGAGTCTCGGCAACGATGAAGGTCCGGCCGTCCGGCGTGATCACCATGCCGTTCGGGAAGGAGAGATTGTCGGCGACAACAGACGCTTTGCCCGCGGCGTCCACCAGCACGATCACGCAGGTATCGACAGGCTTGGCTTCGGGGTCCACGAAATTGTAGCCGATATCGCCGACATAGAGACGGCCGGCGGAGTCCACGATGCCGTCGCTGAGGCAGTATTTGGTGAGATTGCTGATGTCGGCGATTGTTTCGAGGCCTGTGGGCTGCCAGCGGTGGATCCGGCGTTGGAAGGCGTCACCAACCACCATCACTCCGTCCGGATCGATCCCGAATGCATTGGGAAGAAATGGCAACTCCGCCACGGTGGCGACGGTGCCCGCGAGATCGACCGTTTTGATGCGCTTGTCATGAATGTCGAGAAACCAGAGTTTGTTCCCATGCCAGCGGGGGCTCTCGGTGAATTTGAGGCCCGTGGCGGGACCGGCGAGTGTTTTTATCGTGGTTTTCATAGAGAATCTTTCTTTCAGTGAGTTGGGTTTTGGTTTGTGCTGCTGGTGGAGGGCGACGGATTAACCCGGTGGACAAAGGCCAGGAGCAGATCGGTGATGGCCCGCGTCTCATGCCCTTTACCGGTCAGGTCGTTGCAGAGGAGCAAGTCGCCGGGGTGGAATCGCCTGGCCTCGCCGCCACTGGTTACGACCTCGGCCTCGCCGGACAGGACGATGACGACATAGGGCTGAGGGGCATTGTGTGCGGGAGCTGAGGTTCCTGCGGGAACAAAGAAGGAGCACATGGTTGTCACGGCCCCGAAGTCGCCCATGCGGCCCGCAGGGTTGGGAGGCGGACCGAGAGCCACTTCGCGCTCGGCAAACTCTTCGATGCCGAAATGGGTCTCGCCTTCTTCGTCGGTCAGGATCGCAGGAAATGTTACGGTGTTCATGGTAATAATGGGCAGGGCGGTGGCTTTCGACCTAAAATTCGACCGCGACTCCTTTGGCCTTCGCCACATCGAGAATGGCATCGAAAGTCCCGGCGGAATCCCATGGAGTGCCGGGGGGTTCGTTGCGGAATTCGCGGTAGGCCCGCTCGACATTCATGTAGAGACGGGCCGGAGCGCGCCATTCGCTGGAGGGACCGAACTCGATTTTCTTGGACGCTTCGAGCGAGGGGAGACCCTCATCAAAAAACCGCTTGGATTCGTTGCGCACATACTCCAGGTAGGCTTTCATTTCTCTGACACCGTCCAGTCCGCAAAGAGGGCCGTGACCGGGCACGATGGCCTGAGGTTCGAGCTGGATGATTAGGTCGAGAGCGTCAAACCATTTCGAGTAAGAGCCGGTCCATCCCATCGGCGTGCAATTGCGGAAAAGCACATCGCCGGCAAAAACCACGCCTTCTTTCGGCACATGGATAATCGTGTCGCCGACCTGATGGCAGGGGCCAACGTAGATCAGGTGGACTTCCGTGCCATCGAGATCCAGTTCGTAGCGCGTGTCGAAAAGCGTGGTCGGCAGCACCAGCTCGATGCCATCGAAATTATAATCTTCCATCAGCTGCTCCCCGGCCGCCTCGAGACCGGGGTGCATGGTTTTCAAAAGCAGGCGCGTCAGGAAATGTCCGACACCGTGCAGAAGCTTTTGCGATTCCTTGGGTTCGGCAACATGCCTCATGCGCTCGGGCACCGACCGGTGGGCAATGATCTCTGCCCCTTCGAAGAGCTGGTTGCCCCAGACATGATCCGCGTCCTCGTGGGTATTAATCACCCGGTCCGCCTGCTTCGACCATACGCGTCCGAACATTTCGATCATTTGTCGCGCATGTTTCAGATCCGATTGCGTGTCGATGACCACGCCTCCGCCTTTGTTGATTAGACCCGAGTTGGCATCGCAAACCCGGTTTTTTTCGTTAAGCACCGCATAACAGCTATCGCCGACTTGTTGGAGTTCCATAGGATTTTACAAGGAGTGTTGGGGGATTTTGGAGAGACGAGGAGATGATCTTGCGACGAAGACGGGTTCAGCCTTTGAAAAAAAGGAGGGTAATGCCGAATTGACATCTGTGGCATCGATTCTTGGCACCGATCCCCTGGCATCAACGCCTGCCGCATTCAAAGCACTGCTCAGAATGGATGAGGAAAGTTGCGTTAAACAAGGTTTCATCGGGTGCGATGCGACTTTCGAAAAAGCCACGCCGCTCTGCTCTCCGCTGTACGGATAGAAGAACATCACATCAAGAGAATTATTCGATCCCGTTAACCGCCCGCGCCCGTTTCGCACCCCGAATGGTAAAAACGTTACCCTTTTTCAGTCATTCTCGATTTGTCGTGATTTATTTCCTTACGTGAAATCCTTACCTTTTTATTATATTCCTAGAGCATGAATGCGACATTAACCAGCAAAGGGCAGATCACGATTCCTTTGAAGATTCGTGAGAACTTGCGGTTAAAGACCGGAGATGTTTTGGATTTTGATGAAGGAGCCACTTTTCTTAAAGCTGTTCGAGTGATTCCTCCTGAAGCTTGGGAGAACTTTGAAGCCGGTTGGAAGGATCCCTGGCCCGGCAAAAATATGGAAGAGGTCATGGTTGATCTGCGGGGTCTGGTAGAACTTTCATCTGGCAAGAAGAGATGAAAACGGCTTTGGATTCTTCCGTTCTGTTAATCCTTTTGCGACGCGAAGAGGGATGGGAATCATGGCGAGAGGGATTGAGTCAAGCCGCGGCTGAGGGTCCCATGTTGATGTGCCCGGTGGTTTTTGCCGAATGTTCAGCAGGTTTTGCTTCTATAGAGCAGGCGCGGCGTCAGTTTGAGTCTCTTCAGATCAGTTATGACGATATTGCCCCCGAAAGTGCCTGGCTTGCCGGTCAAATGTTTTTGAATATCGGAAGCAAAAAGGTGCGAGAGATCATTTTGTTCCCGATTTTCTCATCGCTGCACATGCCACCATTCAGGCGGATTGGTTGGCTGTGGTGGATCGAGGTTTTATGCGCTCGTATTTTCCGAAGCTGAAATTGCTTAAGCCCTGATAGCTCGCTGACTGATTCTTGTTAGCAGGAGATTGTTAGCAGGAGATTAAGAGCGGGTCAGGTTAAGGAAATAGCCCTTGTCCTCGAGAATCTTGAATGAGTGTTGAATACTTCGCAGGAGAAGTGGGCGGGCAAGGGACTGCCCGGGGCCTACCACCCAGGGGGCGCGCTTGGCTCCAGCCTTGCCAAACGGGGGTAGCGGGTTTATTAATGAGGT
>JBGSPC010000037.1:0-16450 GCA_041738805.1 Terrimicrobiaceae bacterium | reverse complement strand
AATGGCATCGTTGGTGACTGGCAATCCATCCGAGGCTTCACGCTCCCATTCATACATCTGTCTCACATCATCATAAAACCCTTCAATCCTCACATGCCCGTCCTCATCATGCAGGCTGGCCACAAGGCGTGCAGCGGCCGTCACCGGATTGGCCACCGCCCCGCCAAAAACGCCGGAATGCAGATCATAGCCCGGGCCGTAAACCCTGAGCTCCGCGCTGGTTATTCCGCGCAGGGAGAATGTGAGTGTGGGATATCCGTGGGCAACCATACCGGTGTCGGAGATCATGATCACATCACAGGCAAGTTCCTCCTTCAATCGTTCCAGCACGGCGGGGAGGCTCGGGCTGCCCACCTCCTCCTCCCCTTCGATGAGAAAAATCACATTCACGGGAAGTGTGCCTTGACCGGCGAGCGTCTCGCCCACACCGAGAATGTGAGCAAGGATTTGGCCCTTGTTGTCCGTCGCCCCCCGTGCAAACACCCGGCCTTCCCGGATCACCGGCTCAAAAGGCGGAGTATCCCACTCCTCAAAGAGCTCGGCTGGTTGGACGTCATAGTGGCCGTAAATCAAAACCGTTTGTTTTGCCGGGTCCCTCGACGTTTTGGCAATCACGCAGGGATGCCCCCCGGTCTCTTCAATCCGTGATTGCAGCCCGGCCTGCTCGCACCGCTGCTGAACCCACCCGGCACAAGCCCGCATGTCGGTTTGATGGATTTTCTGGGTCGAGACGCTGGGAAATCTCAGGAATTCCAGCAAATCATCAATGTCGTTCTGGTTCATTAAAGTCTTTGTTGGGCGATGAGTTCAAATCTCCATGAGATGCTGCCCTTTGCGGAATGCACCGGAATTTTGGATTGGCTTGATAGCGTAGAGAACTTTTTCCGGCACATCAATCTCTCGAAGCGGTTCGTTTCGCCGCTGCGGAGAATTAAAACATCTTTGCTCTGCTGAACAACTTGCAGAAACTCAAAAGTCAGGCGAAATATAAACGCTTTGATACTCATGCGTTTTGTACTTTTTATCCTGATTGCCACTCTCACCGCGCCTCTGGGTGCCATGGATTTTTCCGTCTTGGAGAAGCTTCCCATTCAAGAGGGCGGTAGAAAAAAGCCATTCCTGGTTTTTGCCGAAGAATCAACGTTGGGGTTGTCTGGTAAAACCTTCGTCACCATCGACGGCCAAAAGCGCCAGGCATTGGATTTTGTGACCGGTCTTTGGTTGGCCCCGCAGGGGCATCAGAAGCTCCCCGTTATTTTGGTAAACAACCGGCTGCTCAAAGAGGCGTGCGGTATGGATCTGGATCGCAAGCACTTTTCTTATGAAGAGCTGGTGGCTAACACCAGTCTCCGCAGCAAGTTGACGGAGGCAGCCATGTTGCGGGCACGCCCCGGGAACAACCGCCTCACCGGCCTGCCGAAAGCGGCTGCGGATGTGGGCATGCGATTGGCTCAAATCGAGGCCTTGGCGGGCGGCGAGGCCTTTCGGGTGGTTCCAAACCCCACTCTGGCAGAGGGGCCATGGTCGGTGCTTCCTGAGAATTCTTTGAGTCCGCTGCGGGCAGCTTTCCTGAAAAATGATCAGAAGTCTTTTGATGAGGCCGCTTCGAAAGTCATTCAGTCCCTCGCATCCCAACAACCCGCATTTCAACCACCCTCATGGAAAATCGAGTTGGAAGCCCTTTATCAAAAGTCTCATCCCATCCGTTGGGCATGGATCCTGTATCTTGCCGCAGGTTTGGTGCTGATGACTGCGGGAAAAACCCGGGCCGGCTACGCGGCGGGCTGGGTTTTGGCCGGTGCGGGATTTCTCATGCAGGTGGGTGGCTTTATGGCCAGAGTGATCATTGCGGGGCGCCCTCCGGTGACCAATATGTACGAGTCGGTGATATGGGTCGCCTTCGGGACTGTGCTATTTGCCTTGGTGTTCGAGGCTATTCACCGTTCGCGTGTCTTTTTGCTCGCGGCCGTTCCCGTGGCTGTTATTTCGCTCATTCTTGCAGACACCCAACCCATGGCCATCAGTCGATCGATCACCCCGCTTGTGCCGGTTTTGCGGGATAACTTTTGGCTCACGACGCATGTGCTGACAATCACCCTCAGCTATGGAGCCTTTGCGTTGGCTTTGGGCATCGGCCACATTGCTTTGGGCACCGTGATCAAAGGAGGAAAACCAACGCCCGCGCTCTACAATTATCTCTATCGGGTTCTTCAGGTCGGGGTGTTGCTTTTGGCGGTTGGCACCATTCTGGGGGGAGTGTGGGCCAATTACTCCTGGGGCCGGTTCTGGGATTGGGACCCCAAGGAAGTCTGGGCTCTCATCACCCTGCTCACCTATCTGTTTGTCTTGCACGGTCGGATTGCCGGCAAGTGGGGAGGGTTTGGAATGGCCGTAGGAGCCATCCTCTGCTTTCAAAGTGTGATCATGGCATGGTATGGCGTGAATTTCGTGCTGGGAGTTGGCCTTCACAGCTACGGATTTGGAAGTGGCGGTTTCGGTTATGCCATTATCTTTGTCCTTGCCGAGTTGGCCTTTGTGGCTGCTGCCGTGATTCGCCGTCCCAGGGCCGGAAATCCTCAGTCGCCTACAAAAACCGGTGTTCCCAGCTTGACCCGCTCGTAGAACATTTTTGCAATATCTTCAGGAAGCCGAATGCAGCCATGCGAAGCCGGATATCCGGGTAGCTTTCCAGTATGCATGCCAACCCCCTGCCAACTCAGCCGCATGAACCATTTCATGGGAGCCCCTCGATACACGGTGCCACTCGGAGCCGAATCGATCTTTGTGCTCACCCCGCTGCGAACCACAGCCCCGGACTTGCGACTTACAAAATCTCCATAGATGCTGGACCGGTGATCGGCACTTTTTTCAAGTATTGTGAAATTTCCTTTGGGGGTCATCCCGGCCCGCTTGCCGGACGAGATGGGAGTATCGATGGCCGTCTCCTCACCAACCCTCAAAAAGGCCCGCTGCTTCTCAAGAGAGACATAGATGGAAACATTCTCCGGCGATGCACGGTCCAGCACCCGCGGAATCACTTTGGGAGGAGCTTGCTTGGAGATCAGTTCCCCTGCCTTTTTTTGAACCTTTTTAGGCTTGGGGGTCGGATCTTCACGGTTTTGAGCAACCACGGAAGATGCCAGCAAACCGGAAAACAGAATCCCGGTGAGAATCCCCCGATAAATCGACAAAGCGCGTTGTGCGTGACCAATCATGACTCTCATGGAATTAACGAGTCTGCCTCCGAATCGCAACGACTTTCCTCGCGGACCCTGATTCCAGGTATCATTTTAATCAGCGTCATCGGTTCAGCGGGACAAGGATTTGCCCAGCGCCCGATTCCCGCCAGCCCGCCACCCATGGCTGAATCAGCCGGGGCGAGGGTTTACCGGGGACAAAGTGTGGATATTCCGCTTCGAGCAGGTGGCCGCATTCCCGGTCCTTTGCGCTTCATCATCCGTTCGCAACCCAGTCAGGGTTCCCTGAGCGAGCCAAGGGCAACCGGCAGAAACACGGCAGTGATTACCTACTCGCATGATGCCCGCTTCCCGGGGGGCACAGATTCCTTCCGCTTTGCCGTGCAATCCGTGGACTCACCCGTCTCGGCACCCGCAGACATTCAGATTCAGGTGCAGGACCCCCCTGCCAGGATAGAAATCATTCCCAGTCTTGATTTTGGGGAAGTGCCGGCAGGCAGTCACATGCGCAAGCAGATCATCGTCGCCAATACCGGCGGTACCAGCCTCGCAGTGGCCCCTTCCGTGAGTCTCCCCTGGGCATTGGAAGACACCGCTCCAAAGACTGTGGCTCCCGGTGGCACTCAGAGTTGGACGCTGGTCTTTTCCCCTTCCTCCCGGGGTGACTTTTCCGGGGAATTCCAAGTGCCGGGATCCCCGCCGGCAACAACCAAACTCTCAGGGCGGGCCATCGAGCTGTTTTCGGTGGCACCGGACAGACCGATTGTTCTTTCAAATGCGAAGAACCGCGAAGCTTCATTTCTTTTAATAAACCCTACGCCCCGGCCTCTCACGATCCATGTGAAATCGCCCGAAGGAATTCTTATCAGGCCCACCGTTAACATTCCTGCAGGCGATAAGGTTTCGATGGAATTGGCCGCCGATCCCCATGTGCTGAATCCGGTATCCGGTACGCTGGTTCTTGAGTGCGAGGGGTTTCGTAAAGAGATCCCGGTGAAAAGTGAAGCGCTTCCCGCCATCCTTTTTGCAGAACCCGCCACAGGTTTCAACATTCCGCTGAGTTCATCACCACTTCAAATATCAAAAACTCTCACCCTGAAAAACCGGGGCGGATCCCCGGCCAGACTGGAAGTCCGCTCTCCCGTGGGCGTGGTGATTGCTCCTGCCCCGTCATCAGTGATTATTGCCCCTGGAAAATCACAAACATTTGAGGTTTCCTTCGAAACCGGCGGCATCCAGGCCACTATTGCAGATACCATTGAGATTCTGGCGGACGGCGCAAATCCCGTCATGATCCCACTAAGGTATGAAAAATTGCCATCCACTGCAAATGCCATCCCAATGCCCACACCCGGCAGTGGGCTACCAACATTTCCAAGTCTTAAAGAACTCCAGCCTGAGCCGGACAACGCTATTCCGGCCATCCCGGAGATCCGGCTTGTGTCGAGGCAACCGGGACTTGTCCAGATTGCCTGGGATCATCCTTCGCCTGATGCCAAATCGTTTGTGATCGAAGTCCGGAGCCTGGAGTATGTTGGCGACGATGCTCCACCACTTTCAAAGTGGACGAAATTTCCCTATGCAAGGTTTCAGGAACGCGATGGAAAGGTGCTTGCAACGATGAACCGGCTCCCCCCTGACAGTTCATGGTTCATTCGTGTTGTCTCCCTCGACGCAAATGGCAAACGATCCGCCCCTTCAGAGGCTGTGCGCATTTCCTCCCCCCCGCATCCGCCCCGCCCGTGGGTTCAGGCAGGACTCATTGGATTCTTTATCGCGGGTGTCATTGGTTTTGTGATCCGGAACATCGTTCGGTCGGGCCAAACGCGCAAAAAAGAAGAAGCCACCCGGATCAGTCGGCTGGAGGGGGAGTGACCGGTGCTCCGGTCGCTGCCGCGGAATGAACAAATTCCGCAATCGCGGCACCTGCTCTTGCCGAGTCCGGTCCGAGCCATGGGAGATGTCCGGATCCTTCCACGCCGAGAAAAATGGCTCCGGGAATTTTGGCCGCCACGGCGCGTGCCCCGTCCGCCGATTGCAGGGGGTCCGCACTTCCGTGCACGATCAGTGTGGGCACAGAAATACTGGCAAAGGGAAGAGGCGGCAAATTTTTGAGTTGGATGATGTCATTCCGCAGCCCGGGCTCTCTGACCGAGATCGGAACCATCGCAAGCAGGAATGCCTGGAAATCCGATGATTGAGCGGGGTTTTCCAAAATAAATTTAGAAAGTGCCGCCCTCTCCGATCCGGAATAAAAAAAGGTGAGAGCTTCTGGCAACGCTCGTGCGGGGTTGTTTGTCACGGCCCAAGCGACAAAGGCCGAAGTCACATCACCTCCCAGGGCATTAAGGATTTTCTCCGGAAGCGGCCGCTCTTCGACCTCGTGAGGTTGTTTGATGCGTTCATAAAGGCCGGAGACCAATACCAGTCTCTCCGTGCGCCCGGGATACCGCGTGGCAAATAAAATGGCAGCGGGAGCCCCTTCGGCAAATGCGAAAACCGTAACGCGATCGAGGTTCAGTGCGTCCAGAAGAGCCACAAGCGCATCTGCCTGCTGTTCGGGGAGAAGCGCTGAGGAAAGCGGCGTGCCCAGATATCCCGGGCGTGAGGGTGCAATGACCTGGACCCCATCCCATGGGATTGCTCCGGCAATGGCCACGGCTTGATCATACCCGCCTCCGGCGCCATGGACCACCAGGACAGGGCGTCCTTCATCTCTCATCGCATATTGTTGCAGCCCCATCTTGGTTTCAGCGATCTGCGCACCTTCCGCCAAAACAGCAATAGCATCTGCTTTCCATGACTCCGCGCGAGCCAGCAGAATCCCGCAGATCAGCAGGCCAGTGACAACCAGAAGAAACAGGACCTTCCAAAACCAGGCTAAAGCGACCTTCATGGGAAGAACGGATTAGCGTCTTTTCCGGCGGCCGAAGGTTGTCCCCTTCAATCCGCGCACACCTTTTGCCCCCTTCAAAGCCTGCTCCACGGAAGCTTCATCAAACATCGCGGTGTAGAGGTAATTGAAATTATCCAGCTTCAGCCTGGGAACACGCTGACCAATAAACCGCTCGATGGCTTTCACGTGGGGATGTTCTTCCGCAACCATGATGGTGAACGCATCGCCCACGTTCTGAGCCCGCCCGGTGCGGCCAATCCGGTGGACATAGTCCTCAGGGTGCTGGGGAACATCAAAGTTTATCACATGGGAAACCCCGGCAATGTCAATCCCGCGGGCAGCAATGTCTGTGGCGACCATCACCTCAAAGCGCCCGTTCTTGAAACCCTCCAGAGCCTCGACTCTTTCTGTCTGGGTGCGATTTGAATGAAGAACAGCCACAGAATGCTTTTGGAGTTTCAACTGACGGGCAATCCGGTCGGCTCCGTCTTTCGTCCTCGAAAATATGAGAACGCTCTGAAAATCCGTTCGCTCCAACAATGCAAGCAGCAAATCGAATTTCTGGTCATTTGCGACCGGATAGAAAGCATGGTTGACCGTCTCTGCCGGTGAACGCCGGGCGCCGATTTCAATTTTTTCAGGATCCCTGAGGCACCATGAGGACAAGCGCTCAATCTCTTCTGGAATGGTTGCGGAAAAGAAAAGCGTTTGCCTGTCTTTGGGACACTGCTCAATAATGCGGCGGACATCGGGAAGGAATCCCATGTCCAGCATCCGGTCCACTTCATCCAGAATTAAGTATTCCACGGTGTTCAGCTTGGCATCTCCGCGCTCGATATGATCCAGAAGCCGTCCCGGAGTGGCCACAATAATGTCACTGCCCCCGTGAAGAGCTTCCTTCTGATTTCCATATCCCACACCACCATGCACGAGAGCCACGCTGATATCCATAAAACGCGCAAAATCGTGAAATGCCGTCTCGACTTGCATCGCCAGCTCGCGGGTCGGCTCAAGGACCAGACACCTCGTGCGGTTTTGAGCTTTGCCCAGACGGGTGAGCACAGGAAGGGCAAAAGCCGCCGTTTTTCCGGTTCCTGTTTGGGCGGAAGCAATCAGGTCTTTGCCTGACAGAATGATTGGAAAGGCCCGGAGCTGGATGGGGGTCGGTTCGACATAGCCCATTCTTTGGGCTCCATGAACAACGACATCTGATAAATTCAAGTCTTGGAATGACATCAGTCGATGATTGCTGAATTTCCGGCAATAACAAAGACATTTACATTGGCGGGATGCCAGCTTGCCACCGAGCCCATCATTCCGATTTCTTCTCCACATTCCGCGAGACAGACTCTGCGGCCCTTGTAGTTGGCTGCGGGAGGAGATATCGCATGGTTGGTCTCCACGTGCCGGAGACCCCGGTAAATCCCCACCCCGACTAGCTTTGTTATCGCCTCTTTGGAAACCCAATGTCGAAGGAATGCCCTGCCAACTTGGGATTCCGGACAACGTGAGAGAAAGGCGATTTCCAGGGAGGAAAAAAACCTGAGTGCAAGTTCCCGGGAAGACGTTTTCCGGTGGGGATTTTCGATGTCAATTCCAACGTCCTGACCGGAAACCGCGATCGCTGTGGCCCCCGCAGAGTGCGACAGATTAAAGCATGGCCCGCCTTCGAGATAGGGTTTCCCGAGCGGAGCCCTGCGCACGTTGAGATTCTTCGCAGGAATTCCCGAGTAGAGTGAGAGAACCCTCATGAGAAGATCCTGGGATGCAGCGTTCGCAGCAATCGCCTGCGATGATTGAAGACGGACATCACCATGCGAGACCTCCGGGGCCTTCAACCACACATCGATTTCGCCCGGTGCCAGTGTGCGGCTGGAGGCATTGCGAAGAGCGCAATCCTTTCCATCTGCATAAACTGTCGAACTATGCTTGGGGATCATCCGGCACTCAGTTTCGCAGTGACTTGACAGCGATCACAATCATGCTAAAGTCCGGCCGGGAGAGTAAAAGCGGATTCACGGTAATGATATTTTGCTTGCATTCAGGCAGTTTCGATATCTTAGTTGTTGTCTTATGCCTATTGAAAACCTTAACGCAGCCAGTCTGCAAAAACTAATCAAAAAACTTGAACGCCGCGATGCACTCGCCGCTGAGATCAAAGTCATCGAAGCCGACATCGCTGGTTTCTTTGGAAAAGCGCCGGCAACAACCGCTCCGAAATCAACCAAAGCCAAACGCCGCAGCACCAAAAAAACCAGCAAAGCAACCGCAGCCCCAAGTGCTGTCAAAGTCGCTGCGAAAGGCCGCAAGACCGGTCGCCGCGGTGCATTGAAAGCCAAAATACTTGCCGCTTTGAATGAAGCCGGCGCTTCAGGAGTTGCTGTTCGTGACCTCGCGAAAAAGTTCAAAATCAAACCGCAAAACATCCACGTCTGGTTCAGCAGCACAGGAAGAAATATTCCTGAAATCGAACGCCTCGGAGAAGGCCGCTACCGGATTTCCTGATCCCGGACGGTTTCCTCTTCTGATCCAAAAACCTCCGGCCGTTGATTCTGCCGGAGGTTTTTTATTCACTTTCACAAAAATGCGGGAACCCTGTTTCCATGATGAAGAATTCCCTGGGCCACTCCATCCGCATAACGTTCCGAGGCAACATACCCCTGCGCCTCGCGAACGGCCTCCTGAACCGCTGGAATCGCATTTGCGGGACATGCCAGCATCGCGGCCCGCTGCGGAGTTAACATCGGCAGATCATTGAGGTGGTCGCCGGCGCAAAAAACATGATCCTTGAGGATCCCCTCCAGCCTGCAAAGTTCGGAGAGCGCCGTGCCTTTGTCATAATCGGAATGACAAAACCTCAGGTAGATCGTATTCCGCTGAAAGGAAAAGTTCGGAACAGACCCGGCAATCTGAGAAATCTCGTGGGCAAGACGTTCCATCTGTTGCTCATCGGAGGTGATCAGTCCAACCGGCAGGCCGTTTTCATGGATAATTTGTGAGCCGTCATGAAATCCCACCAGCGCTTGAATTTCGGCGAGCAGTTCTTTGCTTTGCTCAAAAAGTTCCCCGTGGCGGGTTTCGCACAAGCGATTCCACTCCCCGTGATTTTCCCACGCCCCGCTTGAACACCGGCGAAAAACCTCGCGCTCATTTGTCAGCAGAAAATCCGGCGGAAAGGGAGCTCCGAACCGCTCGATCCCTTCCTTGGCATGTTGCATTCCCCGGCCGGTGTTGATGGCCCACAGGCCGCCATTCCTTTTGAACTCGAGCAGCACTTCCGCAAAACCGTCACTGCAGATGCCATCCGAGGAAAACCCCACAAGGGTGCCATCAAAGTCCGTGCTGAGCAGGTGCAGATGTTTCATGAGCGGCCAAACTGACACAGGAACCTTTGGCGGGCAACTGTTCGTGATTTTGTGTGTTGAGACGCCTCCGGGTTTTGCGTAGGCTGTTCATTCACATATCACGCCATGAAATCCGCCTACGAACTCGCCATGAGCCGCCTTGAGAAAGAAAAACCCATTGCCAAGGTGAGCGAAAAAACCAAAGCACTGCTGGCAGAAATTGATTCAGAAATCGATGCACGAATTGCCGAGAAGAAAGTCTTTTTGGAGGGGGAAATTGCCAAATCCCTCCGCGACCCGGATGCCGCGAATGAACTGAAGCGGCAGTTGGCACTGGAAATTGCACGACTTGAAGAAAAGCGCGAGGACAAAAAAGACAAAGTTCGAAGAGACATTGAAGCTTGAAACTGTTTGAACATCTCCTTGATCTTCCCGCCACCGCACATTGGTTTCCGCGTTTTTGGAGTGGCGAAATGTCATAATTCGCGGATAGTATCCATTTCTTTCACTTTATGAAGCGTCCCCTGAAACTCCTCCTTCCCCTCATAGCAGGCCTTGCGTTCTGTGTTCCTTCCGTTGAAGCGCAATCTCCGGGCGCGGCAGACGCCAACAATGCGGCTTACGCTCTCTTCTCGGCCGGTAACTACGCGGAAGCAGCCACCGCTTACGAAAAGCTCCTCAAAGATTACCCCACAGATGTGGTCGTCGGCATAGGTCAGATTCAACTCGCCTTTGCTTACTATTTTCTGGGCCGCTTTGATGAGTCCTCAGCAATTCTCGCCAAGGCGACTTCAGGCCCTCCATTGCCTGCCGAGCTTCAGCAGGTGGCCGACGGTCTTTTGCCCCAGATCCTTTCGGCCAAGGCATCCGCCATGCCGGCCACGGATCCAAAACGCAAAAGCACCTTTGAGCAGGCCATCACGAAATTCACCGATTTTATTACCAAGTATCCGGCCGCTCCGGATCTGGAAAGTGTGATCTACAGCCGTGCGGTGGCAAACTACCAAATCGAAAAATACGAAGAAGTCGTCAAAGACGCCGAGTTGAACATCCAAAAATTCCCCCAGACCGCCACCATCGCACAAACCAAAAACCTGCTCGCTATCGCCCTCGCCACCCAGGGAAGCCTTGAGCTCGGAAAAGGCGGAGACAAGGCCAAAGCGTTTGCTTTCTACAAACGGGCGGCCGACCTCCTGAGAGAGATTATCCGGGATCGTCGCGATATCGCGCTATACAATGAAGCTAATTTTCAGCTCGCTGAAATCCTCTTCAATCAGGCCGGTTTCAGCGATGAGACCGAACGGGCTCCCCTTTATCAGGAGGCTCTTGCGGCTTATCGGGCCATCGCCCCCAAAGAAGAAATCCTCGCATTGCAGCAGGATCGTGTGGCCGCTTTCCCGGATCGCCGCCGTGATGCACTTCAACAACGCAACCAAAACCTTCTCAAACAGCTGGAGCGGGAAAACCTGCGCGAGCTCACGAAGTTGGAAGAACTCAAAAACAAACCAGACCAGGTCGCCAGCGCCCTTCTCAAGATGGGGGAGATTTTTTATCAGCAGGGCAACCTCAATGCGGCACGGACACTGCTCCGCCACGTCAGCCCTTTCCTGAGCAACGACGAGGAGAAAAAGCGGGAGCTCTACTTCCGGACGATGACCTATGGCTTGCAGGGCAACTCGGACTTCGCACTTGCGGGTTACAATGAGTTCCAGTCCAGTTTCAAAGGCGACCCGGTGGCAGACAATCTTCCCGTCACCATTGGATCAATGCTGCTCGGGCAGAACAAAGCCGAGGATGCCATTCGATACTTTGATGAATCATTGTCGCTCTATCCGAAAGGGCGTTTTGTGGGGCTTTCCGTGGTCAGCAAGGCCGCGGCAGAAGCCCGCTTGGGCCAATACGACGGAGCCGCCAAAACATTCCAGGATTTTTTGGCAAAGAATCCGCCTCCGGAAGTCGGTGTGATTGCCCAGGCAGGTCTGGCCAATATCTACAAAGACACCAGCAAGTGGGATGAGGCCATTGCCGCTTACAAACTGGTGGGCGAAAAATATCCCGGCACTCCTCAGGCGGTGGAGTCCGATTACTGGATTGGAATTTCCACCCAGCAGAAAGGCGAAAACGCGGCAGCAATTCCGTTGCTGGATGCTTTTGTGAAAGCCCACCCCGAGCATCCTCTGGCGGCCCTCGCTCTTTACGCCAAAGGAGGTGCACAACTGGCCACCAATGACAAGGCCGGCGGAATCGCAAGCCTCACCGAGGTTGCCGCCAAGTATCCTGACAGCCAGCCAGCGCCATACACTTACTTCATGCGTGCGCAGCTTTATGGTCAGGAGGGTGACTCCAATCAAGTTATCACGCTCATGCGTGAGTTTATCGAGAAATACCCGAAAGACGACAAAGTTTTCTTCGCTTACGATTCTGTGGCGCAAACCCTGCTGATGACAGGAAAGCCTGAAGAAGCGTTGGCCGCTTACCGGGATTTTGCTCAGAATTATGAAGAATCCCCCCAGTCTGCCGACGCCCTTCAGAAGGCAGCCGATTTGCAGCGTGCCGCCGGAGAGGGTCTGGGCCGGTATGGAGCCTTGAATGAGGCAGAGCGGGCCAAATGGAAAACAAACATCGAGGCCTCAGTTGCGACCTCCGAGGAACTTCTTAAAAAATACCCTGACAGCCCGTCTTTGGCCCTTGCGCTTCGGACGCTGCTGCAAACCCAGCGTCTTCTTGCAAGTGCCGAGCTCAAGTCCCCTTCCGACATCGAAACCTATTTCCAAGGACTCGCCGAGTCAGCCGCCTCCCCTCAGGCCAAAAGCAAAGTGCTGTTTGCACTGGCCGATTACGTGCAGGAAAGCGATGCAAACAAGGCTCTGGAGATCAGAATGACCGCCTTTGACCCGCAAGTGGTTTACGCACCCGCAGATCTCGATGCCTATGGCATGCAATTGATTTCCCAAAAGAAAACAGCAGAGGCCCTTGCTTTGTTTGAAAAACTGGAGGCCGATTATCCCATCCCCGCCGGAACAGCGCCAACCCAAGCCACGCCGCTGATACAAGAAGCGCAAGCGATTGCCATGTTTGGTCGCGGACGCCTTGCCCAGGAGGCAGGTCAAACGGCCGAAGCCGGCAAGCTCTTTGGTCAACTCAAAAGCCTTTACCCCTGGTCCCCAAAAGTCCTGGAAGCCAATTTTGGTATTGCTCAATCCAACAAAGAAAACGGTCAACTCGACGAGGCGATCACCCTGCTGACCGCCATCATCCGCGCCCCGAATGCCACAGCTGAACTGCGGGCCAACAGCATGCTTCTTTTCGGAGCGATCATGCTCGAAAAACGCAAAGGTGCCACAGATCCCAAACAGAAGGACGAGTTTCTTGGCGGGGCCATCGATAACTACATCAAGATCGCACAGTTTTACGGCGGGGTTCCCAAAGCCGCGGCGGAAGGCCTCTGGGTGGGTGCCCAATTGATTGAGGAGCAAGCCAATGCCTCCACAGACAGCAAGTTCAAAACCCAGCAACTCAACCGGGCAAAAACCTTCTATCAGCAGCTCGTCACAGAATACCCGAACAGCGAATTTGCCCCCAAAGCCAAGGAACGATTGGCCGCTTTGGGGAATTAAGGCTTATTTTTGAGGAGGTCCCGGATCTCCTCAAGAAGAACTTCTGATCGCGGTGCGGCCGTTTCAGGTTTCGGAGCCTGCCGGTGCAGTTTGTTGATGACCTTGACCAACGCAAAAACGCAGGCTGCCACGATCAGGAACTCGATGAGCGTGTTGAGGAAGACACCATAGGCAATGACCGGAGCCCCTTTTTCCTTGGCGAGTGCCAGGGTGGCATAAGTCTCTCCATTGAGAGCAAAAAAGAGATTGTTGAAATTGACATTGGAAAGAACCATTCCAATGGGAGGCATGATGACATCACTGACAAGTGAACTCACAATTTTACCGAAAGCTGCACCAATGATCACGCCGACGGCGAGATCGATCACATTGCCGCGGGAAATGAAGGTCCGGAATTCCTCAAGAATTTTCATCCGTCAAAAATGCGGGAAATCCGTTTCCTGTCAACGCTGATCCTTGGGCTTGAGGAGCAGAAAGTTCCGCACAACCCCAAATTCCGGGATCGACAATCCGGCGAATCCGGCCCAGAGGGCCGTGGAACTTCCCCCGTCAAGATTTAATGCGGATTTCACTTTCGCGCCGCCAAACAAAGGGGCAGCCGACAGCAAATCCGCTGAGTCTGCGAGGGTGAGAGCCGAGGTCGCAACGAGCGCCCAGCTCCCTTTGCCATCAGTGGCAATAATACTTCTTCTGGCTCGCTTGACAGCGTCCAGACCGCTGATGGCCTCCCCTTCTTCAACCAGCCAGGGGCCGGCCTGAATGGCCTGCAGGACGTCCTTACTCATACGAAAAGCACCCGCCCGCACCAGTCCCATCCGGCCGCTTGTGACATGAAAGATCCCGCTCAGAAGTTTGGCCCGTTCCTGCTCATGAATGACCCGCCCATCCTGAACCACCAATCCAAGAGGCCTTCCATCGGCATGGAAATAGCTGGCATTGATCCCGGCAATTGCCCCGGCTGTGGCTGCAACTTCTGCCAATCGAAGCCCCTGATCCAGCGAATTATCCGCCACGACAAGCTGGTGGTTCGAGGCATCGAAGATCACTCCCGTCAGTTTGGAACTGGAATCTCCCCGATGAAAGGTCAGCTCAAAAACCGAAACCCCATCCGGGGATTCCCCGAAACCTTTACGTGAGCCCTCCTGCCAATCGCCGGCAAGAGCGTTCAGGCTCAGAAACAAAATGATAAGAATGGCTCGCATGCAGCGTCTTTCTTCTCAGACCGGCGGCGGGTCGTCGAGCCTTACCACAGACATGCTGCCGGATCGGAGTCCGGCAGCATGCTGTGGAAATCCGCGCACTCAACAAAAGCGGTCAATACTTCACGCTGCACCCGTAGGACTTGGTCGCGGAAACGGTCACAGGCTTGCCATCCTTTACCTCCTTCAGAGCGGCTGTGACATGGTTCACTGCCCCCTCGATATCAGCGGAGCTGGCCGATGGTTTGTCATCTATGGCTCCTTTGTAGACGAGGAGCCCGTCCTCATTAATGATGAAAAGTTCAGGGGTGGTTTTTGCATCGTAGGCTTTTCCAACCGTTCCCTCCTCATCAAGAAGGTAGGCGGTTGCTTTTGAACCGACTTCCTTGAATTTTGCGGTGGCATCTTCCGCCGTCATGTGACCCTGCTTGCCAGGGGCGGATGAACAAATAGAAAGCCAGACCGCACCGGCTCCCACGGCCTCCGCTTGGACTTTTTGCATGTTGCCGGGTTCATAATGTTTTTTTACAAAGGGACACCCGTGGTTCACCCATTCCAGGACCACAACCTTGCCCTTGAAATCTGCAAGACTGTGTTCTTTTCCGGCACTATCCTTCAGCGTGAAGGCCGGGGCGGGTTTTCCGATTTCAGGGCTCGCAAAAGCGGCAGAGGCTAGTGCGGAAGACAGGGCGAGGATGACGAGTTTTTTCATGGCGCAGAAAACATACCCGCCCTTTCCAACGGCGCAAGCTGCAGCCGGGCTTTTTTTGATCATGGAATTCGCGTCCTAAGAGCCCCTCACCTGCAACAACTCTGCAGCAATGCTGATCGCAATTTCTTCAGGGGTGTCCTTCCCCAGGGCAAGACCCATGGGACATCGGAACACGGGCTCCCCGGTCACCCCCGCCTCACGCAATTCCTTCCGAAGCACAGCGGCTTTGGATTGGCTGCCAATCACCCCGACGTAGGGAAATTTCCTGCACAGAAGAATACGTTCCAAAATGGGTTTGTCGGTGCGGTGTCCCTGGGTCATCAGCACCACATAAGCTTCCTCAGGCAACTCCGCCACGGCATTTTCCATGGGGGAGGCAATGTGCTTGTGGATGGTTGGTGAGGTGGGCAGCATGGCGAGATATTCTGGCCGGTCATCATACACGGTAACCAAACACTCCAAAGAGCCCAGCACGCGGCACAAGGCTTGGGACACATGACCGGCCCCAAAAATAACAATCTGCCATGGGCGGTGGTGAAAGACTTCAAAAAGAAAACCCACGACGCCACCGCAGGTCATGCCGATATCTTTTTGCAGGTTCCATTCAATGAGGCTGCACGGCAACGTGTCCTCGGCATTCAGCAGGCTCAGAGCGTGGGTGATTGCCGAGGCCTCAACCTTCCCTCCCCCCACGGTGCCAAGAAAAGGGCCGCCGCGGGTGACCAGCAACTTGGCTCCCACTTCTTGCGGAACACTTCCGCGCGCTGTGATCAGAGTCACGCAAACAAAGGATGTTCCTCCCTTTGCGAGGTCGGCCATGGCTTGAGTCATTTCCACGGTTTGTTTCACCCGGTCATCCAACCAAGTTTTCTTCCCTTGCGCCACCGGGAAGTTTAATCCCGGAAAACTCCGCATTGAATATCAGAAGTCCCGGACGATGATGGATCCATGTCTTTAGCATCCGGGGAGCATCCACGTCAGAATCACAATCCCGGGGGATTGCCTGAACGTCCAAGCAGCCGGCCCGTTCTTCGTATGCGCTGGGAAAAGCTGCTGTTTTTGCATTGGGCGTGGAACGCCAAGGATCTTCAAGACCGTTTGCCGGAGGGCCTGGTGGTTGACGAATATGAAGGGCGTGCCTGGCTGGGGATTGTTCCCTTTCTGATGAGAAATATTCACCCGAACGGGCTTTTTCCTGTGCCCTGGTTGTCAAACTTCGAGGAACTGAATGTCCGGACTTATGTGAAATCAAAATCAGGACTTCCAGGGGTTTGGTTCTTCTCCCTGGCATGCAACCAACCCATCGCCGTCGAGATCGCAAGACGGGGATTTCATTTGAACTATGTGCATGCAAAGATTTCTGCACAGTGGGGTCAATACGTGCAATATGAGTGCAAGCGACAGGGAGTCGCTTCAAGTTTTTTTTAATATACCCCCACAGCCAACAAACCCAGCCCCGCCCCCCCCCCCACGCGGGAGCGCGTT
>JBGSPC010000028.1:0-6890 GCA_041738805.1 Terrimicrobiaceae bacterium | reverse complement strand
TCCCAATCGGTAGGGCGCGTCAGTCCCTTGACCGCCGACTTTTCTCTTCTAATGCAACGGACGGCGAGGGACCGCCTTCCCTACCACCCCAAGACGCTTCGCGCGTGCGCCAGCTCCTCCCAATCGGTAGGGCGCGTCAGTCCCTTGACCGCCGACTTTTCTCTTCTAATGCAACGGACGGCGAGGGACCGCCTTCCCTACCACCCCAAGACGCTTCGCGCGTGCGCCAGCTCCTCCCAATCGGTAGGGCGAGGTTCGCTGAACCCGCCGACTTTTTTCTTCTTAAGCAACGGACGCCGATCAGTTGATTCGCGGCCGTGAAAAATTGCCGAACCCGCAGGCGCGGGGCCAGCGGTCCCGGGGAGGATCAAGGTGTTGGCTTCTGAAAATGTTTCCAATGAAACTCAGCGGCCACCGCAAATGTATCGCGCCAATACGGCCAGTCGTGTCCCCCGGGAGACTCCCGATATTCGAAATCCACCAGGGACGCCTTTTTGATCTCCGCGATTCGTAACCTTTTTTGCCCAACATCCGTGATCGCATCAAGCTCCTTGGCGTGCTTCTTTAATTCGTTGTCATTCACGGATTGTAGAATATCCAAAAACCGGCGGTTTGTGATCTTGAGTTCATCCCCGGACCCGCACAAAAGCAACAGTGGCGGCAACTTTGTGCCCGAAGAAACCACCGCCTCCAAACGCGGTGCGAGGACCAGCTTGCGATAGGCCTCCGCGTTTTCTTCGCGGCTCCCAATCAGATCTTCGCTCCTGGCCTTCCAAGCCTCGGTTTCATATTCGGCATCAAACAGATCGAAGGCCCCACTCAAGGCGCTCACTGACGAAAAAATCCCGGGACGTGTCAGCAAATAGTGCAGGGCGCCAAACCCGCCCATCGAGAAACCGGTGACTGCGACCTGGCCATTCGTTGGATACCGGAGGGAAATCTCGGGCATCAGCTCCTCAAAAAAGAACGTGGTGAACAGCGAATTCGGCCGGTGGGTGGCATCCACGTAGGATGAATCCAGATCCGCATCGAAGGAGACCACAATCATGGGATGCTCAGCAACAAAGGCCCGCAAGGGTGCCATGTCCTGGAAGCTCAAATAGGAAGCGGCCCTTCCGTGCAAGGCATAAAGCACCGGCAACGGCACCTGAGGATCCTGCACCGGGGGAAGCAGCACCGCCACTTTGATATCCCTGCCCATGGAAGCAGACTTCACCTCAAATTTCTCAACGCGACACCCCTCGGGTGTCCCATTGTCCATGCCGTGCAAAACGGAAAGGCCCGCTAGAGCACTGATCGCCGAAATTATAAAAACCGACGTCCTCAGAGCCTTGGCTGGAAGGTCATGCTCCGGCCTGTGAGGGAATCCAGAACAATCGACACATAGTTGGCGGCAGGAGCGCCTCCCTCCGGCTGGGATCGCGGGCTCCTGAGCGTCATGCACCAGGGCTGACCCGAGGGCAGGTTGGTCGATCCATCGGGCTGAAAACGGAAGGCGACGTATTCCTTATTCTTGATGAAGCCAGGGGCAGTGGGAAGCTCCGTCGCTTTTACGGGAATTGCTGAAGCATTGGCCTCTGAAACAATGGTTGAAAAATCTCCAGTGTCGTCAAAAAGAATATTTCCAGGAAGGACTTTGCCCTGTGCGATCCACTCATCCGCTGCAGCCCCGCTGGCAGAAGCAGGAATGACGAGCCCAATAGCACGCCAAGCTTCGCCAGTGCCATCATCATGTCGGTAAATCCTCACTTCAACCGGTAAGTTCCGGCTGATCGCCGTCTGACGTGCCAACGCAATCTCCGCACCCGCCAAGTCGGCCGCTCCACTGATATTATACCCATCCAGCGTGCCACGCAGCGCCGGAAGCGTCGCTGCCGTCAAAATCGAAAAAACAGCCATCACCGTGAGAAGCTCGATCAAGCTAAAACCGGAACTCTTGGTGTGTCTCTGGGAGAAAATCTTCATGTGTGATGCAAAGTAACCCATTCTCACAAAAAAGCAAGCATCACTGCTGTGATTTTTTGAATATTTTCCAATAAAATCCTCGGCAGGCCTTCGTCATTTTCATAGCGGAATTATGAACCTAAATGGGAAAATGGGAATGAACCACGGATGTCACGGATATCAACGGATAAAACACCTGACACCAATATCTAATGCAAACAAGCATCCACCTGTTGGGTGAAGCGCTCCGTTTTTATAAGGCATTGGTAATCCGTGTTTATCCGTGAAATCCGTGGTTCCAACTCGGTTTTTAGGATGAAACTATTTCGTGGTTATCGCCAGACACGTCAGGCCGGGTGTGATTCAAAGTGGGTGAGGTCGTGATGGAAAGTGCCAACGGCGCAACATTCAACAGCCCAGCCCGGTGAGGGCTGGGTTGGAGCGTCATTGACCGACAGCGGCTTGAAGGGTCGCGATTCAGACCAGGTGCGGGATCAGGTGTTCCAGATCGCGACCCTTCAGGCCGCCCCTTCCCTGAAAAAATCCAGGGCCTTCGACCCTGGCTCTTGAATTTCGTACCCTTGGCACTCCCCCATTTTCATCACACCCCGACAGGCCCCCATTGCGGGGTCGCCCCAACTGCTCTACCCGCCGATTGCCGCCCGAACGAAAACGGGCGTCCTGGCTTGATGCCAGGACGCCCGGATAATTTCTTCTGATTCTTAAGAAGCGCGGCGACGGCGCAGAAGAAGCGCAGCCAGACCGGTGCCTGCCAGCAACAGGGCCGCTGTGGGCTCAGGGATGGTGGTGTACTGGATGCTGATGGCATTCGTCCCGTAGATGATTGTTGGAGTTCCGGAAAGGTTGGGATCAATGGTTCCAAGGACCAATCCGCTGGTGAGCCCGGAGGCAATAGGCGTCACTCCGCCATCGCCGAAGAACCGAATAATATCCACCGTGTAGGTTCCTGCCATGACCGGTCCCGTGAGGGTCAAGTTGATCGCGTTGGCGTTGAAGAGCAAATCCCCAACCGTGTAGTTCCAAAAATCGATCTGGTCGGGCGTCCCCCCGCTCCCGGCCAACTCAAAATCAAATTCAGCGCCGGCAGCCATGTTCAGAACCTTAGCTCCAGTGCCGGAAATATTACCACCATCCAACACAAGCGTTCCAATACTGGCTCCAGGGGCAAGCGTTCCACCATTCTGCACAAGAATCATGTTGGAATTCGTCTGGTTGTTAAATCCGGCAATGCGCCCCGACCCTCCCAAAGTGCCGCCAGCACCCACCAAATAGTGGCCATCAGCAGAAGATCCGTAGCCATTATTTGTCACCAATGCGGCTTCAATGTGGGTTCCGTTCACGAGTAAACTACCGCCTGTAACCTGCGTCTGACCTGTATACGTGTTGGCTCCAGAAAACACTTGGGTATTAGCCCCTGCCTTATTAATGGCGACTCTCCCGAGTGTGCCCCCGTCTTGGATCACACCTGAGAAGGTGGTTGTCCCGGTGCTGACCCCCCCATTAATCGTCAGGGATGAAATGCTCGCATTGCTACCATTTCGTTCAACAGTTCCGGCACCCGCAAGGGAGCCAATCGTCTGTAATGTGACGCCTGAGGAACCCGTATTGTTGTTGAGCGTGAGAAAACCTCCTGATTCCACAGTGATGTCGGATGCCGTTGTGAATTGGTTGAGGCCACCGAAAACCATACGGACATTGTTCCCAATCGTCATATCAGCTGAAATGGATGCTGTGTTGTCGGTGTTTCCAATGGTCACTCTGATCACCCCTGCAGCATTCCCATTCAGAAAGCGAAGATTGCCAGGTCCTGTCACTGAGTAGCTGGCGCCGGTAAACGCCAAAGCCACATCGGTATCCACGCTGTCGCGAAGGGTCACATCCTGAGTCCCCGCGTTCACAACCGAATTACCCTGAAGAGATATAGTTTGACCGCCAGTGTCGTTTCGACCGAACCCTGTGTTACCTGCGAATGTGACTTTCGAGGTGAGGATTCTGGCATTGGTGGAATAGAGGGTGATTCCCCCGGAAAGTGCGAGATTGGTGCCAGCATTCGTAAACATACCAGAATTCCGGAAGCTCAAAATGCCTGGTCCTGAGAGATTGACGTCAAAATTACCCGTAATGGCACTTCCAGTCTCCCCGATTTCCAATGTTCTGCCACTTGCGACTGTCCAGTTCTGGTTGGAAGTCAGGGCAACATTACTGCGAAGGGCAAAGTTTTGTGTCGCAGCCGTCATGTCAATGCCAGCCGACCCAAGACTCAGAATGAAACCTCCCGTTGCATTGATAATCGCTGTCCCACCGGGACTGGCAATCCTGAAACCTTGAAAAGCAAGATCTGAACCCAGAACGGTCGTGTTCGCCGCAACCACGTTACTGTCCCAGACGGCCACATCCGTGTTGGTTGGAACGGATCCCCCGACCCATGATCCAGTGGCATTCAACGCTGTGGCATTGTTTGCTTTGTTGATATCCACGGCATGAATGGACTGAAGGGAAAGAAGGCTCGCAAGTGATGCGACGCCAAGCACAGCTTTGATGATGGTGGGTTTTGTCATGGATGTATCGGGGTAGGTGTTGAGAAAGCGGAAACGCAGTACGTATAATTTATCAATGATGTGAGGCTTCGCGAGCGAAAACTGCGGGAATTGAACAAATTCTTTTTGGGGGCTTGCTTGGCAATGCACGGAGGCGCAGCGCCATTTTTGTCGCGGAATTGTGAAACAATTTCATGGCTATCGTCAGCCCCTTGACTCCCGGATCTCGTGCGCCACCTTGACAGTATCGAAGCCCGTGGCGGTAACTGATTCTTGGACAGGATTAACAAGATTTTCAGGATTTCCAGGAAAACGCCTCTACTGACGTGCTGCCCTCTCTTCGTAGCGCAATTGTGAAACAATTTCATGGGCATCCCGCGATTGCGGGTTGGCTACAACTTGCTCCATTTCACCCGCCAATTCCCCTGCAAACGAAAACGGACGTCCTGGCTTGGTGCCAAGACGCCCGGTGGATTTTTCGTTTTTTACGTGATTCTTAACCGCGGCGGCGGCGGAAGACCATCGTGATCAGACCTCCCGCTGCTAACAGCAGAGCGGTTGTGGGCTCGGGAACCGTTGTGTATTGAAGGCTGATCACGTTCGTTCCGTAGATGATGGTGGGGGTTCCTGAGATGCTGGGATCAAGAGTGCCCAGCACCAAACCGCTGGAGATGCCGGAGGTGAATGGAGTGATGCCGTTATCGCTGAAGAAACGAATGATATCAACCGTGTAAGTTCCTGCCACCACCAGCCCGGAAATGGTCAGGTTGATGGCATTGCTATTGAGCAGCAAATCGCCACCTGTGTAGTTCCAAAAATCAACTCTGTCAGGCGTTCCCCCATTTCCAGCAATCTGAAAATCAAATTCCGCGCCGCTGGCCATATTCAAAACCTTGGCATTTGAGCCTGAAATGTTTGCTCCATCGAGGGTCAATGTTCCAAGTGCATCACCTGGAGCTAATGTTCCACCATTCTGAACTAGGATCATGTTGGAGTTGGCCTCGCTGTTATTGCCTGCGATTCGCCCATTGCCACCCAAGGTTGCTCCTGATGCAACCTGGTAATGGCCAGTTAGTGCGGAGGCATAGCCTGAGCCTGTCACGGGTGCGGCCTCGATATTTGTGCCGTTGACAAGCAATGTTCCTCCATCAACTTGCGTCTGGCCTTCGTAGGTGTTTGCTCCTTCGAAGGTCAGTGTGCCATTACCGAATTTCAAAACGGAGGTCACTCCGGTGCTTCCTTGGTCCAAGAGATTGCTTGCTATTGTGAGATTTCCGTTGCCACCCAAGTTCCAGCCACCGTTGACGCTTGAGGATGCAGATCCGAGGTTACCTGTGAGAATGAGTGTTTGGCCGATGGTTGAGACATCAACCCTGCCGTTTCGTAGGCCCACATTAGCCACGTTGGGCGCAGCTCTGCTGAATGTGCGATTCGAGGAGACTGTGGTGCCTGTGTATTCGATGGCTCCTACTGTTGAGGTTCCACCCAAGTTAATTGCGGTGCTTACCCCACCATCCCCAAAGCTGCCGCTTACTCCAAAGTCTCCAATGGTGGAGCCAATCAATCTGCCATTAGATATACCAAGAGAGTCATAGGTGTTCGCACCCCCTGACGTAACTGTTACATTATTGGCAATAGAAAGAGCAGCATTGCTGAGTGTCACCTCGCTGCCAAGAGTTTGCGTCGACTGAAAGTCCAATGTTCCAACTCCTTGGACTAGGAGATTAAATCCGGCCGTCGTAATTGTGGTTGCTCCACGGAAGGAAAGCCCGGTCGCTGCGGTGGTTCCTGCGTTAAGATTCCAAGTTTGGTTTGCAGAGAGGGTCACGGATGAAGGACGGATCAAACCAGCGAAGTCCTTTGTAATGCCTCCTGCACCCAAAGTCATTGTACCATTTAAGACAAACGTGGTGGTGTTGGTTGCCTCAACGGTTAATCCCATTACTGCAATTCCACCCGCTGCAACTCCTGTGTTAGGTAGCTGGGCAAATGTGTTATTGAACACAATTGTATCACCGGTTCCAGGAACTCCGATAGTGGTGTAGCTGCCGTCAACATTCAGGGCTGTCGTGTTATTTGCTTTGATGAAATTGACTGCATTTACGTTTTGCAGGGATACAAGAGTGGCAAGAATTGCCGCGCCAAGCACAGCTTTGATTCGGATTGGGTGGGTGTATGTCATTGGAAGTGTGGTTAAAAGAGTGAGATAAAAACTCCAAGTATTTAGAGTAGCGTCAAAAATATCAATTAGAGCATCTGCCTAAATAAATTTCCGAAAAAAGAACTGTACTTTTTGAGAGTGTTTCGCAATAACATGGACATTGCGCACACAAGAACGAGAGCCTAACGCAGAGAACGCCAGCCTTCTAGAGCTTGAGGTGGCGATGG
>JBGSPC010000003.1:0-2043 GCA_041738805.1 Terrimicrobiaceae bacterium | reverse complement strand
GGCCGTGCGTATATCAGGAAGATTCCTGGGGGTTGGACGGGGTAGCGAGTACGCGACTGATATCACTCAGCCCCTCTGGTCATTCGTAATGTCATTTGGGCGGCCGAGAGGGGCATTCGGGCGGGCAAGGAACAAAATTGTTCGCCCGAACACTTTTTTGCTTGCTATTTCCTCGTTTTTCCAGTTTTCTGGGCCACATGACGACTACAAAACCAATGCGTTGGTGCTGGTCGCGTAAAGGGCTTCGCCCCACGCGATTGTAAGGTGATGTGAGGTTGGCGGAGCATCAAGCAGGCGAACCCAAGAGCACGAAAGCAGGGGGTTTTTGGAGACTCATTTATTATGAGGCTTACCTCGAAAAGGAGGATGCTTCGGGGAGGGAAGTCTTTCTCAAAAGTGGCGGCGGGAGAAAGTTCCTGGATAAGCAACTGCGGATCCATTTCAGCCGTTATCCCAGAAGACTTGCCACGTGACCGAAGGTTTTACGTGGCAGGGACTCGGGTGCCGGTGGTTTTGTCGCCGCCGGAAACCCGCCGGGTGCTGGAAAAGATGGAGGCCGATAACAGCCGCTACGGTTTGGTGGCGCGGGTGCAGTATGGGGCGGGATTGCGGTTATCGGAGGTGACGCGCCTGAGGATCAAAGATGTGGATTTGGAGCGGGGCACGGTGACGGTGCGGTGCGGCAAGGGGGACAAGGATCGGGTGACAGTGTTGCCCAAAAGCCTGGTGGGGAAAATCCGTGAGCAAATCGAGGTTGCCCGAGGGTTGTGGGAGGAGGACCAGAGAACTGGCCGGGCAGGTGTGTATTTGCCGGGGGCATTGGCGAGGAAGTTTTCCCAGGCCGCAGAGAGTTTCGCATGGTTCTGGTTATTCCCGGCCAAACAACATTCCACCGATCCGGAAAGCGGGATGGTGCGGCGGCATCATTTGCACGGCAAGGTTTACAACGAGGCGATCAAACGGGCGGCGGAGGCGCTAGGGATCCACAAGCGGGTGACCAGCCACGCGTTGCGGCACAGTTTTGCGACCCATTTGTTGGAAAGCGGGACAGATTTGCGCAAGATCCAGGAACTACTGGGCCACGAGGACATCACAACTACGGAGATTTACCTGCACGTTACCATGGGAATCCACGGGATGGGGGTGACAAGTCCGCTCGATGCGGAAGACTGGGGCAGGGAGTGCGCGTGAGGAGAAAGGATGCAAGGACCGGCAGGTGATGTTGCGGAAAGGCTTGGACGAGGAATTGTCCAGCCATCGGGTAAGACGGCGCTGCCTGTGGGCGGCGGAGGTTCCTGGGGTATGGCTGCCGGAAGTGCTGGAAGTGCCATATCCGGATTGTGCAGGATTTGCTCGGGTATTCCAGCATGGAGACGACGCAGATTTATCCTAGAAACAAAAATGATTTGCCGCAAAAGAACGCAGAAATCGCAAAGATTCCTTGATAGGACGTATAAAAGTTCGCGATGATGTCGCTTTTTCAAATCACCTTGAAGGTGAGCCTTAAGCACTGATTTCATTGCATCTAAGTGCCTGATTTTGAGTTCTTTGCGCTCTTTTGCGGCCAAATTCATTCCGGGATTTAGGTTTATACCCACGCGATGACTGGGGGCGGCATGGGAACAAGGAGCCTGCGGCTGTCCTTGGTCGGGTGCCGGTGGGACTGTGCTTGGTCCTTGGTCTCATGGTGGCATGACGGTTGGATGGATAGCTTCGGCGTTGTTCTTGGTGGGGGGCACCGCGTCGTGGGCGGTTGGTGGCCGGGCCGACGGGGACGTCGGCGTTCCCGGGGGGGGATGGCGAAGGATGAAGGATGAAGGATGAAGGATGATTATTGATTATTGATTATTGATTATTGGGGCACATAGAGCAAACACGTCCCTCGCCGCCCCTCACCCCGGCCCTCTCCCCGCTCAGGCGGGGCGAGGGGGACCATTTGCTGCTCATTGGCTTTGCTACGAGGGTTGCGGTAGGGCGAATGGCGGATGGTTATTGATGCGCATAGGGCATGCACTTCCCTCGCCGCCCCTCACCCCGGCCCTT
>JBGSPC010000266.1:0-11682 GCA_041738805.1 Terrimicrobiaceae bacterium | reverse complement strand
TAACATACTAAAAAACAGGGAGATAGAAGATTCCAAGTAACAGTGGACACGATCATTTATTGAAAAATTATCGGTCGCGATGGACTCTGACGAGGTGGGTGTTTATGGTGAAGGTTTTCTAATGAGCGAATTTGTCCACCTTCATTGTCATACGGAATTTTCTCTGCTCGATGGGGCGGTGAGGCCTAAGGAGATGGTCAAGCGGGCGGCGAAACTTGGCATGCCGGCTGTGGCGATCACAGATCATGGCAACATGCACGGGGCCATCGAATTTTACAAAGCAGCGAAGTCGGCAGGGGTGAAGCCGATTTTGGGGATGGAGGCCTATGTTTCACCCCGTCCGATTGCTCAAAAGCCGACAGGTAACACGAAAGACAATTACAATCACATGACCCTGCTCGCGACCAACGAGGAGGGTTACAGCAACCTCGTGAAACTCTCCAGCGCCGCGCATCTGGAGGGTTTTTACTACAAGCCCCGGGTGGACCGTGAGCTGCTGGAACGTCATCACAAAGGACTGATCGCACTGAGCGGGTGCCTTGTCAGCGACGTGAACACAAAGATCCTTGCCGGCGACGAGGCGGGAGCGCGCGAGTTGGCGGCCGGTTGGCGTGATATTTTTGGTCAGGAGAACTATTTCATCGAACTGCACAACCACGGGATCGAGGCTCAGCAACGTGCAAACCCCGCACAGATCCGGATTGCCAGGGATCTCGGGCTGAATCTTGTGGCTGCGAATGACGTGCATTTTCTCGAACGGATCCATCATGAATCCCATGACATTCTTCTTTGTATTGGCACGGGCTCAATGGTCATGGATTCGCGGCGGATGCGGTATTCCGAGGAATTGTATTTCAAAACGGCGGAAGAAATGGCGGCGATTTTTCCAGAAACCCCCGAGGCACTTGCCAACACGCTGCTTATTGCCGAGCGCTGTGATCTGACGCTCGAATTCGACAAACCCAAATATCCGGCCTTTGAGCCTCCGGCTGGCCAGACCCGCGAGCAATACTTGCGCAAGCTGTGTCAGGATGGGCTGAGGCAGCGGTATGGGGCACGCATGGACAGCGAGCCAGAATTAAAGGAACGGCTGGAGTATGAACTGGGCGTCATCGAAAAGACGGGGTTTGTGAGTTATTTCCTCATCGTGTGGGATTTTATCCACTACGCAAAAACGAAGGGAATCCCGGTTGGGCCGGGACGTGGTTCGGCGGCCGGTTCGATCATTGCCTATGTGCTTGGCATCACGGACATTGACCCGATCCGATTCGGCCTGATTTTTGAGAGGTTCCTGAACCCGGACCGTATCAGCCCGCCGGATATTGACGTGGATTTTTGCATGAACCGCCGCGGCGAGGTCATCGAATATGTGCGCCAAAAATACGGCGAGCGTTGTGTTTCACAGATTGTGACGTTCGGAACCTTGGGTGCCAAGAGCGTGGTGCGGGATGTGGCGAGGGTTCTTGGCTGGAGTTACGGGGATGGCGACCGGTTGGCGAAAATGATCCCGACCGATCTGGGGATCACTTTGGAGAAAGCGTCAGAGAAAAATGCCGATCTCAAAGCCGCCATCGACAGCCAGGAGGCCACGAAGCAGTTGTGGGATCACGCGATCTTGCTGGAAGGCCTGAGTCGGAATACGGGCATCCACGCGGCAGGCGTGGTCATCGGAGACCGGCCCCTGGATGAATACATCCCACTTTGCCGGGGTAAGGAAGATGAGGTGGTGACGCAATACGCGATGGGTGCGCTCACCGATCTCGGGATGCTCAAGATGGATTTTCTGGGGCTCAGGACTCTCACGGTCATCGAAACCGCCATCCGCCTCATCCACCAAAAAACGCCGGACTTCAATTTGGACGATATTCCTTCTGACGATGCGGAGGCTTTCGGAATTTACAATCGGGGTGAAACGGTTGGCGTTTTTCAGATGGAAGGTGGGGGACTGACCAGTGTTTGCAAACGGTTTGATGTGAAAAGTGTGGAGGACATTGTTGCGCTGGGTGCGTTGTATCGTCCAGGCCCGATGCAGTTTATCGATGATTACATCGCCCGGAAAAAAGGGATCAGAAAGATTGAATACATCCATCCGCTGTTGGAGCAAGTGTGCGCCGAGACGTATGGGATCATCGTTTACCAGGAGCAGGTCCAACTCGCAGCCAACGTGTTGGCCGGTTATACGCTCGGTGAGGCGGATTTGCTTCGCCGCGCCATGGGCAAAAAAGATGCCGAGAAGATGGCCAAGGAGCGCGTGCGTTTTGTGGATGGTTGCAAAACCAAACATGATATTTCCGCAGGCGTCGCAGAAGCCATTTTCGGGTTCATCGAAAAGTTTGCGCAATACGGATTTAATAAAAGTCACAGTGCCGCCTACGGCTGGGTGTCGTATCAGACCGCGTATCTCAAAGCTCATTTTCCCGTCGAGTTTATGGCGGCCTTGCTCACCCATGATGCCTCAACCACTGACCGGTTGGCCCAGGTGATCGCTGAGGCCCGGCGGATGGACATCGCAATTTTGCCACCAGCTATCAATGAAAGCGGGTTGGAATTTACGCCTATCGAAAAAAAAGACGGTCTCGCGATCCGCTTCGGGCTGGCCTCCATCAAAAACGTGGGGGAGGGAGCCATGCGTTCGGTGGTCGAAGAACGAACCGCCAACGGTCCGTTCGCGACGTTGGAGGATTTTTGTTCGCGTTTGGATTCACGAACCGTGAACCGCAAAATCTTGGAAAGTTTGGTGAAATGCGGGGCGTTTGACGCATTCGGAGAATCCCGCGCTCAGCTCTTGGTGGATCTCGACCAGGCCATGGGGGCTGCTGCCGCCGTGCAAAAAGATCGCGCCAGCGGCCAGGGTGGACTCTTTGATGCGCTGGACCTCGCGCCCGCCCCACGAAAAAGCGACTCTCCCCGCGCTGAACCCTGGCCGAAAAATGAGACGCTCTCCTACGAAAAAGAACTGCTCGGGTTTTACGTCACCGGTCATCCGCTCGAAGCCTACCAGGGACACTTTGACAGCGGGAAACTGACGCCCATCGCCACGGCAAAAGAAATTCCAGAATCCGGTTCCTTCAAGCTCGGTGGAATTGTCAGCTCCGTGGAAAAGCGTTTCACAAAGAAGGATAACCGGCCTTTTGGTGTGATCGTCATCGAAGATTTTACCGGCTCTCTCGAGGTCACGGCATGGGATGATGTTTTTGCAAAAAACGGCGAAATTCTTGCCCCCGGCACCGTTCTGACAGCCGGCGTTCGGATTAATCGCAAAGACGACACCTTGCGTGCCACCGCCACCAGCTTCACTCCTCTGAAGCCGCGGGCCGCCTCCCGACCCGTTCGGCTGAAACTCGCTTACGAACATTTGGACAGCGGTATTCTGGAAGCAATCGCCACCGCCGCCAAAGCCCACACAGGCAAACGCCCTCTTCTGCTTGAAATTCTTAGAAACACAGGAGAATCCGTGAGCCTCGTCACGGACGACCAATTTTCCGTGGGTGACGAGGAACCCCTCAAACTTGCAGCCGGCCCCGCGCTTATATAAGCCCGACACATTATGAAATCTGCCCTCCTCGCGCTGCTTTGGGTCGTGCCCTTCTATTTTGTTGGGTTGTTTGCATGCGTCTTCCTTCTGCCTCTGATCTCACAGAACCGTCATGATGCTCAGCTAGAGGCGGCCATGACAGGTGCCTTTGTTTTTGGACCCCTTGTTGCCATTATTGGGTTCGTCGTGGGGTTTCTTTTCCATCGGTCCCGCGTCAAGTGAGGAGAGTTTTGGCATCGCGGCGAAGGTCAGGGTGCCTGAGTGAGGGCTGGGGCGTGATGAAAAGTGAGTGAGGTTGAGAAGTTTGCCCGGGGTGGATCGCGATCTCCGAGCGCGATGGGGGCAGGTGGCGGCGAAGCCGCGTAGGGTTTGTCATCGTGCGGCGGAGCGCCCGATCCACCCCCGCTTTTCAACACACCCTGGGGACTGAGGGGCCAAAATTCCTGTTGATCTGCGGGCTAACGAAGCATATCAAATGTTAGATACCCCCTGTATGAAAGGACTTCTTTGCGGCGCCTTCCTGATAATGTTGGCATTCAGCGTGGTGCATGCCGGTGGCGGCCCCACGGGATGTGTCGTGATTTACGACCCGAACAAGCCGACGTCCGTTTCCATTGCGGCCCGGTATCAGGCGCTTCGCGGCATTCCCGAGTCGAACATGATCCCCTACGCGTTCCCAAGCACTTTCACCCGTGTCACGGCCTGGGACTTTATCTATGCGCTTCGCCAAACTCTCGCAGCGAGGGGCATCGACCAGCAATTGCAGAGCATCGCGATTGCGGGAGTGGCCCCGCTTAATTCCGAACAAACCGGCCCCACGGGAATTGTGACGTCGCTGCATTCGTTCCTCTACGTCTCTCCCAATTACAGCCAGGCAAGTTTCCCGACCAGTGCGGCAACAAACGATGTCCTCTCCATCAACAAACAAAATTTCCAAGGACCTGTGCCTAATGGCACAAAGGCCCTCTCTGCTGAAAAAAGCGTTGGAGGGTGTTTTTTTTGGCCCACCAGTGCGCTTAGCTATCCCGGAAAATCCGGCATGAGCCCTCGCGAAGTCCTGGCGTTTCTTGACCGCACAACGGCAAACGATGGAGCGAAGCCTGATGGCGTGATTTACTGGCCGCTGAACAGCGATGTCCGTAGCACGATTCGTGAATACCAGATCGATGATGTGGCCGAAGTCTGGAGGGAGCGTGGCATTCGCCCCTGGATCACTGGCGACGGCGCTCTGTTCAATGTGTTCCCGCCCAATCGTCCGGACATCGCGGGGGGAGTCATCGGGCAGGCCAATTTTGACCGGTTTGCTTCCAACACTTTTCTGCCCGGCACATGGATTGACCACCTCACCAGCAATGGCGGCTTAATTGATTCGTTTAACAAATCCCAAACCCCGGCGACAGATTGGTTGCGCTTGGGTGCGGACGGATCCTCGGGAACCATCACAGAGCCTTTTGCGGATTCTCGTAAGTTTCCGCACGCATTTATTCAAACCCATCTCCGCGCCGGAGCTTCCATGGTGGAAGCCTTTTGGCAATCGATTGAAATTCCTTTGGAGATTGTCTGTCTTGCAGACCCGCTACTGCAGCCTCACGCGGATTTTCCTGTGGTCGGCATCACGGCCCCCGCAGATGGGGCGACTGTCAGTGGGAGCCTGGCAATTCTCGCAGCAGCCGCCCCCACCAACGGCAAAACACTTGAGCCCAATCTGGACCTTTTTGTGGATGGTCGCCGCATCGCTGTTGGTGCGCCGGAGGAACCGGTGATCGTCTCTCGAGCGCCGGAGGGGTTTCTGCTGAACACCGGGTCTCTGGCCGATGGGTGGCATGATCTTCGTGTGGTGGCCTACAATGCCGACGCCGTTCGCACACAAAAGGAAGCGCGGATTTCAATCCTTGTGAATAATTATGGACAAAGCCTGGCACTCACCGGTCCGTCGACCGTGAATCCTGCAGGTTCGGCGGCTTTTACCGCCACAAACACCGGATTCTTCGATCTCGTTTCGTTGGAATTGAGGGCAAACGGACGCAGATTGGCCGCGGTACCGCTCTCCGGAGGAACCGTGAATCTGAACCTCGCATCCGTCGCCTCGCTGGCGCCCTTGGATGGCACATGGACTCTTCAAGTGATGGGCGTCCGCTCCAATGGTCAAAAGGCTTACAGCCCTCCCTTAACAACCTCCGTGGTGTGGCCTGCGCTGGCTGCGACTCCTTCACCTTCCCGCGGAGGCAAACTTGCGGATGCGCGCTTTTTCTATGACACCAACGCGGTCGGGTTTAACTGGGACACCGCAACGCCAGATGCGACCCGGGCTATTGAGGCGGCGAGCAACGGTCTTTACGTGACTCCCGCCAGCTTTCCAGGAGTCACGATCACTGACTACACCAAAAGACCGGGGTACCAGCTCGATTGGTGGTTTTATGCGGCCGTGGATGACTGGTATGAGATCGGCTTTGATTACGATGACAGTCGCTTCACGCAATCCCGTCAGGCATTTATTGATGGCCAGCCGTTGCTCGAAGAGAACTTTGTCTTTCAGCCACGACGGCTTGCCCCCGGTTGGCATGCCATCCGCGTTCGTACGGCCATGAGTGATGCGCGATCTGTCAATTGGGAGTTGCGGATCCGGGGTGGTGCGAGCCAGGAGTTTGAGTTGGTCACGCCAGCCTTATCAGCAAACTCCGGGACGGGCCTCCCCGGGGATTCCCCAACCATTGTTTCCATCACCTCTCCAAGTCCTGTCACAGGAACCACCACCGCCCTGACGGCAACGGCCACGATCGGCGGAGGCACACCCTCCGAATTAGCTGCACTCACTTACCATTGGTCGCAGCTGAGCGGTCCGGTGCCGGCCACCTTCTCCGCGAATGGGACAAATGCCGCCTCGGCAACAACTGTCACTTTCCGCGCCTCGGGCGATTACGTTTTCGGGTTAAGTGTCACTGGTCCTGCCGGCTCCAACTTCAGCACCCATTCTGTCACGGTTTCCAACACGCTCTCGGCTTCCCTGACGCTTGACGTGGGAACCGATGTCGGCACGTCCGAACTTTTGCTCCAAGGTGACACCATCCGTGCCTACGCATTCAGCACGGACCAATTTGGACGCCGCGTCGCGATCACCCCGGTGAATCCTGCGTTGCCCACCGTTCAATGGACAAGCACGGACCCTCTGGCCACAATCACGCCGGTTTCGGCGGACGGAGGGCAGATTTCCTATCGAACGCTCTCGTCTTCAGGGACCTTCACACTGACAGCCACGGGCACCAACGGCCGCAGCGGAACCGCCAGCAGAACGTTGACGGTGAGTGCAAACGTGGCCCCTGTAGCGGTCTTTGGTCAGTTGTTCACGATGTTCCAGCCTGCTGCGGGTGGGCCGGTCATCTTCACGGCCTCCTCTGAAGATCCAGAAAATCCGCAGGGGAGATACGTCAGCCATTCGTGGTCGGTGCTTGCCACGCCTCCCGGGGAAACCCTGCTGCTGATGACCGCGGCCTATGCTGCCACACAAGGGCTTCCTTCCGGGCCCGGAACTTACACGGTCCGCTTGGACGTCACCGACCAAGCGGGTGCCACGCTCACAGAAACTCAGAGTTTTATGGTGGACGTCTCAGGGTTCGCAATTCCTGCAGCAGGCCAAATCGGCTTTTCCACCGCAGCAAGGGAGGTGACAGAAAACAGTGGTTCATTTGATGTGGTCGTGCGCAGAACGGGTGGGAGTGCCGGAAGTGTGAGCGCCCGGTTGGTTCTTAAGGCCGGTACGGCGTTTCTCTTTTCAGACTACCGTGGCTTCGACGGTGCATTCCTCGCCACAACCACACTAAGCTGGGCGGATGGGGATACCTCGGACCGTGTGGTCAGTATTCAACTCGTCGACGACACCGCTTCGGAGTCACGTGAGCAATTTTCTATTCAGCTCAACAATCCTACCGGCGGCTCAAATATCCTTGGCTCCGTTGCGAGTGTGGAAGCGCCAATTGTCAACAATCCCCCCCCAACGGGTGGGGGGAGTGGTTTTGAACCTGTCCCCCCTCCAGGTGGTGCATCCAACCATGTGCTCACCGTTCTGGATAACGATGGAGCCGGCCATGCTACCCTTCTTGCTGCTGCTTCTGTTGTTTATGAAAACGAGGGCAATGCCGTTTTTAACGTACGTCGGTCAGGCACCACCTCCGGCACGCTGACCGTGAATTATTCCGCAGCGAATGGCACCGCCATTGTCTGGCAAGACTACACGCCGGCCAGCGGGACGCTCACGTGGAAAGCTGGCGAATCGGCTGACAAACAAATCACCGTTCCACTCCTCAATGAGGGGTCACCTGAAGGCGACGAAAACTTCACCGTCACACTGACAGGTGCCGCCCCGATGCTTGGCAGCATTAAGAAAGTGACTGCAACGCTCAGGGATGCCCCTTACCAACAATGGCAGAAGACCTATTGGCCAGGTTCGTTTTTGCTTCCACCCCCCACGTATTCGACAACCTTGGATGTCCTTAAATCTCAGTCCCCGCTTTTTCTTCTCCGCTTTTCCGAGCTGGCAGGGCCCACAGTGGCGGGCGTGGACGCCAGCGGCGCAACCGTGACGACGGGAACTCTCACCACAGCAGGTTCGGGCACGTGGCAACTCAATCAAGTGGGGCCACGTCCAAATTTATGGCCAGGCCTTGAGAGCGGCAATAGCGCCGTCACCACGAATGCCTCGGGCAGCACCGCAACCCCGCCTCAGCACAATGCGGGGGCCTATATTTCGCTGGGATCGGCCAATGGCCTTGGACCCAAGTTGAGGACAGGATTCACCTTCAGCGCCTTCGTCAAAACCAGTATCACCAATCGCGTGATGTACCTCGTGGGCGCCAATCGAACCACAGGCATGCAGTTTGCCGTCATGCTCAACCGGGATACCTACAACGCAACAGCCACAGTTCCGCATGCCTTGCGGTTGTATTTGCGATCCGACAGTAGCAGTTCGCTCGACTACAGCGTCATTTTTGCAGGTCTTCCCACGGGCAGTCTGTGCGATGGCCAATGGCATCATATTGCTATCTCACTGCCCGCCTTTGCCGGCACCATCGACAATCAGGAATATCCTCGCTTTTACTTTGATGGCGTCGAAGCCAATGTGTCCAATGTCCGCGGAACAGAGACTATTGATTCAAACCACACCTTCGCCGATTTTGCCACATCCGGCACGGGGGTCCGGCTTGGAGCCAATGGGGCCACCTCAGTCAGCGCCTATTTCGCCGGTTCGTTCGATGAGGTCGCTTTCTTCCCGAGTGTCCTCACCCCGGAAACCGTGTTGCGCCTGGCAACCGCCGGCCCGCTGGCCTTGCCTCCCTCCGAGGCGCAGCCCACCGCGAATCCGGCGAATGATGGGCTGATCAATCTTCTCAAATATTCCCTGGGACTCAATCCGCTGCTGCCGGAAGTTCTGGCTATTGTGCCGGAATTTGTGACCGTCGGGGACCAGGAATATTTGGCAATCACCTATCCCGAGAATGTGGACGCCACCGATGTGGCCAACACGGTCGAGGTCTCCGGTGACTTGTTGGATTGGGAGAGTGGCCCGGCCCACACGACCCTTGTGGACAGCATCCGCTCCGGTAACATTCGGATGGTGACGGTCCGGGATAATACTCCCTACTCCGGTGGTGCCACGTCAAAGCGCTTCATCCGGGTGAGAGTTCAGGGATTCTAAACCCGCCCCCCAAGAATAGATGGAATGGGAGGAAGGACCCCAACCGTCGCCTAGCCAATGGACGGATCGGGGACGTTTCTGCGGTCTGAGAGAAAATGATGTTGAGTTGCCAGCATTCACGGAGTATCAAATGTTAGATATTTTCCATGAAAGGTCTTCTCTACGGTGCAATCCTGTTTTTGCTAGCATCCCCCATGGTTCATGCGGGGGGTGGGCCGACCGGTTGTGTGGTGATTTACGACCCGAACAAACCGACTTCGGTTTCCATTGCAGCCCGCTATCAGGCGCTTCGGGGGATTCCCGAATCGAACATGATTCCCTACGCGTTTCCAGGGATTTTTACGCGCGTCACAGCGTGGGATTTTATTTATTCTCTGCGTCAGACGCTCGAAGCCCGGGGCATCGATAAGCAACTCCAGAGCATTGCGATTGCTGGGGTGTTCCCTCTCAATTCTTATCAAACCACTCCCACGGGAAATGTGACGTCCCTTCATTCGTTTCTCTATCAATCTCCCAATTACGGCCATGCCAGCTATCCGACTGGTTCAGCGACCAACAATGCCTACTCTGTCAGTAAACAAAACTTTCAAGGTCCGGTGCCAACCGGCACACAGGCTCTTTCTGCTGAAAAAAGTCTTGGGGGACGTTTCTTTTGGCCCACCAGTGCGCTCAGTTATCCTGGAAAATCCGGGATGAGCCCCCGCCAGGTGTTGGCGTTTCTTGACCGAACGACCGCGAATGACGGCGTAAAATCCGATGGGGTGGTTTACTGGCCGCTGAACAGCAATGTCCGCAGCACGATTCGTGCCTCTCAAATCAATGATGTGTCTGAAGTCTGGAGAGAGCGTGGAATCCGCTCCTGGATCACAGGCGACGGGGTGTTGTTTAATATCTTTGAGTCCAATCGACCAGACATTGCCGGTGGCGTCATTGGGCAGGCGGATTTCGATCGATTTGAACCCTTCACCATTTTGCCTGGCACCTGGATCGACCATCTTACCAGCAATGGTGGCTTGATTGACACCTTTGACAAGGCCCAGACCCAAGCGACCGATTGGCTGCGTTTGGGCGCGGACGGCACTTCGGGAACCATCACCGAACCGTTCGCGATTGCCGGCAAGTTTCCCCACGCCGCGATTCAAACCCATCTCCGCGCCGGGGCCTCCATGGTGGAAGCCTTCTGGCAATCCATTCAAACCCCCTTGGAAATTGTCTGTCTTGCGGACCCGCTGCTGCAACCGTACGCGGACTTTCCTGTGGTGAACATCTCGGCTCCCGTTGAGGGGGCCACGGTGAGTGGAAGCCTGGCGATCACCGCGACGTCATCCCCCACCAACGGAAAAACGCTTGAAACGAATCTGGATCTTTTTGTGGATGGACGCCGCATTGCCATTGGTGCGCCGGAGGAACCCGTGACGGTCTCGCGAACACCCGGGGGTTTCCTTTTGAACACTGGTTCTCTGGCTGACGGGTGGCACGATGTTCGTGTGGTGGCCTACAATGCCGACGCGGTCCGCACACAAAAAGAAGCGCGGATTTCGATCAATGTGGACAATAACGGTCAGAACCTGGCACTCACCGGGCCAGCTACGGTGAACCCCGCGGGTTCAGCGGATTTTACTGTCGCAAATGCCGGGTTCTCCGATTTCGTCTCACTCGAATTGAGAGCGAATGGTCGCACACTGGCCACAGTTCCACTCATTGGAGGAACAGTGAGTCTGAACCTCGCATCCGTCACCTCGCTGGCTCCATTGGATGGAACATGGACCCTTCAAGCGGTGGGCCTCCGTTCCAATGGCCAAACGGCCTACAGCCCTCCTTTCACGACATCGGTCGTTTGGCCGGCATTGGCTGCCACAACCTCACCCTCCCGTGGAGGCAAACTTGCGGATGCCCGGTTTTTTTATGACACCAATGTGAGCGGATTTGACTGGAATAGCGCAACGCCTGACGCAACCCAGGCGATCGACGCGTCAAGCAATGGCCTTTATGTGACGCCGGCAAGCTTTCCGGGCGTCACGATCACCGACTACACCAAGAGGCCGGGTTACCAACTCGATTGGTGGTTTTATGCGGCCGTGGATGACTGGTATGAAATCGGCTTCGATTTCGATGACGATCGCTTCACGACCTCCCGGGCTGCATTCATTGATGGACAACCGTTGCTCGAGGAGAACTTTGTCTTTCAGCCACGACGGCTTGCCCCCGGTTGGCATGCCATCCGCGTTCGTACGGCCATAACAGACGCCCGGTCTGTCAACTGGGAGTTGCGGATCCGGGGTGGTGCGAGCCAGGAGTTTGAGTTGGTCACGCCAGCCTTATCAGCAAACTCCGGGACGGGCCTCCCCGGGGATTCCCCAACCATTGTTTCCATCACCTCTCCAAGTCCTGTCACAGGAGCCACCACCGCCCTGACGGCAACGGCCACGATCGGCGGAGGCACACCCTCCGAATTATC
>JBGSPC010000255.1:0-13191 GCA_041738805.1 Terrimicrobiaceae bacterium | reverse complement strand
ACGCAGGTTTTTGAGTTCGACGAAGCGAACGAATTCGTTTACGGATGAATACTGAACTTGGTTTTTTTCATAGCCTCCAAATCTACCCAAATCGCCCCATGAAAATCCGCACAAAAACGCAACCACCAAACCCCCGCCGCGCAGCGGCTTAGTTCAACGAACCGATGGACCAAACTGCCATCCCTTCGGGACTTCTGTCACACATCCTGCTTGCGCAGGCTGTGCGCCAGAAGCAAGTGGTAGCTGGTCATCGGGGACGTTCGCAGATGAAATAAGCTCATGCCATTGTGCCCAAGTGTCCGCTAATTATCAAATGATTGACTTGGCGAATATAGGGCTTAGACTTACAACTCTGCTCTTGGGAAGACAGGGGATCGGAATTTGAAGGCCATGATTTCTATCTTAAAATCCAAACACCAAACCCCAGCTGGTCATCCGGACAGATCATCCTTGCGTTCGATGATTGGAGGCGTGCTCCCTGTGGTCTTTGCGGCATTCTTTTTGTTCCCAATCAGTCAAACAGGCGCCACGACCATCACCTACCAAACAGGGCTCTCGAATACATACGCCTCAAATTACAAAGGCGTAACCGACACCTATCTTCTCGCATACTCACCGGATTTGAATTATGGCGCTGCGTACGCCATGGAGTTCGGTCCGGATGACAGGGCCGGGCTGCTTCGTTTCAATCTCACGTCCTTTGCCGGGAAATACGTCAGTATCACCGGCATTACCCTGACCCTGCACATCTCGAAGATCTTCGATAACAGCCAAGGCGACCTGAGTGCCTATGTGATCAAGCCGGCCAACGCCGGCTGGGTGGCGGGAACAGGAGGAGCAGGAATAAGCAATGGCGAAGTCCAGCCCGGGGCCTCGACTTGGAACCGTCGTATCCATGACACGGCGAGCTGGGCGGGCAGCGCGGGACTGAGTACAGCGGGCACCGATTACGATGCCACGAAGTTGGGTTCTTTCCATTGGACGACCGCAACCGATTATGTGATCAATTTCAGTGGCACTCCCGCGCAACTCAAGGCCTTGGTGGATCTATGGTCGGGACCCCAGTCATCCAATGCGGGCATCTTGCTGCGCAGTGTGCATACCGAGGGTACGGGCACTGCCTCGGTTCTTGCAGCCAACACCACCATTCCGAGTTGGAGTCCCAAGTTGACCATCACCTATTCCGCCGGCCCGGTCATCACGGTTGAACAACCTTCGGGGACTCCACTGCTCAATGGCTCATCCACGCTGGATTTCGGTGCCTCCTCCGGCACAAAGACCTTCACCCTGCGCAACGACGGGGCGACCACCCTCAGCAGCATCGCTCCATCGGTCACGGGTGGGAACAGCGGGGATTTTGTTGTTGGCGCCCCGGGGGCCACCAGTCTCGCCACCGGGGCCAGCACGACGTTCACCGTCACGTTCACCCCGGCGGGTGTTTCCACCCGAACCACCACCCTGCGAATCACCAGCAACGATACCTCCGCCAGTCCTTTCACGGTCAACCTGACCGGCACCGGCTGGACGTCCCTCCAAGCCTGGCGGAACCAATATTTCCAAACGATCAACAATGCCGGTGATGCCGCCGACAACGCCGATCCCGATGGCGATGGCTTGGGCAACTTCCTTGAGTTCACCCTGGGACTGGATCCCAAAGTTTTTGATGTCCGTGCTCCGCTGAGCTTGGAGGTCAGTCCGGAAGGCGTTGTCACGATTTCCTTCAAAAGGGCCCGTCCCGCGACGGAAGTCACCTACACAGTGCGGGTCAGCACGGATTTGTCCGGATGGGGCGATTATGCCGTCAACCCGGGCACCGTCGGGCAAGATGCGGTCCTGACGGACCATGCGACAACGGCGCCGCTCCGGTTCTTCAAATTGAATGTGCGGACGCCGCCGTAAGGGTCTATCCGGATAGGCTCCAAGCCGGAAAAATTCAGAAGAAGGCCTCACGCTTCAACCCCATCCTCAAGGCCCTTTACCAACGCCTCCTCCTGGCCGGAAAACCCAAAAAACTCGCCCTCACCGTCCTCATGCGTAAACTCATCCTCCTCGCCAACCGCCTCCTAAAAAATCCCAACTTTTCCCTTGCGAGTTAAGACAGTTGCTGACCCCAAAACCAAAATTGCCAGACTTCGGGAAGCTCTCCCAGCGTCAGTGGCTCTCGGGAGGCCCTTTTCCCTGATGTATGCTCTTTTCTGGATCCAGCACGGTGAATTAGAGGAGTCATCGCCACGCCCTGAGCCTCCGTGCCTATGAATGAGACACAGTCTCATTTATCTTGTCGTTGGAGGGAAGGTGAACTATAGTGTGGTCTTAAAGTGAACACTGCGAATTTTACGAAATCCAGCACAGCTGACCCGTCCGGCACGGAGGCGTCAGAGAAATTGCCGCCCCAACCAGCGTTGCGTCAGTGCCTTTTGAGCGAGTTGGGTCAGGGAGATTCTGGAGTTGTTTCCTCTTTGCTCCATCATTTGCCAGTGAGTCAGCGACTGATGGCTCTCGGTTTGATTCCCGGATGCCGACTGAGATTTTTGCGGAACGCCCCGATGGGAGATCCGATGATGGTTGAGACAACATGCGGGGTTATTTGTTTGAGGCGCAGGGAAGCTTCGGTAGTGATGGTTGATCGCATCGCATGAACAAACCGGCGGTGTCGCGGGGTGGGGGAGCGAGTGCGCATGCCGCATTGACCACTGTTGTGCTGATCGGCAATCCGAACACGGGAAAATCCACGCTTTTTAACCGGCTCACGGGGTCACGTCAGAGGGTTGGCAACTATCCCGGGATCACTGTGGCGCGAAAAAGCGGAGAGATGAAGGTCGGCGGGGTGACGGTCGAGGTTGTGGATTTGCCAGGGGCGTATTCTCTTGCTGCCAGCTCGCCTGATGAACGCATTGCCTGTGATGTGCTGATGGGCCGGACCGGCGAAGCGCCGGCCTTGGCGGTTTGTACGATTGAGGCGGCGCATTTGCAGCGGGGTTTGTTTTTGGCGTGTCAGGTGGCAGACCTCGGGGTTCCCCTGATCCTGGCAGTGAATTTCATGGATGAGGCCAAAGCCAAAGGATTTGAATTTGATCTTGCCCTGCTTTCTTCCCGTCTTGGGGTTCCGGTGGTGGGGCTGTCCGCCCGTTCGGGACATGGGGTTGATGATTTGCGGGAGGCCATCCAAGCGGGAATCAATCAGCCTCAGCGAATGACCCTTCCGGCCTGGTCGGTCGGGGTTGATGCTGCCACAACGTTTCTCGCTGCCGAGATTCCATCCAATCACCGTCTGAGCGAGCCGGAGATCCGGAGAATCCTTTTTGATCACGACTCCGCGCTGTTTGATGTGGTGGGGTATCCGAAGGGCCAACGGGCGAACCTTCTTGCCAGGGCCAGAGAATATATAACGGAAGGGCACCCGCTGGCCCACGAATCCACGGTCCATCACCAACATCTCACCGCCATGTTGGAGGGGGTGATTTCCCGTCAGAGTCTCCCGCAAAAACCCTCACGCGTTGACCGGTTGCTGACTCATCCGGTCTTTGGTCTGATCGTCTTTGCCGCGTTTATGTTTCTGGTGTTTCAAGCCATCTATTCTCTGGCCACTCCTGCCATGGACGGGATCGAAGCGGGATTTGCATGGCTGGCAGAAATTTTCGGGGCCTGGCTGGAACCCCTGCCGGTTTTTCAGTCCCTGGTTTGTGACGGGATTCTGGCCGGCGTGGGCGGGGTTCTGGTTTTTCTTCCTCAGATTTTTCTCCTCTTCTTTTTCGTTTCGCTCATGGAGGACACCGGCTATATGGCGCGGGCGGCGTTTTTGATGGATAAACTTTTTGGTTGGTGCGGGCTCAATGGGAAAAGCTTTGTCCCGCTGCTTTCCAGCTATGCCTGCGCGATTCCCGGGTTGTATGCGACCCGGACCATTGAGGACCCCAAAGCCCGGTTATTGACGATACTGATTGCGCCGCTGATGAGCTGCTCGGCCCGCCTTCCGGTTTACCTGCTGATGATTGGAGCGTTTGTGGCCCCGGTTTATGGTCCCACGGTTGCGGCCCTGACGCTTTTTGCTTTTCATGTGCTTGGACTGGCCGTGGCCCTTCCGGTCGCATGGATCGTGAATCGCTGGATTCTCAAAATCCCGGCGCATCCGTTTGTGCTCGAAATGCCACCCTATCGCTATCCGGTGCCCCGCGATGTGCTCTGGCGCGTGTGGTTGGGGGGACGCGATTTCCTTCAACGGGCCGGAGGGATCATCCTGGCGCTGAGCATTGTCATCTGGGCGCTTCTTTCTTTCCCAAAAACCCAGACCGATGAGCCCGCTGTCCAGATCGAAAACAGTTATCTTGGCCGGGCCGGCAAAGCCATCCAACCGGTTTTTGCGCCGGCAGGTTACGATTGGAAACTCACCATCGGAGTGCTGGCCAGCTTCCCGGCCAGGGAAGTGATCGTGTCCACTCTTGGCATCATTTACCGGCTGGAAGGCGATGAAGACCTTCCCTCTCTCGCGGAGGCCATGCGGTCCGAGAAATGGACATCCGGGCCTCGTATCGGACAGCCTGTTTTCACTCTGGCAACCGCACTTTCTCTCATGGTCTTTTTTGCCCTGTGCATGCAGTGCGCCTCCACGCTGGCGGTGACCGCCCGCGAAGCCGGATTTCGTTACGCCGTGATCACTTTTGTTTATATGACAGCCCTCGCGTGGATTGGAGGAGTCATCACCTTTCAAGGCGTCACTTACCTATTGTCATGATCTGGCTCGATTTTATACTTGTGACGATGGCTCTTCTGTTCGCGGTTGGTGTTCTCGTCATTCCGCGTTTTAAAAAAGCCAGGAAGGCCGGGTGTGGAGGATGCCCGGCGTGTCCTGCCAAATCCCCCAAACCGAAACCGGCTGCTTAGTTAAGGATGTGTTTTAAAAGTCGGGCACCCCGTCGATGTGTTGCCACTTACACGGTGGGGATGGATCGCCGAGCCGTCCGTTGATTGCAGTCGTTGCGGTGACAAATGGGATAAGCTCAGCATGCCATTGACCTCTGAGGAAACAAGTGGAGTGCCAGCCCTACCATCCGAGGGGCGCTTCGCGCTTGCGCCAGCACATACTTTACCTGGGTAGGGCGAGGCAGTCCCTTGCCCGCCCATATTTTGTCCCTGAGGAACCATGATTGATCGTGCGCCGAACAAAAAGTCGGGCACCTCGGCGATGTGCCCCTACCAATTCAAAGGGAGGGACGGATTGCGAGCCGTCCATTGATTTCAGTTGTCTCCTCCGGCACACTAGTGTGCTGACGCTTTTTCCGCTCCCAAGCCCGTATTTCCGCGCACTTGCAGCTCTGCAAACATGGCCTCGGCATTGTTGTCACGAGGGCCAAGCAGGGTGCCGAGAAAGGCACCAAGGAATCCGATGGGTATGCTTGCGAGAGCCGGATTTTTGAGGGGGAAAAGCGGGTTCTCCATAAAATCCGGGCTCACAGCGATAAGGGCAATGCTGGAAATCAGTCCTGAGGCCAGCCCAGCAACGGCGCCTGTGGTGTTAAACCGTTTCCAGAAAATCGAGAAAAGAATGACCGGTAGATTGGCGCTTGCGGCCACAGCAAAGGCCAGCCCCACAAGAAAGGCCACATTGATTTTCGGTCCGAGCAGGATGGCGATGCCAATGGAGAGGGCTCCCACCACAAACGCGGTGATCTGAGCGACACGGACTTCTTCACCCGGCCGGTGTTCTTTCCCGTGGAGAAGCACATTCGTGAAGAAATCATGAGCAAAGCTGGTGCTGGCACTGATCGTCAGACCCGCCACCACCGCGAGGATGGTGGCAAAGGCCACGGCACTGATAAACGCAAAGAAGACTTCTCCTCCAAGAACTCTGGCCAGTTCGGGAGCCGCCATGTTGGTTCCGCCATGGGCTGCGATGTGGTCGGGTCCGAGAAGACTGGCTGCACCAAACCCGAAAAACGTGGTCATGATATAAAACAGCCCAATGATCGCCATCGCCCAAACCACACTGGACCGGGCGGTCTTGGCGTCAGGGACGGTATAGAACCGGATCAGAATATGCGGCAATCCCGCTGTGCCAAAAACAAGCGCCATGCCAAGGGAGATCTGGTCCCAGGGGTTTTTAAAGATCAAGCCGGGCGTGAGAAAATTCCGAGTGACAGTTTCTCCGGTGGCTGTGGTGGAGGAAATGGATTTGAGGGAATCAAAAAATTGACCCACATCAAAATTGAATTTGGCCATGACGAGAACGCTGAGAAGGAGGCTTCCGCTCATGAGCAGGATTGCCTTGATGATTTGCACCCAGGTGGTGGCCAACATTCCCCCGAAGACCACATAAACCACCATCAAAATTCCGACGCCGATCACGGCAACTTCATAGGTCACCCCGGGGATCAGCTGACGGACCAGCGTTCCAGCTCCGACCATCTGGGCAATCATATAAAAGATGGAAACCGTCAAAGTGCTTAATGAGGCGGCGGCACGCACCGGCCGCGGCCGGAGACGGTAGGCCAGGATGTCTGCCATCGTGTATTTGCCGGCATTGCGAAGGGGTTCGGCGACGACGAGCAACACCGTCAGGTATGCGACAAGAAACCCGACGGAGTACATAAATCCATCGTAGCCGTTCAGAGCAATCATGCCGGCGATGCCGAGAAAGCTCGCCGCGCTCATATAATCTCCCGCGACCGCCAACCCGTTCTGCCACCCCGTGATCCGCCGGCCTGCCGCGAAATAGGCGCTTGAGCCTGTCGATTTTTTTGCGCTGAAGTAAGTGATCACCAGCGTGGCTGCCACAAACGCAAGAAACATCCAAAGGGCGGTTCCACCCGGCAGCCCGCCTGATTGTGCCAAAAAGATCATAAGCGTCCAAACCTCCCGAGAATTTCAGAGACGCGTTTATCCCAGCCTGTCGCAACGGCCACATAAAGGAAGGCCACAATCCACGCCATAAAAAACTGGGACAACGCAAAGAGATAAGCCCAGTTCACAGCTCCCCAGACTTCGCGTGACATCATCTCAGGAAACCACCCCACCAGCACGGGCAGGGTGAAATAATAAATCACGAAAAACACGGTCATGGGCGCGACAAATTTGGCTTTCGCGATCAGGAGTTCTTTAAACGCGGGATCCCCGGCAATGGCTTCCCAGGGCACCGCCCCGGCTTCCTCTTCAGCGGTTCGCTCGTGGGGTGGTTTGCTTCCGTCCCGGCCAAGCGGCGCGATATCAGTCGGCGACGCGGACTCGGGGGTGAAATCTTTGGGGGATGGGTCAGACACAGCGAGTTGTCATACTGACATCTCTTCCTCTTGTCCAGTCCTGTGGCCAAGAAAATGACTCGGCCCCTTTGTCTTAAACGGCTGGGGTGGCCCGGAGCGCTTGGCGTTTTGGCAGCAATTTGTCTTTGAGCGGGCGGGAGGCACCGATTTTTTCCCCCTCGCGCCGGAGCCATTTGGGGAGATCGTTGCGACCGGCTGCGGCGTAGTCCTCCCGCAAGAGGCCGTCGATGATCCCGAGGGGTTTCTCCCGGACCTCGCACAAATAGCGGCGAAGCAATTCTGCGAGGGTGTTCAGGGGAATGGCATGCGTGCGGCCGAGGGTGAGATGGCCCCAGTCGCTGAAGGCGAGGAATTCCTGAAACGGCGAAGCACCATTTCCCCAAAGCGCGGCGAGCGTGCGTGGAAAATTGCCGCTGTTGCCCACCAGATCCCAAAAGCGCGCAAACCGCCGGACCTGCTGCATCGTCTCAAAATCGATCAGCTTCGTGCGCAGAACTTCGTAGGGCGGGCGATCGGAATAAACCATCCCCCACTCGACATCGTGCCTGATAATCGGTGTCCCGCGCAGCCGCTTCAAAATACCGACCTGGATTTCCTGTGGCCCAATGCGCACGAGTTGATCGAAGCCATCGCCAAAACTCTCAAGCGTTTCTCCCGGCAGCCCGAAAATGAGATCGGCGTGCACATGGACTCCGGTTTTTTCGCGGAGAAAGGTCAGGTTTTCTGCAAGGCGCGTGTAATTTTGCCGGCGGCTGATCAGGGCCGCCACCTCCGGATTAAAGGTCTGGATTCCCACTTCAAATTGCAATGAGCCAGGCGGGAATTTCACAATCAACTCGCGCAAGGCTCCGGGCAAGCGGTCCGGCACCATCTCGAAATGCACAAACAAGCCGGGTTCATAACGGTCGAGGAAGAACTGTAAAATCGCCGCACTGGTTTTGAGGTTCAAATTGAATGTGCGATCCACAAATTTGAACTGACGCACCCCGCGTTTGAGCAGGTCCTCGAGTGAACTGAGAAAAGGCTCCAACTCAAATTGTCGAACCGGGGTGTCAAGCGAGGACAGGCAGAATTCGCAGGTGAACGGGCAGCCCCGTGAGGCCTCCACATAAATCACGCGGTGAGCAACATCCTCCTCACGATACTCCTCGTAAGGCAGGACGATCTCCTCCAGCGGAGGCAGCGTCGCACGGATCAGCGGGTTGGCAGGTGGTGTGCCCTTCAGCCACAGACGGCAGAATTCGGCAAAGGCCAGATCGGCTTCGCCGGTGATGGTATAATCTGCAAGCTTTACGATGGGTTGGTCCCCGGACTCGTGACTGACCTCGGGTCCGCCAAGCACGACACAGACTTCCGGTGCAAGGCGTTTGATCAACGAAACCACTTCCTGGGATTCCCGAACATTCCAAATATAAACTCCGATCCCAATGATGCGGGGCTTGCGGGCCAATAGTTTCTCCACGATCTCAAGCGGGCGTTGATTGATATCAAACTCAACGATCTCGCATTGATTCTTCAACTCCCCCATGTTGGCATGCAAATACCGCAAGCCAAAAGCGGCATGGATATAGCGGGCGTTGAGTGTTGTCAGCAGGATCATCACAGCCATAAAGGACTCTCTTCTGCCCCGGGCCGCAAGCCCGATTGCTGGTCGGAGCGATTCCTTGGTGTGATTATAAGTGGGTGAGGTCGCGATGGAAAGCACCAACGGTGCAGCATTCAACAGCCCAGCCCGGTGAGGGCTGGGTGGGACCGTCATTTACCGACAGCGGCCTGAAGGGTCGCGATTCAGATCAGGCGCGTGGTCAGGTGTTTCAGGTCGCGACCCTTCAGGCCGCCATACCCATCCCTGAAAAAATCTAGGGCCTGCGACCCTGGCTCTTGAATTTCGTGCCCTTGGCACTCCCCATTTGTAATCACACCCGCGAGTCCTTGATTTTCCGCAGGGTCGTCATGGGAACATACCCGTGCTGTGCGGCCCCGTTTGACAGAAAGGCAGAACAGGTTGAGGTTTGCTTCACATAAACGAATGAAAAAACTTATCACAACCCACTTACCCACGGCCTGCTCGCTGGCCGGAATTGCCCATGAAATGCTGATTGAGACCCGTAACTCTGCCACTCATAAAGTCAGTGATCTCCGCAAGCAGTTGGATGAGCTATGGCAGTTGGCGGATGATATGTTGCCACGTCAGAAAACCACGGATGTGGTTCACCGCGTTGAAAAAGTGCTGGTGGCATTGAAGGATCGCGGCAGGATCGAGTTTCCCAAAGGCTTGAAGGCTTAAAGCACCGGCATTTGCCGCGCCTCCCCAGTATTTATAATGGGGAGGGTCCATCCGAGCGGCTTGGTTCTTATGGGGACTATACCCCATAGAGGACGAGGGAGATTCGGCCGATGTTGCCTCGCGTGGAGATAGCTCGCAAGGGCTAACTAAAAACAGGTTCGTTGCGAGGTCGCCCTCCCCGCAACCATCCAAATGTCGCCCCCAATCTCACAAAAACACGAGCAGGAGCCGGATTCTCTGCGTGAGAGCGAGGAAATGCTCTCAACGGTCTTTTGGTCGAGTCCGGACTGTGTGTCTCTGGCTCGCGCTTCGGACGGCACATTGATCAAGGTCAATGATGCGTTTTGCCGCCTTTGGAAAACCAGCCCTGACGACGTGATTGGCAAAACGTGTGACGACTATTCCTCGTGGGCGAATGAGGAGGAGCGGCTTGAGTTTGTTCAGGCGCTCCGTGCAGAAGGGGCGTGTGTCGACCGCGAGGCCACCTTCCGAATGAGGGATGAGCGCGAAGTGGTCTTTAAACTCTCATCCCGCATGGTGACGCTGAACAACGAGCTCTGTGTCTTGAACATCCGCCGGGATATCACTGAGGAAAAGCGGATCGGGCTTGCCTTAAAAAAATCGGAAGTCCGTTACCGGCGGCTCTTTGAGACAGCCAAGGACGGCATTCTGATCCTCGACGCAGAAACCGGAATGGTGGTGGATGCCAATCCCTTCCTGGTCAATCTTCTCGGGTTTTCGCACGCTGAGTTTCTTGGGAAAGCCGTTTGGGAATTGGGATTCTTCAAAGACGTGCAAGCCAATGAAGCGATGTTCGAGGAGCTGCGGGCGAACGAATATGTGCGATACGAACATCTCCCTTTGGAGACCGCTGCCGGACAGAAAATTGACGTGGAGTTCGTCAGCAATGTGTATTTGGTCGAAGGGGAAAAAGTGGTTCAATGCAACATCCGTGACGTGACGATCCGGCGGAAGGCCGAGGAAGCCGTCCGTGAATTGAATGCCATGTTGGAGCAACGGGTGGTCGAGCGCACGGCACAACTCGAGACAGCCAATCAGGAATTGGAAGCGTTTTCCTACTCGGTTTCCCATGATCTGCGCGCGCCCCTGCGGGCCATTGATGGGTATTCGCAGGCGGTGCTTGAAGATTACGGGCCACAATTAGCGGGTGACGGGGAGCGATACTTGCGAACCATTCGGGCCGGAGCACATCAGATGGGCGCGTTGATCGATGATTTGCTAAAGTTTTCACGACTGAGCCGGGAACTCGTGAAGAAACAAACCTTCGCCACAGCAAACCTTGTGCGCTCGGCCTTGGAGGGATTAGGCGGTTTTCGAAAAGATCGCGATATTGAGATCCAAATAGCCGATCTGCCTGACAGCTATGGGGATCCAGCCTTGTTAAAACAGGTTTGGATCAATCTCCTTGCCAATGCGCTGAAATATACCCGCAAAAGTGAACGCGCAATCATCGAAGTCGGCAGCATGCAGGAAAACGGGAATACCGCCTTCTTTGTTCGTGACAACGGCACAGGCTTCGACATGCGCTATGTGGACAAACTTTTTGGAGTTTTTCAACGACTTCACCGTGCGGAAGATTACGAAGGCACTGGCGTCGGCCTTGCCATCTGCCAGCGCATCATCCACCGGCATGGAGGCCGTATTTGGGCTGAGGCCGTCGAGGACGGAGGCGCCACATTCTACTTCACTCTGGAAGGCGAGGCCACCCCATGATCGAAACCAATCACGTCGAACTTCTGCTCGTGGAGGATAACCCGCAGGATCTTGAATTGGCCCTACGCGCATTGAGAAAACTGAACTTGGCCGAGCGAATGCACGTGGCACGCGATGGTGAGGAAGCACTGGACTTTCTGTTTTGTCAGGGGCCGCACATTGGAAGAAAAGCGATAAATAATCTCAGGCTGATCCTGCTCGACCTCAAGCTACCCAAAGTGAGCGGTCTGGAAGTCCTCCGCCGTATCAAAGGCGACCCACGCACGAGGATAATACCGGTTGTTGTTCTGACATCCTCGCAGGAGCAAAGCGACATCATCGAAAGTTACGGGCTCGGAGTGAACAGCTTTATTGTCAAACCGGTGGGCTTCGAGCAATTTTCCCAAACCGTGCAAGAACTGGGCCTTTATTGGTTGCTCCGCAACCAACCACCCCAATCCAAGGGATAAACATGACGCCACCACTGAACATTCTGGTGCTGGAGGACAATCCTCTCGATACGGAGCTCATGCTGCGGGAACTCTGTCGTGCAGGGATTGAGCCTGATTGGATCAGGGTCGACAACGAAGCGGATTTTCTCAAACACCTTCATGAGGGACTTGATCTTATTCTTTCGGACTTTGAAATGCCGCAGTTTAACGGCACCCGCGCTCTCGAGCTGCTGAAAAAAAGCGGCCTCGATATTCCTTTTATCCTCATCTCGGGAACGATTGGTGAAGAGACCGCCGTGCAGGCCATGAAGCAGGGCGCAACAGATTATCTTTTAAAAGACCGGCTCACACGCCTCGGGTCGGCCATCCAACATGCCTTGGATGAGAATCGCCTTCGCAAGGAGCGCAAGGCGGCCACGGAGGCCCTGCGGTTACGCGAAATTGTGCTGAATGCCGTCTCCCAAGGCGCACTGATCACAGATGAAAACCGCCGGATCATCTATGCGAACACGAGCTTCACGCAGCTCACCGGTTATTCAGAAAGTGAGGTCATGGGGCAGAATTGCTCCTTCCTGCAAGGCCCCGGGACCGATCCGGCGACCATCCTGAAAATGCGGGTCGCTTTGAATGCGGTCCAGCCTTTTGAAGGAGAGATTCTCAATTACCGCAAAGGGGGAGAACCCTTCTGGAACGATCTTTCCATCTCCCCGATTCCCGGAGCCGAAGGACAGCCCCTGCGTTTTATCGGCATCCAGCGTGACATCACCACCCGCAAGCAAGCGGAAGAGGCATTGCGACGGAGCGAGGCAAGATTCGCCGGGGCCTTCGAGCAGGCCCCGATTGGCATGGCCCTTGTTTCTCCGGAAGGCCGGTGGCTGAAGGCCAATTGTTCTCTTTGCGATGTGGTCGGATACTCGGAAACGGAGTTGCTTTGCCGCACGTTTCAAGAAATCACTCACCCTGAGGATCTTGAGCTCGATCTGGAAAATATGCGCCGGCTGCTTGCCGGGGAGATCACGGATTCACAGATGGAAAAACGCTATATTCATGCCGACCATCATTTGGTGCCGGTCTTGATTAATGTTTCGCTAGCTCGTGATGACCAGGGCCAGCCGCTCTATTTCATCGCCCAGATTCAGAACATCACTGAGCGCAAAAGGACCGAGCAGGAAATGCTGAGAAAAACAGCCTTTCTGGAGGCCCAGGTGGGTTCCTCCCTTGATGCCACGGTTGTGGTGGATCAAAACGGCCATGTGACCCTCCAAAACGAGCGGGCCGTCGAGTTGTTCAAGATACCGCAAGATTTTGCGGACGTTCCCGTCGATGAATTGCAAGCCCAAGGGGTTAACCCGAATATCTCATAAGAGAGCATAAAAATAGCGACATTGGCGGCGTAAGCCGTTATGGTTGAAGGTGTTCAATCAATAACCAAACCCAATATCGCTATGACAGACTGTAAGCAGGACGTTTTTGAATTTCAAGCCCA
>JBGSPC010000155.1:0-2173 GCA_041738805.1 Terrimicrobiaceae bacterium | reverse complement strand
TTGTAAACGTACGAGTAGCCACTTTCGTCCTGGCGGCGATAATTATCAGGAGCTTCCGTTCGGCAGGCGTCGCAGTCGATGCACTGGTCATCGACGTAGAACCGTCCGCTTATATTATCCATCCATTTCTTAATCTTATCTGCCATACGTAATTTTTAGGATATGCTTCCCAAGGGTTACACCGAGAAGGACATCGCCTTTCCCCCCTTCTTGCTCAGACAAGCTTCGCACTCGCAGAGTTCCCGAAGCTTCTTGAAAGGGTAAATCCCGGTACGATGTCCATCCGAAAACTGAGCGGACACCGCGTACCGTCCCATAGGGGCGAAACCCGTGAGCCGGATATCGAGCGGCACGCGCTTGTGATCCAGGATTTTTTTCCCAGAGTTTTCATCAATGCATGCTGCACACGCGCAACTCGTCCGAAGAAAATAGGCTTTGTGGATGCCTGGGTGGCCATCTGGCCACATGACTTGGAGTTCGCCCGAAGGACTCAGCTCGATCTTCTCTGGCTCAACCATTTCCTTCGCCCCATTGACCCTCTTCACCTGTTCCTGGAACGCCTCGGCCAACTTTAGATAGGCCTGTGCCGCCCGTGAGGTCGTGTTCCCGGAAAGGAGCGGTCGCCCGTCATCTCCGCTTGCCATGATCTCGGGATCCAGCGGGATTGAACCTAGAAAAGGTACCCCGAGCTCCTCCGCCATCCTGCGTCCGCCCCCATCCTTGAAGATCGCGGTTTCTTCCCCGCAATGGCCACAGAGAAAACCGCTCATATTCTCGATGATCCCAAGAATCGGCACATTCAATTGAGTAAACATCTGCAGGCCCTTCTTCGCAATACCAAGGGCGACGTCTTGTGGGGTCGTCACGATCACCGCTCCGGAGAGTGACGCTTGTTGCGCCAAGGTGAGTTGGACATCACCCGTTCCAGGCGGAAGATCAATGAGCAGGTAGTCGAGATGCCCCCAAGCGACATTTTCGAGAAACTGGTGGACCATCTTCATCGCCATCGGCGCGCGCCAAACAACAGGACCATCATTCCCCATCATGAGACCCATCGAGACAAATCCGACGCCGTGCCTGTTCAAAGGAAGAATCTGACTCTCGGTAGTATTGGCGCGCTCGTCACGCGCTCCTAACATGGCAGGCTGACTTGGGCCGTAAATATCGGCATCCATGAGGCCGACAGTGGCTCCGTAGTATTTCAAGGCTACAGCGAGATTCGTGGCTACCGTAGATTTACCTACGCCCCCTTTTCCGCTGGCGATCGCGATGATGTTTTTAATATCCGCGAGACTGCCATGAGTGGTCTTTGCCGACGGAGCGGGATTCGCAGATACAGGGGTGGCGGCAGGGAGCGGCCCCTCCGCGAGGCGCGCCTCGGTGGCCTCTTTATGGGCAGGTTGCTCCTTTTTTTGCTTATTCCAAAACGCCATTTTAATCCTTTCTCAAACCGCGAAACTCGTTCCGCACCCGCAAGTTCTCTTCGCGTTTGGATTCGTGAAGACGAAGCCTCTACCTTCCAAGCCATCCGTGAAGTCCAGTTCCATTCCGACCACGTGAAGAAGCGAATTCGGGTCGATGACGACCCTCACGCCATTCTTCTCAAACACCTTGTCCTCGGGGCCAAGTGCATTCCGATCAAAGTCCAACTTGTAGCTCAAGCCTGAACATCCGCCGCCAACGACCGTGACACGCAGAATGCTTCCTTCTCTACTGGTCTCCGACGACTGGATTCTTTTGATTTCGCTCACTGCCTTATCTGTTACGAGCACCATGCTAACCTCCTTTCAAGTGGATCTGCGTGCGCTAACCCTTCAAGAGTGTTTGCAACTCACCGCGCTCGTACATCTCGGTCACGATGTCGCAGCCCCCAATGAACTTTCCTTGAATAAATATCTGTGGGGCTGTTGGCCACTTTGTGTACTCTTCGAGAGCTTCCCAAAGCGGATCGTCAGAGAGCAAATCTACCGACGCAAGCTTTTCCACACCGGCTGCCTTGAGTATTTCGCAGGATTTTGCAGAAAACCCGCACTGCGGCGACTCAGGTGTACCTTTCATAAAAATGATCACTGGATTGTTCTTTACCTTCTCTTCAACCTTCGAAATCAGTGGATGCACCATACTTATTTCCTCCCTTGTTTTGTGATTTATTTAGAATACTGCGCCGGCGTGT
>JBGSPC010000147.1:0-8795 GCA_041738805.1 Terrimicrobiaceae bacterium | reverse complement strand
TCAATGACGCCAAGAATATAATCGTAAATGTATTCCGGCATCCCGAGGCTTTCGAGTTCCAGATTGACGTTGGAACGGTCCAGCACACGAAGCACCACGCTTTCGCCAAAGGCCGTTGGCAGCGTTGAAACACGCATGTCGATCTGGGTCCCGGCCACCGTTCTCTGAATCCGTCCATCCTGAGGCAACCGGCGCTCGGCGATGTTCAGATTCGCCATGACTTTCACACGCGAAATAACCGGAAGTGCGAGGTGTCGCGGCGGCGGGTCCATTTCGTAAAGGGCACCATCAACGCGATAACGGATTTTGAATTCCGCCTCGAACGGTTCAAAATGAATATCACTGGCCCGTGCGGCGATGGCCTTATCCAGAATCAGATCCACAAAGCGGATAATGGGAGCGGCGTTGGCTTCCTGAGCAGCCAGTTGGGCATTGAACTCATCCTCGCCCCCCTCGGCAAGGGTCACCTCGGTGCTGTCGGAGAGCTGCCTCAGCACGTCCTCCATGCTGGTGACTTCCGAGCCGTAATGCTCGCGGATGATATTCCGCACGCTCTCCGGCCAACCGATCATGGGTTGGATTTCGCGGTTCAGGGCGAAACGCAAATCCTCAGCCCCCTGGGAGTCAAAGGGATCAATAAAACAAACGTAGATCGTGTTTCCTGAAGCTCCCACGGGGAGGGCCCCGTGCAATCGGGCCAGCCCGGCTGGAATCAGGTGAAGAATATCCGATGTGGCGGCAAAAACATTGAGGTCCGCCGCGTCGGTCCCAAGAGACTCGGCAAGGCCCTGACAAAATTGCTCGATGGTGAGGACCCCGCTATCCACGAGCACCTTCTCGATGGCTTTTTCTGTGGTCTGGTTTTCTTTGATACAGGCCTGGGCGACCTCGGGCGTCAGCCATCCCAACTCCAAAAAAATGTCAGTAACTTGTTTTGCGTCCATTGTCGGATTTGCTTAAGCGGCGTCGCTCATGGTGGTTGTGATGACCTCCTCCGCGGTGGTGGTCCCTGCGAGAACTTTGCGGACACCATCCTCACGAAGGGTGCGCATGCCAAGTTCGCGGGCTCTTGCGCGCAGTTGGATGGTGGTCGCGTTGTTGTTGACCATGTGACGGACCTCATCGTCCACCTGGAAAATCTCGAAGATACCCATCCGGCCCTTGAATCCTTTGCCGCGGCAAACCTCGCAGCCCTGGGGCATCATGATGTTGGCTTCGGAAAGCTGGCGGGCATCGATCTGGAGCGCTTTGGCTTCGTATTCGCTGAGCTCACTCACCTGACGGCATTTGAGACACAATTTGCGAACCAACCGCTGGGCAATCACGGCCCGCACCGAACTGGAAACCAGAAAGGGTTTGATCCCGATATCCACCAATCGGGCCACCGCGCTGGGAGCATCGTTGGTGTGAAGCGTGGAAAGCACCAGGTGACCGGTGAGCGAGGCGTTGATCGCGATGCTGGCTGTCTCCATGTCGCGAATCTCACCAATCATGATGATGTTCGGAGCCTGTCGCAAAATGGAACGCAGCGCCGCCGGAAAGGACATCCCGATATCGGCATTGACGGGCACCTGATTGATTCCGCTCAACTGATACTCGACCGGTTCCTCAACCGTGATAATTTTCCGGTCGGGCTTGTTCATGTAATGAAGGCAGGCGTAAAGCGTGGTCGTTTTGCCTGACCCTGTCGGACCCGTCACAAGCAGGATTCCATCCGGAAGATTGATCAACCGCTCAAACTTGGCCTGATCATCGCTGAGAAACCCGAGATCCGGCAACCCGAGCATGAGCGCGGTTTTGTCCAGAATACGCATGACGATGCTCTCGCCACTCACGGTGGGGATGCTGGACACCCGCAGATCGATGGCTTTTTGACCAAGCTTCACCTGGATGCGGCCATCTTGTGGCAACCGTTTTTCCGCGATGCTCATCGAGCCCGACATGATTTTCAGTCGGCTGATAATTGCGGAATGAAGCTTTCTTGGCGGGGCAGGCATTTCCTGGAGCACGCCGTCGATCCGGAACCTCACGCGGAATTTTTTCTCAAGGGGTTCCAGATGGATGTCGCTTGCGCGGTTGTTGTAGGCCTCAAGCAGCAACATCGACACCATCTTGATGATGGGGGCATCGCCCTCGGTGGCCTCGCCCTCGAGGAGACCCTCGGACATCAACATTTCGTCCCCGCCGCCACCCTCGACCTCGCCCGTGCCGTAAAAGTCCGCAATCGCTTTGTCAATGGCATCCGGCGTGGCGCACACATACTCGGTGTCGCGGTTCAGGATAAAGGAAAGGGCATCCGCAGCCTCCATGTCCATCGGGTCGCTGATGGCCACTATGAGCACACCGTCACGGATTTGAGTCGGCACAGCACGATAGCGACGGGCATTCTCCAAGGACATGGTCTCGATCACATCCGGGGACGGAACCACTGTCGCGAGGTCCAGAAATTCCATCCCGTTCTGAGCTGCCAAAGTGCGGGCCACATCTTCCTGGGTGATGTGCCCGTCTTCGATCAGGGTTTTAAGAACCCCGCCGACTTGAGCCCGGTCACGGGCATCGATGGCTTGAGCCCGGGTGATGAGGCCCACATCTTGCAGGATTTCGACAATATAATCTTCGTTGGGTGTCACTGGAGAAAACGGCGGTTCAAGAGGATTAGGAGACCCATGTCACAAAGTCAACGTGTGAAGCCAATCTCATGGCCGGTGAAATGAAAAAATTCTTCATGGGTTTTTTTCAGTGTCATTGAGTGAGGGGAGAAGGGCAAGGAGGGCTTCGGGTTTGGAGAACTGATACTGCGGCTTAAGAGAGGTCAGAGACTCGGGGCTGTTGTACCCCCACTCCACGGCAGCAATGCGGATTTTGACTTTCTGACAGGCCTCAATATCCCGGGTTTCATCGCCGATAAAAAGGACCTCATGCCGGGCGGCGCCAATCTCCTTGAGCGCCTTGCGGATTTCGCGGGCCTTGCCAAGCAGTTTGGAAGAGCTTCGGATAAAGTCAAAGATTTCGAGATGATGATGACTGAGAAAAATGCGGACATTTTCGGCCGTGTTTGAGGTCACGATTCCTAGTTGGTATCCGCGTGTGTGGAGTTCCCGAATCACTTCCGGGACTCCGGGGAGTGGCTGGATCTCGCGCATTCTCCCGCGGAGTTCGGCTGTTCCCCGCATGGAAATTTTTCGCAGCTTGCGGGTCGGCACCTCCAAAAATTTCAGGAGCTGAACCGTTCGCATGTTCCGGGCTTTGGCAATGTCATCCCCTTCCAGTCTGCGAAATCCAAATTCCCCGGCCAGCTGATTCATGATTTCCAAGCCGATCTCCAACGTGTCCCCAATGGTGCCATCAAAATCAAAAATAATGACACGGGGGGAAAACTTCGGCGCGGCCCGCCGGCGGGCCCGGAGCCGTTTTTGGAGGACCAGTCTCGCGAAACGTCTCACACCACGGCGGGCAGGTCCATCGTGCCTTTGAATTTTGGCTCCTCCGGATCGAGCCCGAAATTCGCGGCAACCAGGTCCTGAATGCGCTCCAGGTCCTGCTGCGAAAGCGCCGGAGCGTGGGAAGCCGCAGCAAATTCTTCAAGCTGCCCGACATTGTAAATATTCGGCAACACCGAGGCTGTGCGGTCATCCGCCAGCAACCACTGGATCGCCGCTTGACCAAGGGTTCGCCCGTTTTCCAGGAAGCGAAGCTGGTCAATTTTTTTAACCCCGTTGAGCAACCACGATTTCGGGCGGTGGTTCCGGTGATCATTGGGAGGGAAAACGGTCTCGGCCGTGTATTTGCCTTCCAGCATCCCCGAGGAGTGGGGAACCCGGATAAGGAATTGGGTTCCGGCCCCGCACTCGCGGGCTGCTTCGTGAATGGCTTTGCCGGGATGTTGCTCCAGCAGATTATAAATATGTTGAAGGACGGTGGGCTTGCGCCGGCGGACCGCGGCCACGCCTTCACCCAACCACCCAATGGCCGGTCCAAGAGCCACGCCGTAGTGACGGATTTTTCCTTCGGCCCTCAAATCTTCCAGCGTTTCCCAAATGGCATCCTCCTCAACCTGCTCCATGTGGATGTTGTGGAGTTGCAAAAGGTCAATCCGCTCAGTTTGCAGCCGGGCAAGGGCCGCATCGGTGGCATGACGGATGTTCGCCGGGCTGAAATCCTGCGGGATTTCGCGCTGGCCCCGCCGCTCGTCACCGTGATTCACAAAATCATAACCCACCTTGGTGGCAATCACGATCTCTTCACGTTGTTTTCCGAAGGCCTTGGCAATGAGTTCCTCGCTGCGTCCGTTCCCATACGTGTCTGCTGCATCAAAGAGGGTGATTCCCAGATCCAGCGCTTTGCGCATCAATGCCACGGCTTCTTCGTCAGTGTATTGACCCCACCAACCGGTGGAGACCGTCCAGAGGCCGAATCCGACCTCGCTCACTTTCAAATCCGTGCCTCGAAACGTACGATACTTCATAGAGGATGATGTTGCCATCGCTTGCCGGGGGAAACAAGTCGTCAGGCGAAAGAATCAGGATTTTTTGGCCGGCTGGATCAACTCGACTTCGTAGCCTTCCGGTGCATCAATAAATGCGATGGCGGAACCGTTGGAGGAATGATGCGGGCCATCGCTGAGGGGGTAACCCAATTTTGTGGAGTGCTCGGCAAAGGCGGCAATATCCTCAACTTCGAAGGCCAGATGGGTCAGATCCGGTCCGACCTGCACCGGACCACTCTCATCAAATTTGCAGATTTCGATGAGTTCCTCGCTGCCGGGCGCTTTGAAAAACACCAGCTGGGAACCCCGCCCGCTGACCGAGCGCCGCACCTCTTCCAGCCCCAAAACGTCTTTGTAAAAATGAACCGTCTTTTCCAAATCCGAAACCCTGTAGCGCGTGTGGAGGAGTTTTTTAACCATGACGCGAGCTTAGGCACGTACGGGCGGTTTGTCAAAAATTCGGGCAACCACCAACTCCTCCGGTGAGGTTAGAGCAGGGCGTTCCTCATAGATCTCCGCCGGAATCTCTGGTTTTATGGGGGGTGGCACGTGTTTGAGGAGTTCGATGCGTCCGTCATAGTGCTCCACCATGGCCGTGCAGCTCTCGACCCAGTCCCCCGTGTTGAAGTAGCTGACCCCCTCGATATCCCGCACGGCGGCCGTGTGAATGTGGCCGCACAGCACCGCATCCACATCAAAATCCCGCGCGTACTTCACAACAGCCTCTTCAAATTGGCCGATAAAGCTCACCACGTTTTTGACCTCGGCTTTGACATAGGCGCTCAATGACCAGTGTCCCTTGCCGAAGAGGCGGCGCACAAAATTCACGAGCCCGTTGAAGCGCATTAAGATCGAATATCCAATATCCCCCACATGGGCGAGCCAGCCGAGGTTTTGAACCACGGTGTCCAATTCATGACCGTGCATCACCAACATCTTTTTTCCGTCAGCACAGAGGTGAATGGCATTTTTTTGTATCGCAATCCCTCCATACATTCCGAAAAACCGGCTCAGGAATTCATCGTGGTTTCCGATGATATAGATTGTCTCGGTCCCTTTGCGCGCTTTGCGCAGGAGCTTTTGAATCACGTCATTGTGAGCCTGCGGCCAATAAATCCCACGACGCAACGCCCAGATATCAATCAAATCCCCCACCAGATAAAGGGTCTCAAATTCCGCATCCTTGAGAAAATCCAACAGAGCCTCGGCCTGGCAGCCACGTGTGCCAAGATGCACGTCCGAAATCCAGCCTGTGCGATAAGATTTTGTCATGAAACTCCGGTTTTTCCGGAGTTATTCACAATTTGTTCCCAAACGCAAAGCCGCCAATTGTGACAATTTCGTGATAATTCCCGGGGCTCAGCCGCGTTCCTTGCTTTTGAGGAAAAACAAAGACGCCAGTAAACCAGCCATGGTCCAACCCGCGAGAACCCCCAATCCCACAAGGGCAGGCTGCGGGTTGGCAAAGACCATGCCGTTTTTGAGCGAGCGGTCGCGGTTCAGGTTGGAGAAGGTGGATGGAAAATCCACACGCAGGGAGCCGGTGATGGTTTTTTTCCAGAAAAGCGAGACATCCATGACGGATTGGGCGGACGCGCTGGGCATGGCCCGGGAGACAGCCAATGGGCCGGGTTTGAAATCGCCGGCAGGGGGCATGAAACCGGCAAACAGAATTTGTGGAATCAGGACCAGCGGCACAAGCATCACGGCCTGCAACACCGTGCGGGCCCACGCGGAGATGGCGAGACCGATGGCCACAGACGCCAGGGCGGCCATCATCAGCGCTGCAATTTGCCAGAAGGCGCTGCCTCCAATGCCTTGCGTGCAGGCTTGCATGACACCATACATAAGAACCGCCTGGGCGATGGTGAGGGCGGAGAGGGACAAAAACTTGGAAGCAAGATAGGGCATGCGCCCAAGGCCGATGAGCCGCTCTCTTCGAAACATGGGGACTTCGCGCACAATTTCTTGGGCGGCGTTTCCGCAGCCAAACCACAGGGTGGCCACATAAGCAAAAAACAGAATCAGCGACGCATCCCGACTGACCCAGGTCACGAGCAGCGCGATCAACACCGGTTGGCCAAGAAGCAGAGCAAGATTCTTCCGGTCAGCGAAGAGGATTGCCGCTTGGCGGGCCATCAGAATCGGCAGCGCGGTGGAGCGTTTGTGTTGAAGGGCTGTCTTCAGAATCAGAGGAGAAAAACCTTCTTGCTGGTTTTTCTCCACTGCGACGTCCCGCAGGGACGCCATCACAACCGGGGCCCCGGCAGCTTTTAATTCCAAATCCACAGGCTCTTCAAGCCGGCGGTACAAAGCTCCGAGATCGTTCACGCCAAAATGCGCGGCCGCATCGCCGGGGGGTCCAAAAAACACCAAGTGCCCCGCTTGCATCACTGCCAACCGGTCAAAGAGATGGGCATTTTGAACCACGTGGGTCGTGCAAAGAATTGTGCAGGCATGGGCTGACAGTTCGCGCAGCGTTTCCATCATCCGGTGTTCGGTCGCGGGATCGAGGCCCGAGGTGGGTTCATCGAGGAATAGCAACCGAGGACGGCCCAGCAATTCCGCGGCCACGCCCACTCTTTTGCGTTGGCCGCCGGAGAGTTTTCCCACGGGTGTTCGCAGACGCTCACCCAGACCCACGCGGGTTGCGGTCTGATGCACCAGCAACCGGATCTGATCCATCGGTGTTCCCTGCGGCAGGCGGAGGCGGGCACTGTAAATCAGCGCATCCTCCACCATCAGCTCGGCTGGAACGATATCATCCTGCGGCACGTATCCGAGATGCTCGCGCAGTTCATCCATCCGCTCATAAAGCCGGATGCCGTCCACCATCACGGTTCCTGCATCCGCAGGACGCAACCCGCACAAGGCATCCAGCAAGGTCGATTTGCCGGCACCACTGGGTCCGAGGATCCCCACAAACTGACCCGGATCCACCTGCAACGACACAGAATTCAACAGCCGGATGCCGCCTCGTTCTGTGACCAAATCCTGCGCGGTGAGAGCGGCCCCCGCCGCACCCTCCGTTTGAACAAGTGCTTTGCCGTCAAACCGCAGATGAAATGGCCCGATCCCCAGCAAATCTCCGACCACCATTTTTTCGCGGCGGAAAAGATGTCCATTCAAATACGTGCCACTCCGTGAAGACAAATCTTCCACCACCCAGGCACCCGCTTCGTTCTCAATTTTTGCATGGCGGCGGCTCACCGAAGGATCTGCCAAACAAAGGTCCGCGTCATCAGCGCGACCAATCACAATTCCTGATCGCAGAAGCAAGGGCGCCTGAAGAACGTGGCTGGTCATGGGAGAGGATGACGAACTCATGGCCGGCGAAGCATTGCCAACATCCTCGCGCGCAGGGTGTCATAGATGGGCTCTCCCCTCATCAGCGTAGCGCTCAGCATGGCAGCAAATGCCGCGATCAACATCGGGATCATCAGGGTGGTGGTTGATGTCATCTCTGCGATGAGAATGATACCCGTCAAAGGGGCCCGCACAATTCCCGTAAAAAAGGCCGTCATTCCCACCACGCCGAAAGCCACGACGGAAAGTGCGTAATCCGGGGGAGCCATGGCATTAAAACCGCCCACAAACAAGGCTCCCAAGGCGGCTCCCACCAGAAGCAGCGGGGAAAAAAGCCCACCAGGCGTTCCCGCCGAATAACTCAGCGGACCAATCAGCCAGCGAACGATGACGAGCACTGGCAATATGGCCAGAGGCACGGCACCCATCAGAATCTGTTGGGAAAAAGCATCCCCATCCCCGACAAGGCCCGGCGCAAACCAGCCAACCACGCCCACGATGGTCCCAACCAGCGCGGCGCGCATTTCGATCGGCCATGGCTTCAACCGGTCCAGCGCCGTAATAAAAAAGAGCGTCGTCCGGTTGTAAAAAACACCCATCACACCCATCAGTCCGCCAAAGATGGCATAAACCACCAACGTCCAGCTTGCCTCCCTGGCCAGCGGCGCAACATCAAACACCGGCGCTTCCCCCAGCATCATCCTGGACACCGTGATCGCGGTGGCCGTTCCGAGGAGTGTCACCATCGTAAGCCGCAACCGGAACGCATGGGCCACTTCTTCAAACACAAATAGAGCGCCGCCCACTGGCGCATTAAAGGCCACAGCCAGGCCCGCTCCCCCCAGCGCTGCCTGCAGGTCCCTCATGACATCTCTAGCACAATGAAAACGCCTGGCCAACTCCGAGCCAATCGTTGCTCCCATCTGAATCGTGGGACCCTCACGTCCCAAGGCCAAACCAGCTCCCAAAGCAAGCAGACCTCCAAAATATTTGATGGGCACGA
>JBGSPC010000143.1:0-2441 GCA_041738805.1 Terrimicrobiaceae bacterium | reverse complement strand
GGGTCTGCCGCCTGCTCAACCGAGGCAAAGAAGGCGTCCGCGTCGAGGTGGAGGATTTTTTGCTCATTCACAGCCTCCGTGCGTCAGATGAAAATTTTTCGCATTGATCAACATACCGTTCACATGAACGGTATAATGGTTTATGCGGGATGCAAGCGCGTTTTTATTAAAAACACATCCAAATCATGCAACGCACACGATTTCATTTTGTGCTTCCAAAAGGGAGTCATAAAAACAACCAATCAAATTATGCTCTACACAATTGCCATCATCCTTCTCGTTCTCTGGCTGCTCGGACTGGTTTCTTCCTACACCATCGGCGGGTTTATCCATATTCTCCTGGTCATCGCGATCGTCGTGATTTTGATCCGTCTCATCTCCGGCAGAAAGCCATTGTGATGCTGGAGTGACAGCACGCAATCCTGGAGGGACTCAGAACAGATTTCCCGGGATCAAGAAACAGGCTCCCTGTCCCTCGACGGAATAAGTGCTCTACGTCGCCTGACCATCCCCCAGCTCAACATTCCAGTAAGCCAGATCAAGGAAGTGTTTCCAACTTTCGTGATAGTGGTTTGAGACGGAGATGTTGACAAAGGGACGCCACTTCGGACGCTTGGGCTTGCGAATGAGTTGCATGCCGACCTGATGGGGAAGGCGATTCCCTTTCTTGGTATTGCAAGGGATGCAGGAACACACAATGTTTTCCCAGGTGGTCAGCCCTCCCTTTTCCCGGGGCAGGACGTGATCCAGATTCAAATCCGTGCGCTCAAACGTGATTCCGCAATACTGACACGTGTTCGAATCGCGCTCAAAGACGTTATGGCGCGTGAACTTGACCTCTTTTTTGGGGAGGCGATCAAAGAGCAAAAGAACGATGACCCTCGGGATCCTTACCGAGAGGGAGATCGTTTTGATCATTTCCTCCTCGGGCTCCACGTGGGACAAATCCCGCCAACTCTGAAAATCATGCGTCAGAAAATTGTTTGAGCCGTCCTGAGCCACGACTTGGGCATGACCCTGATACAGCAGAGTAAAAGCCCGTCGGACAGAACAGGTATTCACCGCCTGCCAAAGGCGGTTCAGCACCAGCACGGGTTGTTCCAAAAGCATTTCCATAGTTTCCTTTCGAACGCGCCCAAGCTATCATCGCCTCACACAACCTGTCAACGGGTGTTAGCAAATTGTGAACAACTTGTAACAATCGGGCATGAATCTCTTTTTCCTCAATCCCTGGGGCCTACTCGCTTTGCTTGGAATCCCGGCGGTGCTGGTCATTCATTTGCTTCGCCGAAAATCGCGGACCGTAACGACCAGCACGTTGTTTTTGGTCGGGGATGTCCTCAAATCCCGGGAAGGAGGGCAGCGGATTCAAACCCTTCGGACGACCCTGCCGCTCTGGGTCCAACTGGCTGCCGTGATCGTGTTGGCCCTTGTGCTTGCCGGCCCGCGATGGGTCAACCCCACAAGCAGCCTCAAGGTGGTTGTGGTTTTGGATGATTCGGCTTCGATGTCGGCCTTTCGCAACGAAGCGCTCCTTGCGATCGAGCAGGTCATGACGTCAGCTGCCAGCGTCGCTGGGAATCTCGAATTCCGGGTTCTGGGCACGGACGCTTCCCCGTTGGCGGCAGGCTCATCGGCTTCTGACGTGGCGGACCAATTGAGCAAAGATTGGAATCCTTCCCGGGGGGCTCATGATTTTTCGGAGGCCCTCATGCTGGCAAGGAGGTCGGCGGGAGCTCAGGGAGCCGTGGTCCTCATCACCGACCACCTGCCCGGGGAGGGCGAACTTCCTGAGGGCGTGGATTGGATCTCGTGCGGGCAACCGTCTGACAATGCGGCCTTTCTTTCCGGCACGGTGGAAGGAAATCAGTGGACGGCCATCCTGAGGGATTTTTCTCAAAACCCCGGGGCGGCGATTCGCTGGCGGGTGAGGGGAGCAGAGCAGTGGACGGAAACCGCGGTGTCACAGGATGGCATCGCAGAGATCGTTGGGGAATTTCCCTCCGGCTCTTCGAAGCTGACATTGGAACTGCCGCCTGATGCCTTGCCGATTGAAGATGTGTTGCCCTTGGTGATCCCCATCAAAAAACCTCTGGGAATCCAGGCCGTTTCGGGGGAATTGTTTGATCGTTTGGTTCGTTTGGCAGAGCCAGTTGTCTCCGGCGGTCAGGATCTCACATTTACTGAATACGATCCCCTCGATCCGGCGTGGCCGAAAGGGTCAGCGATCGTGTTTGTGAAAGATCCTTCCAAATCTCTCAGCCTTCTCCCCGGTGAACCCGTCGCTGAAAATGACCCGCTCATGGAAAGCCTCGACTGGCGAGGCTTGCTGGCCCGCGCCTCGCTGCAAGTGCCTTTCCGCGACACAGACATGGCTCTGCTTTGGCAGGGTCCGCGTCCCCTGATTTTTATACGTCCAAATAACGGTGCTCCACAGTTGG
>JBGSPC010000138.1:0-34091 GCA_041738805.1 Terrimicrobiaceae bacterium | reverse complement strand
TGCTGAAAGTCTTCACCGACACCGGCCACACCGGCGTCGGCGAGGCCACGAACTGGCCGGGCAGCCCGATCATCGAGGCGGCCGCCCGCCATGTCGGGGAGCGGGTGGTCGGGCTCGATCCTATGAGAACGGATTTTATCTGGACGAAGCTCTACCGTGACCTCAATTGGATCGGCCCCTACGGAGCCTCGATGTGCGCCATCAGCGGCCTTGACATGGCGTTGCTGGACCTCAAGGGCAAGGTGCTTGGAGTGCCTTGCTACGAGCTGCTGGGCGGGGCCTTCCGCACACAAATCCAGCTCTACGCCAACTACTGGTTTACCGGCGGAGGACACGACGGGGAGTCCTATGCGCTACAGGCGGCGCGAGTCAAGGAACTCGGCTTCACGGGGCTGAAGTTCGACCCCTTTGCCCATACGAACTACCTTTACGGCGAGGATCTCCAAACCAATCTCACGCTCACTCCGGCCCAGCAGGATCGCGCGTTCGAAGTCACGAAAGCCGTGCGCGATGCGGTGGGGCCCGATTTCGCCATGATGATCAAGACCCACGCGATGCTCAACTTTGAGGTCGCGGTGAAAATGGCCGGGCGACTCGCTCCCCTCGGGGTGACATGGTACGAGGAGCCGGCCGGTCCGGAAAGCGCGGACACCTTGCGCGCCTTCCGCGAACGCCTCCCCTCGAATGTTTCGATCTGCGTCGGGGAACGCCATTATACCCGCCATGGATTCCGGCCTGTGCTGGAAAAGCACATCTGCGATGTGATCATGCCCGATATCACTCGCTGCGGAGGCCCCTCGGAGATGAAACGCATCGCCACCATGGCTGAGGCGTATGGCGTGCTTGTGGCACCGCACAACCCCAATGGTCCGCTCAGCACCCTCGCCAGCGCCCACGTCTGCGCCAGTATCCCGAACTTCTTCCGCTGCGAATACATGGTGAATGATGTTCCGTGGCGGGACACGGTGATCACCCACCCGCTCGATGTGAAAGACGGGTATTTGCATCTGAGCAACAGGCCCGGACTGGGGGTTGATTTGATCGAGGAGGAGTTGGAGGCTCATCCGGGTATCCGTGCTTTGCAAGCAAGGGAAAACTTTTACGTTTAGACCATGGCACTTTCGATTAATCTCACCGGGCGGGTGGCGCTTGTCACCGGAGTGAGCAGCGGAATCGGAACAGGAATCGCGCGGGCGCTTGCCCAGGCGGGAGCGGATGTTGCAGGTTGCGGTTTTTCCCCAGCCGACGACATGAAGGCCTGTGGTTTTCTGAACGATGTCCAGTCCGCCGGAAAACGCGGATTCTACAAACAAACCGATGTCGAAAAATCGGAGGATCTGGAATCGCTGGTAAAATCGACCATCAACGAGTTCGGCCGCCTCGACATCCTCGTTTCAAATGCAGGGCGAAATGTGTTCAAAGGAGCGGCCGCGTGCGATGAGGATGCCTGGCAGCAGAACGTTGAACTGAACCTCTCGAGCCACTGGCGACTGGCGAAACTCTGTCGTCCCCATCTGGAGGAGAGTGGGCATGGGGTTGTGGAAATCATGACTTCCAATCATGCCTACGCGACAATTCCCGGTTGCTTTCCTTACAACGTCACAAAAACCGCACTCACCGGCCTGGTGCGAAGTCTTGCGATCGAGTGGGGACCGAAAATCCGGGTCGTGGGGCTTGCCCCGGGTTTTATTGAGACTCCGGGAAATGAAATCTGGTTCGATTCGTTTCCTGATCCGGTTGCTGAGCGTGATCGCACAATCAGATCGCATCCTGCAGGAAGGCTCGGAACATGCGACGAGATCGGCGCCTGGAGCGCCTTTCTCGCCAGCGATTTTGCCGCGTTCGCCACCGGACAAACCTATGTCATGGACGGAGGGCGGTTGGCTTTACTGCAAGACTCATAAAGCCCTTGCCTGCCCCGGGCACTTTTCAGCATTCCGGGAGAGCAGGCAAACTTATGCACAAAATCCCTTGGTTTTGGCACGAATCGCTATTCCGGGAAAGTTGTTAAAACGGTAGATTGAAAAACGGTGGAACCGGTGAGTTGGATCGTCCAAACGGCACACTCCGGTCACTGCGTCCACAAACCACACAAGCCACTCAACTATTCTTCTTATGAGCTTTTCCCTGACGCGTTACGGCAACGGCCCGATCCTTGGCCCCAAACCCGATTCCCCCTGGGAGTCGCTTGTCGTCACCAACCCCGGTGCCTGGTATGACGAAGAGAGCAAGCAGGTCATGATGCTTTATCGGGCCGCCGGAAATGATATCGAGCACAAGGTCTATTTCGGCCTGGCTGTCAGCAAAAATGGATACGACTTCGAGCGGATGTCCGACGAGCCGGTCTTCGGGCCGAGCCTTGACGGGTTCGATGCGGGGTGTGTGGAAGACCCCCGGATCGTGAAGATGGGCGAATGGTATTATGTGACCTATGCGGCACGTCCCTTTCCACCGGGCCAATACTGGCTGAACGAAGCCATGGAATACAAACGGCTGAAATGTCCCGAAGATTTCCCGTGGATTCTCCGGGAAAATGAAACGGCGACCGGGCTTGCGATGACGAAGGACTTCAAGACGTGGATTCGTGCCGGCCGCCTGACGAGCCCGCTTGTCGATGATCGCGACGTGATCCTCTTTCCGGAAAAGATTGGTGGAAAATATTACATGCTCCACCGTCCGATGGGCTGGGTGGGAGCGGATTATGGAACCGACTTCCCGGCAATCTGGATCAGCAGCGGGACGGATCTGATGGGGTTGGAGAATCCCAAATTGCTGGCCAAGGCCGAATATGAATGGGAGTGCAAAGTGGGTGGCAACACGCCTCCGATCAAAACCGAACACGGATGGCTCACGATTTATCATGGCGTGGGCAAAGACAAAATGTATCGCCTGGGTGCCTTGCTTCTGGATTTGGAAGATCCGACGGTTGTCCTCTGCCGCACGAAGGATTGGATCCTGGAGCCGCAGGCCGACCACGAGATCAACGGCCCGTATAAAGGCGTGGTTTTTCCCTGTGGCAATGTGGTCATCGACGGGACGTTCTTTCTCTACTACGGGGGAGCGGACAAATACGTCGGCGTGGCAACCGCCCCCATGGATGAGCTAATGGATTACGTGCTTTCCTGCCCCTATGAGGCGGCAGATGCGGGACTGCTTCTCACCGCATCTTAAAAGCAGGAAAAGACCGGACCGCAGGTTTACACCGAATACCCCAGGTTCAATACAGATACATCGATCCCGGATTTAGGGTTTGCCCGCAAATAACGGTCCATCCGCAAGTTTGTGCAGGGGGCAATGATAGACAAATCTTGCAGAATCAAACCCGTAGCATGATAATGCGCGGTATGAAGCGCGACTGTGAGCGATTGATGCAAGACTATTTGCGGGCATTTCCCTGTGTGGTTTTGCTGGGAGTCCGGCAGTGTGGGAAGACCACACTACTCAGGACCCTCCCGCATGGGTGGAGGCATTTTGATTTGGAGCGACGATCCGATTACGAAGTGATCTCCCGAGATCCGGATGCGTTTTTGCGTTTGAATCCACGGCACACCGCGATGGATGAGGCCCAGATTCTGCCCGAGTTGTTTCCGGCACTGCGGGTGGCCATTGATGAAGATCGCTCTGCGAAAGGTCGCTTTGTGATGACCGGGTCAAGCTCGCCAACTCTGGCGCGCTCGATCTCAGAAAGCCTTGCCGGGCGGGTCGGAATCATCGAGATGGCCCCGTTCTCCTGGAAGGAGGTGACCGGCACGACGGGAAGAGACGGCTTCCTTCGGCGGTTGCAGGATCGCAAAGCGACATCTGAGCATCTCATTGGGAACCTAGAGCCTCGCGGGGATGTGCGGCTCGCACACGACTACTGGTTTCGGGGCGGATTTCCCGAACCATGGTTAAATCCCGACGAGCACTTCCGCTCAATCTGGATGGAGCAATACATCCAGACGTATCTCTACCGGGACGTGAAGCGTCTGTTCCCGGGGCTCGATGAAATTCGGTTCCGTCGGTTTCTTGAAATGCTGGGAGGGCTCTCCGGGCGGGTGATCAATTATGCCGACGTTGCGCGCGCGCTCGGTGTCTCCCAACCCACGGTGAGGGATTACTTCGCCATCGCGCACGGCACCTTTATCTGGCGGACCGTCCCCGCCTACACCAAGGATGCTCTCAAACGGGTGGTTAAACACCCCCGTGGCTATCTCCGTGATACCGGCCTTCTCCACACCCTGCTTCGTCTTCCCGACCGCGACGCCGCGCTCAGCCACCCGCAGATGGGGGCATCCTGGGAGGGCATGGTTGTTGAGGAAATCCTCCGGCAGCTCAGCGCGATCGGAGTGCCTCATGAGTATTCCTACTACCGCACCGGCGGGGGGGCGGAGGTGGATCTCGTGCTGGAAGGTCCCTTTGGTCTGGTGGCCGTGGAGATCAAACACACGTCCACCGTTTCATTGCGTGATCTGCGCGGGCTCCGCGATTTCGTGAACTCCCACCACGCCCGGGTGGGGATCGTGATCACCAATGACACAAACCCGCGCATCTACGAGGATCGCATGATCGCTCTTCCCTTCACCCACCTCTAGAGGGTGTCATGCACCGTTGACCTGAGCGCTTACTCTCAATCAACTCCGGCGCGCTGCTGAAGACGATAACCGATCGGCGAAATTTCGTAGTGCCTCTTAAAGGCCTTGCTGAGGCGTTCGGAATCACCAAATCCGGAATTGAGGGCAATGGCATGGAGTTTGATATCTGTTTCGCGGAGGAGTTGCTTGGCGTAGTCCAGCCGGTGGTTCATGATTTCCTCGTAAATCGTGTGGCCGATATGCTTCTCGAACCGGGAATACAGGCCTCGCCGGGAAATTCCGGATTTTTTGACAACATCCTCCACATCGATGTCGGATTTGAACTCGCTCAAAATATACCTCAGGGCCTTGGAAACATACGGATCGCCGACGGCCACGAGGTCGGTGCTTTCCCGCACGACGACCCCCTCGGGTTTGATGAGGATCAGCTTTTCGCCCCACCGCTTGCCATCGAGAATTTTGTCGAGTGCTTCCGCAGCGCAATACCCTGCCAGGCGCCTGTTGCTGTTGACACTTGTCAATGGCACCGGGCCAAGGGTGCTATAGAGAGGATCATTATCCACTCCAATCACAGCCACATCCTCCGGAATCCGAAGATTCACGGAGAGGCAGGCCCTCACGACATCGTTGGCTTCGGCATCATATTGCGCCATAACACCGAGTGGCTTCGGAAGCTTTGTGAGCTTTGCGGCAAGCGCTGAGAGAACTGCCAGATACTGGTCGCTATCGAGAAGTCTTGCGGGCATCTGGGTCGAAAGGTCCAAATCGTGATAGTCCTTTTCAGCAGCCAGAATTGCCGAGCGAAACCCGCCAAGTCTCTCCATAACTGTGGGAAAGGAACTCACCCGGTAAAACGCAAATTGCTCAAAACCCCGACTCAAGAGGTGTTCGGCGGCAACGGCCCCGATCATTTTATTGTCGGGAAGGATCCGGCAATTGATCATGGAAGAATTGTAAGAGGCGAGATTGACAACCGGCACTTTGGCATTGGCAAGCAGCCTTAGAAGGGCCTTTTCGGATGGTTCCGTGATCCCGGTTATGATGCCATCCCCGTTCCACTGGGCCGGCACCCGACCGTTGTGGGACATGATGTCATTGACAATCCAGTTGGCTTTTTTGGCGTATTCAAAAACTCCCTGGATGAACTCCGTAACATTCCATCCGAGAGCCAGCAGAACGTTCCGGCGGGCAAATTTCGAAGCGCGCTTCCTCATAGGAGAGGCGGTTCCTGCAATGATCTTGTCGCGGAGCAGACAATATTCATGAGGCTCCTCAGCGTGCGGCGATACGGAGGGAGCGTGTTCGACAGGAAAAATTCTAAGCTTCCCTGGGGAGAAATCTTCAATTCGGGGTATCTATGGGGTAACGCGATCATGCTTTCTATAAAATCCCTGAGGTTCACTCAAGAGGCAATTTTGAACTCCTTCTCCGCAAGGCGACAATTTTGTTCCACCCGGCGAACGACAAAAATCGAGGTCATCTGGATGAGTCCGATCACCATGAGCGCATATCGCAGAGCTACTGTGTCTGAAACCATGTTGGCCAACACAATAAAGAGGAGACAGCCGCAAAGTCGTCCCGAATAAAGGCCGAACTCATGATTGAGAATGTATGCGAACTGGTTGCGCCCCTCAAGGCGCGCAACGTTATCTATAACGTTCAAGGCGATGGGGCCATAGGCAAAATCCAGGAGGGGAGTCCCAAGAACCAGACACAGCATGAAAAGGAATACCCCGGCACTGTTAAAAAGAACCGCGTTGACCAGCCCACCGATCGCAAAAAGCACAAGCCCTGCGGAAAAAATGAAAATGCGGTGCCGGGGGAGCGAGAAACGTCCGATCACATAAAGGAGTATCCCCGAAAAAAGAACCCCGACACTCTGCATAGAGCCGAGCGCCCCCTCGTTTCCGATGAACCGGCTCACCAACATGGCAGGCGCCGTCACAATATACCCCTGAGCCAGCCCTTTCAGAAAGGCCAGGACCAAAAATGATTTCCACAGGCGGTGAAACCGGAAAAAGACAAACCGGGTGTGGGGAGGATTTAAAAACATTCCGCGTTTGATGATGCTTGAAGCGGCGATGGCGATTGCGAAAACGGCAACGGTGATGGCTTGGTACCCCCGGTTGATGTTTCCCGACCATCGTCCGAAGCCCTCAATAAACCAGCCGACCGCAAGGGGAACGCTCAGACCGGTCATCATTCCAAAAAATGATTCCAGGCCGAAATAATAGTTTCGGTTGTCGTTGTTCGTGCTTTCCAGGGTGAGGAAATCCCGGTTCGCCCAATAGAGGCCGAAGGACACTCCCATCACCAGGCCAGCGATGCCGACCCCGATGACATTGAGCGTGGGCAGGGCCATCATGATGGTCATTGAGATGCCACTTAAAAGCATTCCGATGGCATAGAGCGTTTTGATCGGGAGCACCCGAAGCAGAAAACCGTTCAGAAGAAATGTGAAGGGGATGCCCGTGTAGCTGGCCAGCTGGTAGGTCACCACCATGCTCGCTGAGGCCGAGTTGCGCATGATGTAGGCCGAGATGAACATATACACGATCGGCATGGCTAACGAGTAGACCAGGTTCGTAATCAGCAGCGTCCGCATGCTGTGCGAACAAGATTGGAAGATCCGGAACTCGTTGACCAACCGGGGGATCAATCCCTTCGGGTGGGTGTTGGCGGTCGTGTGCATATGTTCAGGGGGGAAGGCTTTTCGGTTCTAAACAAGAACCGGCACCGCCGGCTCCACAACCGGTTCCTCCCGGAACACCTTTTTCAAAGCGTAAAAGGCTGGCTTTGGCTCCAAGTCGAAATCGATGATAGACGTGTTATTCTGGATGGGGAAACAGTCATGTCCCATCCAGATCATAAACCCTGTGCATTCCGGAAACCGGTTTTTGCAACTTCTGACCGCATAGGCCAGGAACTCGGCCTGACGCTCACGAGAGAGGCGAACCATCTCGGAGACCGCCAGATCCCTGTCGGCAATCCCTTGAACTTTTTCGAGGAGTTGCGGTTGCATCCAGAAAGACGCCGAGTGCTTCCAAAGGGGATTTTCCAAGCTGCATGGCCAGACGTCAAAATCCCCGGCGTATTTCCGGATCAGTTCGATGCTGCTTGCGCCGGTCACACCGCATTCGGCACGGAAGATGGCATCGTCTGTGTCCCAATACTCTTCCCACTCTTCGATGGTCGACTTGCTATCCCACGGGGCATGCACGTGGTGGTGCATTCCCATGGTGAGGGACTCCTCGGTCCTCGCGAAAAGAGGTCCGCTGGGGGATGTCGGAATAAATCTGACACCGGGATTTTCGCTTTGCACAATGTCCCGCAGCACTTGCATCGCCGGATGGGACTCGGTGAGAGGGTAGGCGTTCCCCTCCGCATCCTTGTAGGTCTGCAGTTCGTTCCCCCCACACCAGAGCAGAAGGCAGGCATGGGAACTGCGGCGGCGGACGTAATCGACAGCAATGAGCGAAAGCTCGCGAAGAAACTCAGGCGAATCGGGCGGACAGCTGTCGCAACCCGAGGAGCAGAGCGGAAACTCCTGCCAGACCAACAACCCTGCCTCGTCGCAAAGCCTGTAAAACAGATCGCGCTCGAGAAAAGCTCCACCCCACACCCGGAGGACATTGATCCCGAGCTCGGTGTACAGCGCGATGAGCCGCCGGTAGCGGTCCTCCCCGAGGTCATGATAGTCCAAATTGACCGGCGTCCAGTTGATGCCCTGAATAAAGATCGGCTTGCCATTCACTTCACAAAGCAGCGCCCGGGCGTGACTTGGCGCATTCAGTGACGGGACCCAGCGTATGTTCTTAAAGCCGATCTTTCCGTCATGCAGCAACTCAGATTCACAGAATATCTCGAGCCGATAAAGGGTCTGGTCGCCATGCCCATTCGGCCACCAGAGCGCAGGCCGATCCAGATTCAAGATCAGCTTGTGAGACCCGGTGGAAAGGGCCATTTCAAATTCGGAAATTGCGCTGCCAGGTCCCGTAAGACGAGCCTTAATGGTGAGAGTGGCATTGGTTTCATTCCTCAGTTGGAGAACAACCCGACCTTTCAAAAGATCATCGTCTAGCAAAACATAATGGCTGGCCAGCCGGGCTTTTTCGTTTCCGATCTTCAGCCTGAGAGCGTCCCAGATGCCGACAGGAACGAGCCTCGGACACCAGTCCCAGGAAAAATTATACCTCGGTTTGAACCATCGTGTGCGGGAGGTGAAGCCGATCTGGCCCTGGTCTTCGGGCGGCGAATCGAAGATAATCCGCAGGCGATGAGCTTTTCCATCGGAGAGGGCCTTTGTTAAGTCCAATTCGTGCCGCTTGAGGGCGCCGGAAAAGGTCACGGGCTCATTCTCCCCGATGCAGATCCATCCAGAGTAATCCAAGCCCTCGGTTTCCAGGATCACACGTTCTCCCGGAGGAATCTCGCCGGCCTCGATCTCGGTGAAAAATTCCCAATGGCGATGTTCCACCCACTCGCAGTCGAGCGAGTTGCGCCCAACGTTCCAGTCTTTGATGACCCCGGCCTTCCTGAGGGATGTGTGGGCTGACCCGGGCACCGTCGCAGGGACCGGGCCATTGCAAGCTGGAAAGGCAAAGTCGGTTTCCACAGAACGTTGAAGGTACCAGCTGAAGGGCCTCCAGCTTTGCAGAGACCAGATTCTATTCGTCAAATCGAGAGATTTCATAGGTTATTCGCAAAGCCTTTCAAACGGATCATCGATCTCGATCTGCCCGCATTCGCAGTCGCTCAAACCGCAGTAAAGGGTTGCCCGCTTGTTGGCATGACGGACCAAGCCTCCGCTGAAGACCACATTGCAAAGCGTGGATCGCTTGGAAGGGCCGTTGGGGAAAATGCTCCGGCTGCCGATCATTTTCATAGGTGTGTATTCGCGGGAAGCCGGATCCAGGATGAAGGATGTCGCGAAATAGTGTTGCCCGTCCTGATCGTCATACGCTGCGTGCGCAAGGACGCCGAGTTGGCCATCATCAAGAAGGTGGGCTTCGTTGGCCCCGACCTTTTCCGTTCCTGCTGAAACTTGATTTCTCAACAGCGGCGCGGACGCAATCATTTCCGTTGTGATGTTATCCAGGGACTCAGCGATATCGAATCCGATCGTGCCATTCAGCACAGGTTCCCCGTCGGGCCCGATCCCCTCATGCGGGCGGGAAAAAACTCCGACACGGCCATCACGCAGTTCGACGAATCGAATATCCTTCATGTCCCTGGGGCCATCCAGAAATGGCTTCAGCTCCGCAAGAGATTTGCCCTTATAAAATCGCATCTGCCACCCGCCGCGTTCGCGCACTTCGCCCAGAGGATACCGAACGCCGCCAAACACCAGTTCGCCTCCAATCCACGCAATACAGGGATCCTGCATCTGCTCAAAGCGTGGGGAGTCGGGCACCGGTTTCCATGTGCTCCGTCCGCGCGAGACAGCCACTTTATAGAAAAATCCGATATCCGAAACCATGCTGTCCCGCGGCTCGATCCGCGCGGCGATCATGGAACGACCATCCATTTCGAAGGGGGCCGTCAAATTGTAAACGTCCCGCCTGCCAACGTCGTCAAAATCGAAAATCTCGGCATTTTTCGGTGCCCCGAAAAGCTCGTGCCTCATTGTCATTTCCCCCTGCATCTCCAGGCAGGAAACGGATCTCGGACTGGCAATCGCGTTCATAGGGGAGTTGACGTGAGCAGGGCCTCACCCTTCGAAGGAATTTGCTTTTGTTGTAACAATGGATGTCCCGGGAGCTTCATGGAAAACTACCCAAACTTAACCGGAATTTTTGACGCGAGAAGGACTCTGCGTGCAAAGGAGTCGTGCTAAAGTGCAAAACTTGGAATCATTCCCCCGCCCATTCGCGATTGATGGCCCCCACGGCTTCGAGCATGTAGAATTTATCGCTCCCGGGCGCTATGACCCATTCCGCGCGGGGATGGTTGACGCCTGTGGTGTCGAATTCCCACAGCGCGGCCAAAGAAACCTTTTCGAGCATGGCGAGCTGCTTCCGGAACTCTTTCTCACTCGCCTCGGTGCGCGGGCCGCTCACCCCGAATTCGCCAAGAAATGCCGGCTTCCTAATGCTGCGCGCTGCCCTCATCCCCACGGGTAGCCGGTCTCTATCGAAATCTTCCCCGTAGGCATGAAGGCTCAAGACATCCATCGGATCTGGCGCGTTTTTCACCAGGAGCGAATACAGTTGGCTGGGCGTGTCCTTGTCCCAACTGCCGTTCTTCATGTTGTGAAATGCTTGAGGACGCGGGAATCCATCACCGGAGCTGATGATGCGCCAGGAGTCGTGCTTGCGCACTTCGCGGGCAAAGGCTGCATAGACTTTGCGCATGGTTTCAAAGGTGTAGTTGTCCTCGGGCTTAATCTGGAATTCCGCCGCGTTCGGCAGGTGGCAGCTCAACCCCAGTTCGTTGCCCCACTCCCAGCCCCAGATGGCTGGCGACTCCCGATAGCGCGTCACCACGTCCTGAACATAGGTTGCCATCATCTGGTGGGTTTTGCTTTTTGGATCCACCCAGGCATCCAGGTTGGTTTCGCCGGTCAACGCAGGCAACCAACCCGACCAGAATAAGCTGCAGATGATGCCGACATGATATTTTTCCGCCAGGGCGACGACCTTGTCCATGCGGCGGAAATATTCCTCCTTGTCGCTGAGATAGAGTTTCGGGGCGTCCGGACCCCAGCCGATCACAGGGGATCTGACAAAGGGAATATTCTGCTCCGCCAGGATCCGGAAGGCCTCCTCCGTTGTGGTGTCGTCCGGATTGTTGTTCACATTGGAAAACGCAGCCACATAGTTCGCCCCCACGCCCCGATACGGTTTTCCGTTCAGGAAAAGTTGGCCGTTCAAACACGAAAGCCCTCTCTTGTCAGGGGGCGGAGGCGCGGTGAAATAATTGTCTACGGGCTGATTGCGCTTTGGAGTTGTTACATCGACTAGTGCAAATCCGAATACAGCATACGACAGGAACAACAGGGCTGAGAGGATGGTTTTCATCTGGACGCGATGAATCAGGACAGTTACCGATCCCGCCAGGCAAGCGGCTCGCACAGAGCCTTGAGATTCTCATCCGGCGTACCGCTCGGGATTTCGCACCCGGCATTCACGATGAACGGATTGCCCGTTTCGCGGTAACAGCGCTCCAGCTTTTCGCGGATGGCTTCGGGGGTTCCGCGAAAGATGTCTGCCACCGGATCCAGATTGGCGCAGATGGCAACTTTCGGACCGAGCACTTCCCTGACCTTGGCGAGACTAACCATATGGTCCACATCGAGGACGTCGAGGTTGAGGGACGCGAGGCCGGGGAGGAGATGGGTGATATTGCCGCAGATATGCATGCGGACCTTGGCGCCCATGTCTTTGAGCCCGCGAACAAGGCGCTGTTCGCGCGGGAGTACGAGGCGTTCGTAAACGTCGGGTGAGATCTGGCTCGCAGCCGCATCTCCAATCCCAATGGTCTCCGCGCCGGCCTGGACCTGGGGTTTTGCGAACTCCAAAGCAACATCCACACAGACGTCCATCAGAGCCCCCACATAGCCTTCGTCATCGATCAGATCCATGAAGAAGTTGTCGAGCCGGCGAAGGTCGGCAGCTTCGGCAGCCGGTCCCTCGACCCAGCCCATAATAGAAAACTCCCCTCCAACTTGTGCGTGGTAGGTACGGACGGCCTCGATACGATCCCTCATGCGCGTGGCTTCAAGCGGGTTCGGGCGGGGTAGCTTCTCCAAGTCGGGATCATCTTCCAAAGGATGCTTTTCGCAATAGGGGACCATGTCCCGCTCGTAAATGATCTTAGCACCATAGCCCTGAGTCTCGCGGTAGGGGTCGGACATGGTGTTCATCTGGTCGATTCCGAAATCCCTCGCACAGACGATGTTTGATTCCGCGAGCACGCGGTAGTCAGAGGCGAAAGCTGCGTAGTTGCTGCCGATGTGCTCAGCAGCGAATTGCATAAGGATCGGAAGCCGGGCGAGGTGATCCACCGGTTTCCCATCAAGTGTGGCGAGGTAGCGTTCGAGGCTGTTCATAAGAGGTGCTGTGCGAGGGCGTTTTTGCCCCGGAATGTGGCGCGGGCACCGAGGTGGCGACCAATGCGAAGGACCTCGTTCCATTTGGCCATGCGCTCGCTGCGGCAGAAGGAGCCGACTTTGAGTTGACCGGCATCGGTGGCCACGGCGAGGTGGGAGATAAAAGCGTCTTCCGTTTCGCCGGAGCGGGCACTGACAACCGGCGCCCATCCGGCTTCCTGGGTCAGGCGGATGGCATCAATGGTTTCAGTGACCGTGCCAATCTGATTGAGTTTGATGAGGACCGAGTTGGCGACGCCTCGCGAGATGCCTTCCCGAATGCGTGCCAGGTTCGTGGTAAAGAGGTCATCGCCAATAATCTGCACGGACTTTCCACAGGCGTCGTAAAAGCGTTTCCAGCCGGCCCAATCGGTATCGGCCGCAGGATCCTCGATGGAGGCGACCTGGTATTTCCGACACCAGCCTGCCATGAGATCCACAAACTCATCCGATGTGAAAGTGCGGTCTTCCAACGCGAAACGGTAGGTTCCAGTAGCCTCGTCGTAGAGGTCGCTTGCAGCGATGTCGAGCGAGAGCGAGGCCTCCCTGCCGAGCGTGTAGCCTGCGCGTTCGACCGCTTCCGCAAATGTCGAAAGCGCCTCCTCATTGGTCGCAAACTCCGGCCAATATCCGCCTTCGTCCGCGCAGCCGAGCAGCTTGCCGCGCTCCTTCATGATATCGCCGGCCGCATGAAAGACATTGAACGTGATTTCGAGAGTCTCTTCGTAGGTGCTGGCTCCGGTCGCCATGACGAGAAAGTCCTGGATGTCGGTGCGCCAGTTGGCATGGGCTCCCCCGCCAAGGATCTGGATCTCGGGAAGCGGCAGCGTGGTTCCCTCTCCCAGCGAGGCGAAAAGAGGAAGGCCCTTCGCCTTGGCTGCGGCTGAGGCGACGGCCATGGAAACCCCAAGGACAGCATTTGCCCCGAGGCGTGATTTTCCCGGCGTGCCATCAAGAGCGATGAGGGCCTCATCCAATCCCCGCTGATCGCTGGCATCCCGGCCATTCACCGCGGAGGCAATTTCCCCCTCAATGTTCGCAATGGCCTGGAAAACCGATTTGCCCCGGAACCGTTCCTTGTCCCCATCGCGAAGTTCCAGTGCCTCGAATTGACCAGTGGAAGCGCCGGAGGGCACGAGCCCGCTCCCGGTTATTCCATTTTCCAAGACCACTTCCGCCTCGATGGTGGGATTTCCCCGTGAGTCAAAGATTTGGAAGGCGGAGACGGATTGAATTTTCATGATGGAAGAGCGTTGGTCCAGAGTTCGAGGAGGTGTGGCAGGGTTTCGGGCGGTGAAGCAATGTGGCGATGGACAAAGCCACGAAGGAAATCTTTCTCTTCGGGAGCGGTGAGATATTCGGCGGGTGACTTGCCATCGACACGGGCAAGGAGCAGGCAGAGCAGGAGGGCGGGCGAATTGCGTGAAACAATCTGAAAGCGGAGTTCACCAATCTCAGCTTGGTATGCTAAAATCGTCCGAAGAATCAGATCCAAATATTTTCCTCCGTTCTTCTTCAGATAAAGCGATTTGAGAAGAAGGTGATTGATAAGAAAGCAGAGATCGAAGGCCGGATCGCCGAACCATGCGACTTCACAATCCAGCACCACAAGATGGCCGGGTGCAACCATCAGGTTTTTGGGGCTGTAGTCTCCATGGACAAGAGCTAGTTTGGTTGTGGCAAGCCGCCTGGCTTCGGAGTGAATGAATGCGGAGATTTCCGGGTGCTTCTCCGCCGATGCGAGGAGATATGGTGCGATGCGGAGGTCATGAAAATGCTGGTCTGTGCAGAAAAGTCTACCTGCTTCGGGATCATCCCAACTCTCGCTGTGGATTCGACCAAGCGTCTTTCCGGCAGCGGTTGCGGTGCTTGGATCGAGCGTTCCGTTCAGCAGGAGTGTCTTCCAGTCCTGAAATTCCTTCCCAAGAAATTCCATCGCAAAAAAGTCCTCTCCAGAGAAGAGGATTGAAGGCACGGACTCAGGCAGGAACTTTCCGACATATTTCAAGTAATCCTGCTCATGACGATTCCGGGCGATGTCGGCAAACCACTCCGCCTGCACCCGGAGCTGCGGCAGGGCACGCTTCACGGCAAACTGACGGCCTGACTCCTCAACACGCCAAATATCGCACGAGACTCCTCCTGCAAGCGGGGTCACAGTTGGCTGGCCGTTAACAATCAGTCCAGCATCCCGGAGTGCGTTTTCGATTTCAACGGGGAGAGCCATCAGAGAGGCCGCGCGATCGTCTGCTCGCGCAGGTAGTCGTAAAACGTGGCAGGGCTGTTGACTCCCCCACCCAGTCCGCTGCGATTGATTCCGCCATAAGGAAGCCCGTAGGCGAAAACATTGTGCGCGTTGATCCATGCGTTTCCGGCCACCAGACTCTCGGCAACCCGTCTTGCTTTGCCAAGATCCTGCGACCACACGCTGTTCGCAAGGCCATAATCGAGGTGGTTGACGAGATCGATGGCATGGGCTTCGGATTTGAATCGGGTCACACACGCGGCCGGGCCGAAAATTTCTTCACGGAAGCAGACATTCTCCGCCCCGCCTTCGATCAGCCACGGGGTGACAAAAAATCCGCCATCAAAGGGAGGTTTTGTTGCGTCCAGCAAAACGTTCCCCCCTTCGCTCCGTCCCTTTTCCAAATATCCCAGGACTCTCTTCCGTTGGACCTCGCTGACAAGCGGTCCCATCGTGGTGGCGCGATCAAGAGCGGGGCCGATTTTGACTTGTTGAAGAGCGGTGCGTGCCGCTTCCACAAACTCCTCAAAGACGTTCTCATCAACAAGCCATCGCGTGGCCGTGCAGCAGACCTGGCCGGTGTTAAGGGTCAGCGCGTCAGCGAGTTTCCGGCCGGCATCCGACACATCGGCATCCCGGAGAACCACCGCAGCCCCCTTGCCGCCAAGTTCCAGTTTGCAAGGGACAATCCGCTTTCCGCAAACCTCGCCGACCTTGGATCCGACTTCCGGTGAGCCCGTGAAGGACATCCGCCGGACAGCCGGATGGGTTGTGAGGGCGTTGCCTGCTCCCGGACCATCCCCAACAACCACGTTGAAGACCCCCGGAGGCAACCCGGCCTCTGCCGCCAGCTTGGCAACAAAGAGCGTGCTTAGTGGAGTGACCTCGGACGGTTTGACCACCACCGTATTTCCAGCCGCGAGAGCCGGAGCAACCCCCCACATGAGAAGATCGAAGGGGAAATTCCATGGAAAAATAAACCCACAGACACCGCATGGTGCGCGATGGATATGCGCCTCGATATTGCGGACGGCAATCGGCAGCGAGTATTGGGCATGGACGGAGAAATCCGCAAAATAGCGGAGGCCTTCGGTGCCGAAGGGAATATCGAAGGACTCCGAGGCTGTGATGGCCTTGCCCACGTCGAGCGACTCAATCTGTGCCAGGCTCGCGGAATGCTTCTGCATGAGGTCGGCCAGCCGGTGGAGCGCGGCGGCCCGCTCGTTCGGCGGGGTTGCGGCCCATTTTGGAAAAGCTGCCGCCGCCGCCTCGATAGCAAGTGCCACATCGGAGGCTCCACCAAATGAAACCTCCGCCAGAGGGAGTCCGTCGGAGGGATTGATGACCGTATGGGTCGCAGTGCCATCAGCGACCTGGAAACGACCGTTGATAAAATGGGGGATGGGTTTCTGCGCAAGGAATTCGCGCACGGAGGGGAGGATGGAATCGAGCATAATTTTTAGCCGTATTTTTTGAGGGTTTTTGTGACCTGAAGATCAGCCTGCAAGGGGCGGAACGGGCGGATCTTTTTTGCCTGAAGAGCACCATGATACGCCTTCACCGCTTCTTTGGGAGCGATTTCCCCGTCTGCAATCCGGCGCAGCAATTCGATGAAGGAAAGTGGTTCTTCTGAGAGATTGATCTTGCGGACGTAGAGGGCCACGCGGGCACCATATTTTTTTGCGTCATGGATCTGCTGAAAGGCATCCATTGTTGTTCCAGCCCCGCCTCCGAGGATGCCAACGATGAGATGGGGATCATAGGCGGCGAGTTCTTCCAATGCCTCAGGTCCGTTGTAGGGGATCTTGAGGAAAATCGGCCGTCCGGCCGATGTCACACCCGCCAAAGAGCGGATGACGTGATCATTCAGGAAGGCGCCTATTTCCGAATGAGGAATTCCAGAATCCACATTCGGGTTGAAGACTTCGAGAAAATACCGGAACCGCTTTTTTTCGGCCTCGATCCGGAATTCTTGAAAGTCCTCGAGCGCCCGGTAATCCCAATCGATGTTGTTCGTGAATGTCACCGAGTAGAGACCGAGATCGGCCCCGATGACCGGTGCGGAATGGTCATCGGTGATCCGCCCATACTTGATATGATCGATGCTCGCACTGCGGAATGGCCGTGAGGGCAAATGAATATATTTTCCGCCGCGCACGACCCAGACGTCTGACGTGTCATTGGCCCGGGCGGCCGTCGTGATCGCAGTGTCCCGGAAGATCCCCTCCTGCATGGCCAGCTTCTCCAGATTCGAGGCCGAGAGCAGCATGATGTCCACAAGCCCCTGCGCCGTGACCTCCCGGATTTGCCGCAGATAATCGGTCAGGGTTTTGTGGCAACCCTGTGTTTTGTCGTAACCGTGGGGACAAGCTTCGCGCTGCGGGCCGGGAGCCGTGACCCCGAATCCCATGTCCGCATCCTTGGCGTCAGCCAGGATGAATTCCTTGCAGCCATGCGGATCGGCGTGAATGGCTGCGAGTTTTTGATCGAGTGATTTTTTCATAAATTATTCCGCACCGGAGTCGATAGTGCCTGCCGTCCAATCCCTGAGAAATTGGATGATCTCGGAAAAGGTTCCGCTCCGGGCGTTGCGGACAAAAAATCCGGAAACAGCCACGGCAAAGAGCAGACGATGAGATGCATCCAAGTCCAGAAGGGCACCGGCGAGCCAGCCCGCATTAAATCGGTCTCCCGCGCCAACACTCTTCTTTGGCTTTGCGCAGTGGGGTCCCGCCACAGTTGCCACCCCATGGGAATCGGCGGTCGTCGCGGACTGAATCAGATGAATGCCGACTTCCGAAATCCCAAGCCGCTCCCGGATCTCTGCGGCAAGTTTTTCGACTCGCTCTGAGGTCGAATCCGACGGGCTCAAACGAATTGCAGCAGCGAGTTGGTTGGCCTCATTGCTGTTCATGCTGAGAGTCGTCGGGCCGATGGCCTCGAACCCGGCAAGGGCATCGGCCATAGAGGCGATATCCCCGGGAGTCCTGCTGGCCGGGTCGGCAATATCCAAGAAAATACGAGGACGATTTTTCAGTCCCTTCAACTGCTCGCGCTGAAGATACTTCCAGCATTCGGTCATGTGCGGATAGACCGACCAACTGGTCAGCACGACAGCCGCCGAGTTTTCACAGGCGTTGCGGAATGATCCATCGCTCATCTGATTTGCCAAATAAGCCGGCGTGAAATCTGAAAAATGACTGAATGAGCAGAACATCAATTTGCCGTCCTGAAATTCGTAAGCCGCCGTGTGCCCTGGCGCCATGCCGAGCGGGTTGAGCGAAGAACATGCGCCCGAAAACTTCTTGAATGCGGGATCGATAGGATCCCCGATGCCGGAGAACGCATCGAGTGGAAATCCCAGCGATTCAATGGCATCGCCAAGGTTGACTGAGCACCCGCCTGCGACCCGGTCCAGAACAACGAACTCCCGGGATCCACTCCGTCCGGCGGCACTGCTCACCCATTGTCCGAATTCGCTGATCGTCGGCACCGGGGTGTAGGCATCCGGAGCGGTGCGCCGGCCAACGACATGAACAACCTCATCCACAAAGGCATCGAAACCCACGACGACGTGTGGAAGCGGACGCCCTTTTTTTTGTTCTAGGAGATCTGCCAAATGTGCAGGGTTCATCGCTCGCTAATCAGACGCGCAATAGGAGGCTCGTCCTCCTCAATCGTTGGAAAACGGCCGATAGCAGGATCCACAAAAAAATTGTCATTGGCATCATCATTTGCCGTCGAGACCTCGCCGATCACGCAGCCCGAGGTCTCCGGCCAGAACGCATGGTAAATTCCAGGCACGATTCTGACCCGCTCCCCTGCTTCAAGAATCAGGGCGTCACCGGAACCAACCGGGACCTCGACCCCATTCCGACGCACGGTGAGTCCGCTTGCTCGCGGGGTGCTTTCCGGATGGCCCGCCCAAAGCTCAATCGCCAGGCGTCCGCTCCGGCAGATGATATCCTCGATTTTCTGGTGATGAGTATGCAACGGGGTCACTTGACCGCGATGCCCATACATCAGCTTTTCACAATACTCAGGTTCCTCACAGAGGTTAACAAGAACCAGTCCGATTTCGTCAAAACGCCCGAGGCCCAAATCCGTAACATCCCAGCGTGGTTCGGGAGGCAGAGCCCATCCGGATGACCGGAAAGCTTCCTTGGCTTCCAAAATGGCGAGGTTGATCCGTGAACGTTTCATTTGCCTGCACCGTATGCCTCTTTGGGGAGGATTGCATCTGGCGATCAGGCCAGAAAGTATGCTATTCTACCATAAATCACTCAAGTCACTGAATCAGGGATAATGAAAACGCTTTTCCGGGGAGATTCCCTCTGACATGAATCCATCATGTATCTTGAATCGGAAAAGATTCCTTACGATTTGGAGCGTTCCTTCGCGAGTATCGTGTTTGAGGGGCCCAAAGTCATCTGTCCCTATCACCGGCACCCGGAGATCGAGTTGGTGGCGATTGATGCGGGACGCGGTCGAATTGTCGCAGGGGATTATCTGGGGACATTCCGTAGCGATGATATCTTTTTGCTTGGTGAGGATCTTCCACATATCTTCCAAAGTGCCCACCAGCGGGGCAGCAAATCGCAGGTGCGAACGCATGTGATCCAGTTCCGCAGAGACTTTGCGGGGGAAGACCTCTTCACTATGCCGGAGTTCCGCGCGGTTTCACGGTTGTTGTTCACGGCAGCCCGCGGCCTGAGGGTGGGTTCGCGCGCCCAGGCGCAAACCCGCGAATCCATGCGAACCCTGCACGATCTCACAGGTGGACGGCGAGTGACAGCGCTGCTGGAGCTCCTGATGGACCTGGCGGAAATCCGCTCGCTCCGCCCCCTCGCCAGCGCCCGCTACGACGCATCCGGGGTTCCCTCCGACGGGCGCATGCCGGCCGTTATGGCCTATATCCACGAAAACCTGACCGGAAAGTTGACCGTGCCCGAAGCTGCCCGGCGGGCGGGATTAAGCTCCAATGCGTTCTGTCGCTACTTCAAGCGCCAGACGCGGCGGACATTCACCGACCTTGTCAACGAACTGCGCGTCGGCGAAGCCTCCCGCCTTCTGATCGAAACACCGGATTCCGTAACTGACGTCTGCTTCGCCTCAGGATTTGGCAACCTTGCCCACTTCCACCAGGAGTTCCGCAAACGGACCAAGACCTCTCCACTTGGATATCGTCGCAGTCGGACCCAGTAAACCGAACGATGCCAGAGTGGCGGGAGCCATCATCTTGGCGACCCACAGCTGCCCGACTTTGCCAAGGTCTATTTTTGCAAACCTTAGCCTGGATGACTGAATGGTGAAAATACCTATCCCCCCTCACAGATGTCGAATCCACTGGAGTGTGTACCGATTTTTAAGAGTGTTCCCTGGCAATGCAGAGGATGCACATACTGCGTATTACACGAGACGACCGCGCCAAACACGCAGTTGGTTCTTACAACCCCGCCAACTGGAGCAGGTTTTCTTTGGGCATGGACCCGGTGCGGCGGTTTATTTCTTTGCCGTCGCGGGTCACAACAAAGCAGGGAATGCTGCGCACGTTGAATTGTCGGGCAAGACCGGGACTCTCATCCACATCGATTTCGAGCACGGTGATCTGACCACGGTACTCATTGGCAATTTCCCGCACGACAGGCTTCATCGTTTTGCAGGGGCCGCACCAATCGGCATAAAAATCCATCAGCACGAGTTTTCCGCCGCTGGCAGCAACGACCGGTTCTTTGGCAGGCCCAAACTCTTTCCAGGCGGTCCAGCCAATGGCTGAGCCGATAATAAGAAGAATGATGACTGTCAGGGTGTTTCCTTTCATACCTTCAAATATGAATTATTTTTTATCTGAGTCGAGCGAAGCGCGGACCTCGGTTTCAATTTGTTCGTAGAGGGCGGGGTCAGCACGGAGAGCTTCCTTGGCAGCATCGCGGCCCTGGGCCAATTGTGTGCCTTTGTAGCTGAGCCATGACCCGCGTTTCTCAATGATGTTTTTTTCCAGGGCCAAATCAAGGAGGGAGCCAACACTGGAGATCCCCTCTGCATACATGATATCAAACTCGGCCTCGGTGAAGGGAGGGGCGACTTTGTTTTTGACCAGCTTGATGCGGGTGCGGTTACCGGTCACCGTGCCATCGCTGGTTTTGATGGCGCCGATGCGACGGATGTCGACACGGACGCTGGAATAAAATTTGAGGGCTTTGCCGCCGGGCGTTGTTTCCGGGTTGCCAAACATGACGCCGATTTTTTCGCGGATCTGGTTTGTGAAGATGACCACCGTGCGGGCTTTGGAAATGAAAGATGTCAGTTTTCGCAGGGCATTGCTCATCAGCCGGGCTTGAGCCCCGACGACCGCATCCCCGATCTCGCCCTCGAGTTCGGATTTGGTCACCAAGGCGGCGACAGAGTCGATCACAATGACGTCCAGGGCATTTGAGCGGAGCAGCGTTTCGCAGATACGAAGGGCCTCTTCGCCGGAGTTGGGTTGGGAAACGAGAAGATCATCGAGGTTCACGCCCAATTTTCGGGCATAGGCGGGATCGAGGGCATGTTCCACGTCGATAAAGCCGGCCAGGCCGCCGCGTTTCTGGGCCTGGGCGACCACCGTGAGGGTGAGGGTGGTTTTTCCTGAACTTTCCGGACCAAAAATTTCGATCACGCGCCCCCGTGGCAGCCCACCGACTCCAAGGGCCCGGTCGATCAGAATGTTTCCGGTGGGGATAACCTCAACCTCGGAAGTGGAGTTGTCGCCAAGGCGCCGGATGGCCTCATTGCCGTAATCCTTGGCGATCTGCTGGATGGCAAGTTCGAGGTTTTTGGCGCGTTGGGTGGTATTTCTGTCTTCTGCGACGGGAGTGGAGTCTTCGGATTTAGCCATGGTTTCCTCTGGTTTTAGCCCATGCCGGGGCGAAGGCAAGGCGGAGAATTGGAAAAAGCAGGATGGGAGTAGAAAATTGGATCAAATTTCCCGGCAGGCAGGTTCACGAAAAAGAAACACGTTCCTTTACGGGATAAGAGCACCCACTTAAAGACTCACAATCAAACTGCGGGGCTCGGTCATTTCCTCAATCGCGTAGCGGAGACCTTCCCGGCCGAACCCGCTGTCCTTGATCCCTCCGTAGGGCATGTTTTCCACACGGAAGGTGGGAACCTGGTTGATAAGGACCCCTCCGACTTCCAGGGTTTCAAAAGCATGCAGGGCCCGCGAAATATCGCGGGTGAACACCCCGGCTTGGAGACCAAAGACCGAATCATTGACCCTTCGGAGGGCGTCCTCAAAGTCGTCATACCCTTCAATCACAACCAACGGGGCAAAAGCCTCCTCGCAAACCACCGCGGTTGAGCGCGGCGCTGATTCGATCACAACAGGATGAAGAAGGCTGCGGCCTTCCTCCACCAGCGGGGTCAGCAGGCGGGCTCCGGATTTTTCGGCGTCCTGGATCCACTGCACGGTTTTTGCCCGCGCGGCAGGATCAATCATTGGACCCAGCACAGTCTTGCGATCATGGGGGTCGCCTGCGGGACACTTTGTGAGAACATGGGACACAAATGCTTTTGTGAAGCTCTCACGCACGTCGTTGTGGACAAAGATGCGCTGCACGCTGATGCAGGACTGCCCGGCATAACCGAACGCTCCCGCCGCAATCTTGGGAATGGCCGCCGCGATATCGGTGTCTGACTCAAGAACCACGGCGGCATTGCCACCAAGTTCCAAAGCGACCTTTTGCTTTTGGGCTTGAGCCTTGAGGTTCCAGCCCACGGTGACTCCTCCCGTGAAGCTAAGCATTTTGACCCTGGAATCCGCGATCAAATAGTCAACCGCATCATGATCAAACGGCACCGTGTTGATCTGGCCGGGAGGCAAGCCGGCAGCCTCCAACACCTCAGCGAGGAGAAGCGCCGTGAGCGGGGTTTTTAGCGCGGGTTTGAGGATCATGGTGTTTCCGCTGGCGATGCAGGGTGCCACTTTGTGGGCAACCAGATTCAGAGGAAAGTTGAAGGGAGTGATTCCGAGAATGACACCCAAGGGAAATCGTTTCACCAATCCAAAATGACCTGCTCCCTGGGGACTGGCGTCCATGCGGATGGCATGCCCCTCGTCTGAGAGCGTCAAGGCTGCGGCAAACCGGAAGGTGGAGGCCGCCCGATCCACTTCGGCTTCAGCAAAAACAACCGGTTTTCCCGCCTCGGAAACAAGCATCTCCACAAATTCGGCTTTGCGGGCAAGAAGGGTGTCAGCGATGAAGGTCAGCGACCTGGCTTTTTCATGAGCAGGAATTTTCGAAGTGACCTCAAAGCCTTTGGCAGCCGAGGCCAGAGCGTCTTCGACGGCACGGTGGTTAGCGACACAGACCTCGGCGATGGTCTCGCCCGTCCAAGGGTTCACGACCGGCTTCGGATGACCGGAAGACTTCCACTTCCCTCCTTCAAAGTATGGCTTCATTTTCTGGTTTTCTTGAGACCGCTCTTGGCCATCAAATTGACCAGGCGCTGTCTCTCGGATTTGAGTTTGATGAGAAATTCCCTGACATCGTCGCCGTAGGCCCGTTGGGAATATTGTTCCATGAGGAGTCCCCCGCTCTTTTTTGTGTAACGGAAAATATTAAACTCCACAAAGCTTTGGTCCCGCGGCCAGGTGATAAAATCGATGACCACATCCCCGTTTTTCGGGTTTTCGACCATGATACTTTTGGCGTCGGGATTATTTTCCCGCACGGCCCGAAGGAGACCTGCCGCTGCGGTTCGAGGTTCAGTCAACTTGGGAAACGAGCGGATGGAAGTCAGCCGGTTCCACGATTTGAGCGTCTCACCATCAGGGAGAAACTCCGTGGTTGTTTGCGTCTCGTCCGCCTTGTGGAAGGCTTGAAGAAATTTTGTGCCATCGAACACAACCGCACTTTGCGCGTGGGCCGGGGAGGACACTGTCAGACAACCAAGGATCACCAGACATCTCCAAGGAATGATGGAAAGGTGCCCTTTCCTCATATGCGCTCCACCTCCCGCTTTTCCACGAAAATCGGCAACCCCTCGCGGGTGAAATTTGCCATCAATTCTTCGGGGTCCAGCGCTTCGGGCATCATCACACCCCTCTCAGGAATTTTTCCTGTCACAAGAAGTTTCGCCGTGAGAGCGGGGGGAATCCCCGTCTGAACCAAAGTGAGCGAATATCCATATCTCTCGTAGGTGTCGCGGTGACTGTCCATGGAGTAAACAAAATACTCCACCCGCTTGCGGTCGCGGGTCCCGCGAACCTCGGTGCCCACACACGAATAACCCTCCACGGTTGCACCCAGTTGAGCAGGTTTGGGGAGGTGCGCACTGGCGACACGAACAGGTGACACCTCCACGCCATCCACCTTCACCTTTTTCCACGTGTCCAGATTCAGCAGCTGAAGGGACTTGGAGATGTTCACCACTTTCTCGGACAAGCTGTATTTAAAAACAGAATAACGGACCCCCTTCTCCACAAACGGAGGATAGATCCCGAGACTGACACCCTCTTCATGGGCCACGGCATACGTTTTCTGCAGGCCGATCGGATCAGGAAAACGAACCCACTCGATCTCGGACTCCAAGGGTTTCCCGCTCACCACCCGCCCGTCTTTCACAAAGTAAGGAGCCGCCCCCATCTCTTCAAAAAATGTCTCGGGCGAAAACAAAACGGCAAAACGGTAGCCGCGCACTTCAGCATTATCCGCATCCAGGACACGGATGCTTGATGCAGTGTCCAAACGGTCCATCGCCCATCGCGCAAAAACATTCACCGCCCCGGGGTCCATTCCCATACACAAGATGCCGGCCAACCCGCGATCCACATACGCGTCATGGAATTTCTCAATCTCCGCTTCAAAAGAATTTTTGCCGGCCTTTTTCACACCGGGTGCGGAATAAATGTCAGCAGCCATGTCAATGTAATGGGACCCCGCCCGCAGACAGGCCTCCAGGACCGAATGATTTGTCTGACACGTGCAGGCATTGCAGGTGACCTCGACCTTGTGCTCTTTCATCAGAGCCGCAAGCTTCTCGGTATCCATCGCATTCGCCTGGACCACCACATACCGGTTTTTCGAAGTGTTTGCCGCCAGTTTTTCGGCAAAAACGGGATCCATATCGGCCAAAAGGATTTTGTCGAAACAGTCGTATTCGTGGAGTTTTTGACCGATGACGGAACCGACCCCGCCGATTCCCATTACCATTGCTGTTGCCATAAGGTGTCGGCGAAGCCGATGAGTGAACTTACCCCGCAGGCGGTTAAAGGCAAGTCCTGTCTGGAAGCGAAAGACCGGTCGCGGAACTCGGAGCGGGTTTCGTCCAAATCAGCCGTGGTGCTGCGCTCTGGTCTTTTACCCCGGAGGGCCCGTCACGGGCAGCATCTGGCATGAGTCCTGCTTATTCAAAGCTGTCAATATTACGACTCGAACAAAACTTAATACCAATAGGAGACAACAATCATGAAAAAAACTGGTTTGGCGGTTATGACCGCTCTTGGAATGACTCTCACCGCGCAGGCGGAACCCTTAAAAATTGCTTACAGTGACTGGCCGGGTTGGGTGGCTTGGCAAGTGGGCATTGAGAAGGGGTGGTTCAAAGAAGCCGGGGTGGATGTGGATTTTGAGTGGTTTGAATATGTGCCATCCATGGAAGCGTTTGCGGCCGGCAAGGTGGATGCGGTGTGTATGACAAATGGCGATGCCCTCGTCACCGGGGCCACAGGAGCTCCCAGCAAAACCATTATCATTAATGATTTCAGCAACGGGAATGACATGGTGGTTGCCAAGCCCGGGATTGAATCTGTGAAAGATCTCAAAGGCAAAAAAGTTGGGGTGGAGGTCGGCTTTGTCGGTCACCTGCTTCTTTTGAAAGCCCTGGAAGCCAATGGAATGACCGAGGCGGATGTCACCTTGGTCAATGTGCCAACGCATGAGACGCCGAAGGCGTTTGCCTCCGGCGATGTGGACGCCATTGTGGCTTGGCAACCGAACTCGGGTCAGGCGCTAAAATCCGTGCCGGGCTCGAAAGCGGTCTTCACCAGCAAAGACACACCTGGCCTGATCTATGATGTGTTGGCCGTCAATCCAGCCAGCCTGTCAGCGAAGCCGGAAGAATGGGCCAAAGTGGCCGGGGTCTGGAACAAAATCGTGGAGTATATCTATGATCCCGCGACCAAAGCCGATGCGATCAAGATCATGTCCGCGCGCGTGAATCTTTCTCCCGAGGAATATGCGGAATTTGTTGAAGGAACCAAAATTCTGACTTTGGCGGAGGCGAAGAAAGCATTCGAGAAGGGGGATGGTTTGGATTCCCTCTATGGATCGGGTGCCATCGTTGATAAATTCAATGTCGACAACAAGGTCTACGAGAAGGCCCAGAGTGTGGGCGATTACATCGATCCCTCGATCACGGCGGCCATCAAATAATCCTCACCTCAAAATCGGGTGCTCAACCAGCCAACGGGTGTGATTTTACTATGACAAAATCCCCCCGTTGGCTGGTTCCGTTTTCGCCCATTCCTGCCAGGACGGGGGCCATCCTCGGGGTTGCGTCCTTTGTGATTCCGATTCTGGTTTGGTGCATCGTGAGCTATGTGCCGTTCGTCTGGCATCCGCTGATGCGCATCGCGGAGCCAGGCGGAGTCTCGTATTTCAAACCGGGAACCCTGGTGGAGAAAAAAGTTTTTGTGGCGGAAAATGCGAAGATGAAAGAGTCCGGGCAGCCGATCGCGACAGGCTCTCCGGCCAATCCGATCTTTCTGCCAGCGCCTCATGAGGTGGTGGTTTCGCTTTATAAGGGGTTCACCACCCCACCCCGCCGCAAAGGAGAGCCATGGCTGCACGAAAGCCTTTGGCATAGCATCCAGATTATCTTTTGGGGTTTCACACTCAGCTCGCTTGTGGGTGTTCCACTCGGAATCCTTTGCGGGGTTTTCGGAGGCTTCTCGAAACTCACCGAGCCGGTTGTGGATTTTACCCGATACATGCCGGCACCGGCTTTTGGCGCCCTGGCCGTCGCGATCCTTGGAATTTATGATCCTCCGAAAATCGCCATCATTTTTATCGGCACGTTTTTTCAGCAGGTCCTTGTCATTGCCAACACCACCCGCAAACTCGACACATCCCTCATCGAAGCCGCCCAGACGCTTGGCGCTCGCCGGCCCCAACTGCTGCTTCGTGTTGTCCTGCCTGGAATCAGCGTGGATCTCTACAATGACATGCGCATTCTTCTCGGGTGGGCGTGGACGTATCTGATTGTTGCCGAATACATCGGAGCCAGTTCGGGGATCACGTATTTCATCAACCAGCAGGCCAAATACCGGATCTATGACAATGTGTTTGCCGCCATCATTTTGATCGGGCTCATTGGATTCACCACGGACCGGGTTCTGGCATGGCTTGGTGGGCAGATGTTTCCCTGGCAGAAAACCTCAAAACCCGGTTTGCTGAAACGCTGGTTTCAGATCCGTCAGCCCGCATGAACCTGCCTGACTATCGCCAGCAATCTCCTGCCGTCGCGGCCCGCTTTGCGCGGATCAAGGAGCGTCCGGTCATTCTTGAGGTGCGAAACCTTACCAAGTCCTTTGGTGCCAACACGCCCTTGGATCGGATCTCCCTGGAGATTCGCCGGCGGGAATTCCTTTGTGTGCTGGGAGCGTCAGGATGTGGCAAATCGACGTTGATTCGCATCTTGGCAGGACTGGAAACGCCCACGAATGGCGAAATTCTTCTGGATGGCAAAGCCGTGTCCGAACCGGGCCCCGACCGCGGAATGGTTTTCCAAGGCTACACTCTCTTCCCATGGCTCACGGTCAAAAAAAATGTGATGTTCGGGCTGCGGATGTCGGGCAAATCGTCATTCGATGCGGAGAGCGAAGCCCGCGAGTGGATCGCCATGGTCGGCCTTTCGAAATTTGAGAACGCCTATCCTCACGAACTCTCCGGCGGCATGAAACAACGTGTCGCCATCGCCAGGGCCCTTGCGAACCGCCCTCGCATCCTCCTCATGGATGAACCTTTCGGTGCGCTCGATGCGCAAACGCGCGCCCAAATGCAGGCCTACCTTTTGGACATCTGGAAAAACGTGGACGTGACCATTCTTTTTATCACCCATGACTTGGATGAGGCCGTTTACCTCTCGGACAAAATTCTGGTTCTCGGCACCAATCCCAGCCGCGTGGCCGAAATCATCGAAAATCCCGTTCCCCGTCCCCGCGGGCGTGAGCAATTTGTGTCCCCGGAATTTCTTGCCACCTACAATCGCATTTCGGAGCTGATCCATCCGCTAACAGAAACACCACAGGAACGTTTGCCGATTCCCCGACTGACCATGGCAGGAGACGACGTGGAGTGAGCATGCAAACCAAGTCACCGATTTTCTGGGAAACCATCGCCTGGCCAGACCTGCCCGAAATCCTAAGTTCTTGCGGTCATGCGGTGCTGTGGCCCATCGGGGCCACCGAGCAACATGGCCCTCATCTGGGACTCGGTGTCGATACGGCCATCGCCAGTGCGCTCAGCGAAGCGGTCTCCGCAGCAACTAGCGTTCCAGTGCTTCCACCCCTCCCCATCGGTGTCTCTTCCGGCCACTCGACCCATTGGCCGGGAACCCTCTCACTGTCACCGCAAACGCTGATTTCTGTGATTTCCGAAACCGGGGATTGGCTTGTGGCGTCTGGTGTCCGCCGCCTCTTTTTGATCAGCTCCCATGTCACAAACTTTGCGCCTCTTCGCTGCGGACTGGAGGTCCTTCGTGCCAAACACAAGGACCTTCTCATTGCCCTCATGCCCACGGCAGAAATCAGCCCCCGCGTCCGTGCCGTCTTTTTTGCCGATGCCGAGGATTGGCATGCAAATGACGCCGAAACGTCTCTCATGCTGGCTCTGCGCCCCGATCTTGTTTGTTTCGACCGACTGCTGACATCTGACGACCCCGACCGAACAACCGGCCACTGCTTCGCCCACCCCGTGAACCGAACCAGCAAAAATGGCGTCACAGGCACTCCTTCCCTCGCAACCGCAGAAAAAGGTCATCAGCTGTTTTCTATGATGACCGAAGATCTCGGCCAAAAAATCACAAGCGCCCTCACCGAAATGCCACCACTTACTTAGTTTTCAGTTCTCAGTTTTCAGCAATTAGCAATCGGCAATCCCATTTAGCATTCAAAATTTATAATTCAACATTTCCAAAATGATCACCGAACTCAAAGAGTCCCTCAAAACCCAAGGCGTCAAATACTGCATTGGTGCTTATCCTGATATCCACGGCATTCCCAAAGGCAAGGTCGTGCCCATCGATCACTTTGAGGACTTTGCCGCCGGCTCGGAACTTTACACCGGATATGCCTTGGATGGGCTCGGGCAAAGTCCGAACGATGATGAAATTGCGTCGGTCCCGGATCTGGAGCGCGGGCACCAACTCCCCTGGAACCCGGAAGTGGCATGGTTCCCGGCGGATAACACCTTCCATGGAGAACCCTACGAAATCAGCACCCGTGTGGCTCTCAAGAAACAGCTGGCACACGCTGAGGCCATGGGATTTCAGTTCAACCTCGGCATCGAATGCGAACTGTTTGTTGTGAAGTTGGGCGATGATGGCAAACTCTCGATCCCTAATAGCGACGATAATCTCATCAAGGCGTGTTATGACGTGAAACGGTTTCTGGATCGTTATCCCTGGCTCGACAAAATGGCCACGGCCATCAACGGGCTGGGTTGGGATTTGTATTCCATGGACCATGAGGACGCGAACTCCCAATTCGAGTTTGATTTCAAATACGCCGATGCGCTCACGATGTGTGACCGGTATGTGTTTTTTCGAATGATGGCCAAACACTATGCGGCCGAGGAGGGACTGCTGGCCACCTTCATGCCGAATCCTTTTGCCGACAAAACCGGCAACGGCGCACACTTCAACATGTCGCTTGCGGATGCTTCCGGCACAAACCTCTTCGCGAGAGCGCATGCCGAGGACCCTCGTTCTCTTGGGATTTCGGAGTTAGGCTATCAATTTATATCCGGGATTTTAAAACATGGTCCTGCGCTTTGTGCTGCCTTTGCTCCCACGGTGAACAGCTACAAGCGACTCGTTCGACGCGGGCTCATGGCATATTATTCCTGGGCCCCGGTGTTTAATTCTTATGGTCGGAACAACCGGACAAATTCCGTCAGGGTTCCCATGAGTGGAGGTCGTTGTGAATCCCGGAATGCGGATGCCTCGTGCAATCCCTATCTTGCCGCCGCCCTGGTCCTGGCTGCCGGACTCGAAGGCATTCGTGAGGGACTGGATCCCGGACCTGCGCAAGAGGATAACCTCTACGAACTATCACCCGCCGAGCTTTCTGCCCGGGGCATCAGCGAACTGCCGCGAACCCTGCATGAAGCCGTTGAGGCCTTTGCAGCGGATCCCTTTGTGGAAGCAACGCTTGGCAAGCCCCTGCGTGATGAGTTTATCCATTACAAGTCCGAGGAGTGGCGGCAATATCACCTCACCGTGAGCCAGTGGGAAACAGACCGCTATGCCCGGCTCTTTTAAATGGGAATCATGGACACCTCGGCCACATTTTTTCAGGACGCGACGGTGAAAGGGGGCGAGGCTCCCCTGACGGGCCGGCATGGCCTTGGGACAGGGACCGCGACCGGGCAAGGCACCACGTCCAAGAGGTCGCTGCCGGAGATTCTGCGCGACATTCAGGACACAGCAATCCTTCCTCTCCCCCTGAGCCGCACCCTGCCAGCGGAGGCCTACACGAGCCCCGACTTTCTGGATTGGGAGGTGGAAAATGTGTTAGGAGCAGGCTGGATCTGTCTGGCTCACCAGTCCCAAATCCCGAAGCCGGGGGACTTCCTCAATCTGGATGTGCTCGGGGACCCGCTCATTGTGGTTCATGGAAAAGATGGCATCATTCGCGTTCTGTCACGGGTTTGCCCTCACCGCGCCATGGATATCATGCCACCAGGGTTTGGCTATGATGGACATGGTCCGGCTGATGCGAAGGACGGTCAACCAGGATGCGGGCACACCCGCTTGTTTCTCTGTCCTTATCATCACTGGAGCTTCGAGCTGGATGGCCAACTGAAGGGCTGTCCGGAGATGCACAAAGCGGAGTGCTTCGAGCGCGACAAAACGGGGCTAAAAAGTTTTCGCTGCGAGGTCTGGCATGGGTTTGTGTTTTTGAATCTGTCCGGCGTTGCCGCACCCGTGGCTGAGCAATACGCTGAGCTCGACCGCGATCTGAAAGGCTGGGATATGGGAACCATGACCGTGGCCATTGCCAAGGAATGGGACTGTCCATTCAATTGGAAGGTGCTCGTCGAGAATTTTATGGAGGGCTACCACCACCTTGGAGCCCACTGCAAAACCCTCCAACCTCTCATGCCGGCCCGCGACACGTGGACGGAGGCGGAACGCGCCCACTCGATCCGCGTCAACTTGCCATACAAGGAGTCCGTGCCAACAACGGATGTCAGCGACTTTGATCCGATTCCGAACCTTGATCCCGAGCATTACCGTCAGATGGCCGTTTTCCTTGGTCAACCGAGCTTCCTGCTCTTCACCGCGCCGGACCGCGTGTTCTGGTATCGCATCGATGCCATCACCCCCCACCGCAGCCGCCTGCTCACCACCTGCCTTGTGCCGTCCTATGCCGTTCAGGATCCGAACTATGACGAAAAAATGCAGGTCGCCGAAAAGATGCTCATCGATTTTCATCTGGAAGACATGGAGGTCTGCACCGCCGTTCAACGCGGATTTCATACGAAAGGCTATCAACGCGGACGCTTGAGCCACTTGGAGATGCCGATCTGGCTGATCCAGCGCTACCTTGCTGCCCGTTCACGCGGAACGTATCCAGCAACAGATGCCCCGCCAGCCCCCGCTCAACGATGACGGAGCTTGTCACCATCACGGGAGGGAGTTTCCTGATGGGAGAAAATGACAATGACAAATTCGCCAATGACACCGAGCGACCCCGTCATGAAGTTCATGTCCCTTCCTTTCTCCTTGGACGGTCCCCGGTCACCATTGGTGAGTTTCGAAGTTTCCGGCCGAACCATGAATCCGGCCTGCCGGAAAATTGGCCGGCCACGATGGTCACTTGGGAGGATGCCATGGCGTATTGTGCGTGGGTGGGTGCACGTCTTCCCACCGAAGCCGAATGGGAATATGCGGCCCGTGCCGGATCCCGGAGCCCGTTTCCATGGGGCGATGACATCACCCCGGAACTCGCCAACTACTACTACAATGAACAAGGAAACAAAGTGGGACCCGGTCATCGCACGCCACCTGGGCAATACCCACCCAATGCCTTCGGCATATTTGATATGTTAGGCAATGTCTGTGAGTGGACAGCAGATGCCTGGTATCCCAAATATGCTGATTTCCCTACTGACGGGAATCGCGCTGACTTATGCCCCATCGGGGCTTCATCCCTTAGCCCAGGGCAAGCGCCAGCACCGCCCTGGGTCCTGGGCAAAATAAGTTCCTGCCCTGTAGGGGCAGCATCCCAAAAGCCGCTCAATTTAGCGGGATGCATGGAGCCAATTAGCCGGGTCCTTCGCGGCGGGGCATGGGACTACCTTCCCCGGTTGCTGCGGGTGTCATGGCGGGACCGCCTTCCGCAACACCATTGCCGTGACAATGTCGGCTTTCGCATCGCCAGCAACCTATGACCTACAAATTTTTCAAAACCCTCTGGGGCCACACGGGACCTTATGCGGTAGCCGCTGACTTGGCTGTGGAATCCGGATTTGCGGGCCTTGAGGGACCCATTCCCACCGAGCCATCTCAAAGGCAGGAATTTCTTGAGGCCCTAAACTCCCGGGGGTTGAAATACATTGCAGAAATCTCAACCACCGGGTTTGCCGTTCCCGACCCTGGCGCGACCCCGCAACAACATCTGGACGCCTTTGAACGCATTCTCTCGAACTCCCTCGAAGCCGAGCCTCTCTTTTTTTCCACGATGGCAGGTAGCGACCTATGGGAATTTTCTGAGAGCGTGACCTTTCTAAAATCCGCCAAGGCCATTGCAGACAGCTACGATGTGAAGGTCGGCTTCGAAACCCACCGCAGCCGCAGCCTCTTTCACCCCATCATCACCAAAAACATCCTCCAAGAAATCCCCGACCTCGAACTCACCATCGATTTCAGCCATTGGTGCAATGTCTGCGAACGCCTGGTCCTTGATGAACTTCCCGAAGTTCTCGACCACTGCGCACAACGTGCCCTCCACATCCAACCCCGTGTGGGATACGATCAGGGCGCCCAAATCCCGGATCCCAGCTCAAGTCTTTACGAGGTGCCCATCGCAGCCCACCTGCGCTGGTGGAAAGTTCTTGTGGCCGGTCAGCAAAAACGCGGATTCCAGGAAATCACTTTCACCCCGGAATTCGGGCCTGATGGTTACCAGCAAGTTGATCCGCAAAGCGGCAAGCCCTACGGTGACCTCTGGGACTTTAATCGTCACATGGCCAAACTCCTCACTCAAGAGCTCGATGGAAAATGAAACCCACACCGGAGGATGTCTCTGCGGGGCTATCCGCTACGAGATCAATGCAGCCCCGATTGGCACCAGCTATTGTCACTGCGAAGATTGCCGCAAAGCCTCCGGAGCACCGGTGCTGGCATGGACGTTTTTTCCGTCAGGTTCCTTATCTTTCACCAAAGGACATCCGAAAAAGTTCACCTGGTCAGGCCGGGAACGAACCTTCTGTACTGATTGTGGAACCCCGATCTCATTCTATGACCCCAATCTTCCGAACGAATACGAGGTGACCACCTGCTCACTCGACCAACCCAAAGCCTACCCGCCGAAAGACCATACCTGGGTTTCGGATCGTGTCTCCTGGTTCGAAACGGCCGACGCACTTCCTCGGCAGGAACATTAGGGAAATCCCGCAGGACGATGCTGTGTCACGCAGAGGAACTTGGAACAATTTTCTTGGGATCGATGAATTTAAAAAAGTTAAAAATGAGTGAGTTCGATTGTCGGTGTGTTGGAAGTTCCCTATCGGAAAGCAAAAAGTGGGCGGGCAAGGGACTGCCCAGCCCTACCTTAGAGCATCTGCCATAATTTATTTCCGAAAAGCACATTGAGAGGCGACGGTCCTAGGGTCATCCATGAGGGAGTTGAGGGCGAAGCAGAGATGGTCGATAAGTTCCTGGCCGCTCTTGGCAAAAAAGTCGGCGAAGTGGT
>JBGSPC010000105.1:0-3177 GCA_041738805.1 Terrimicrobiaceae bacterium | reverse complement strand
AGACTCCTGCGGCGGATCCCCTTTGGCTTTCCAGATATGTGGAATGCTTGTCGGCTGCGGAAAAATAGCATCATAACGCCCGCCCATAGGTCGGAAAAGAATCCGCTCAGGAATCCTGCTGCCTCCACTCCACCGGCGTGTGTCTTTTTCTCCGCTGGGAGCCGTGCACTCGATAACATGGTCCCCCCACCGCGTGTGCAGCCATATTCTGTCGGCGATTGTGTCCACGGTAAGCAGGAAGGGAGTTACGCCCAAAAACTCGCCATTCCATTCGACAATGCATCCCGTGGGAACGCTGGCAATTTCGATGGTGGCCGTGTAATTGGGGCGGGCAGTCCTTGAAACTGCGAGGCTCGTGGTTGCCTCTTTCGTGGGCAAAGTGCAGGAGCAGAGCGATGGCAGGATGATAGCGAGGAGGTATCTCATAGGGCCGGCAATGCGTTTTTAGAATTTAGCAAGAAGGCTTTAATTGCCGCTGATTCTTCTGAATCAAGTCCAAGGGGCTCTCGCATTATTCCATAAGCAATATCCATGAACCCATCGGTATTGAAGAAAGATTCGATGCCCATGGCGCAGGCGAGACGGACTCGATTCGTCTCAGTATCTCCCCGGGAAATCCATTCTTTTGCGCGGACAGGACATTTATCGAAAAAGCCGAAAAAGCTCAACTGCACCGCGACCCAGTTGGGGAGCTTCTCCTTCGATTCGCGGGCGAATTTCAAATTCTGGATTGCACGAGAGCGCACAAGTTTTCCCAAAGCTCTCAGGCAGCTTCTCGTCGTGTCGCTCAGCCCGTCATCCAGAAAATGCAACGGCGGGGTGCCCGATTCTTTGTAGAAGTGCAATGAGGCATGCAGGCCCGAGAGAAACAGGAGCGAGTAGAGATTCGTGTGAGACTCTTTCACGCGAGTGCAAACAGAAAGCCTCTCCACGTGTCCGCGTAGCATTTCGCCGGGAATTCGATAGAGCGGCTGCATGGTGCCAATGATCGAGGTTTTTCTCTCAGTATCCATTACTTCAACCTCCCCCCGGCCCTCCGAGGTTCCCCTGATGAATCCAGAGGTGCGCGGTCTGCGCCTGTCTGCCAACCTGATATGAGTTTCGTGATCATGGGTGCTTGTCCTTCTTTATCCATCGGCAAGGTGCCCCAGCGATGAATCCGGTTCGGGGTCCCATGTTCGGGTATGACGATTGGATCAGAGTTTATGTTCATGAGGGTATTGTGTCACAGGGGGTAGGACATCTACGGGGGGTGCCCAAAAATTGGATAGGATTTTTGAGTCCTCGGAAGTCGCTATCCCCTCTCGTAAAACTCGCGGGAATCGGGTTTCTCGACCCGCATGATGGCCCGGTAATGAGACCGTGAGAGGCTGGGGTGGAAACTCCCTCCCGTCTTGCAATATCCACCGTCATGCGGCAAATTTCCCTGCATGAGCGTGCAGGATGTCTTGGAGATGGCGAACGAGCTCTCCCGCGAGGACAAGGCCCTCCTCTTCACGAGCCTTGGGGAGCAGTTGGCTGCGGATTTCACACCGGATGAAGTTGAGGACATTAAACGTGCTGTTGCCGAGGCCGATGCGGAGTTCGAACGGGGAGAGTGCCTGACCACCGGGCAGTTGGCCGATAAGCTCGGCTTGTAACCCACCGGATCGCATTGGGCTTATTATAATCTCTTGCGAATCCAAGATGGGTCTCTCCGGCAGTCAAGCACTGCTTTGACAACAACCTCGCCCATTTCAACCGCGTAATAAATTGCAAATGGAAACTTGCGAGACAAAGCCCGGTGCAGGGAACTGTATTCCTTCCGGTGTATTCCTCCAAAAATCCGAAGCGATTCTATGTCAGCGTAAAGGGAAGCTAAAAAATACTCCCCCAGCCCCTCTTCACTCTCCTCATAAAACTCATATCCTTGAACAAGATCATTCCGGGCAGGAGCCTCAATTCTGACTTTCATCAAGTCATGTCGCGGATCTGAGCCTTGGCGACTTCCCAGTCAATTACTTCTATCTCTCCTCGCTCAGCTGCTCGAAGCCGTTCATCAAGAATGTCTTTGTGCCACTGAGGGATTTCAACCTGCTCTGGCTCTGAAGATAGTTCCGACCAAAGTGTCTCTAAAAGAGCAAGCTTTTCGGGTAGTGGCATTTGGCGTATATCAGCATGAGCAATCATGGATCAAATCTACACCGGACCTCCGAAGCGGACAATTATTTTCTGACCAACAGTTATTGAGCAAACGCGGCCTTTGTAGGAGATATGCCGTGCGCGGAAAAAAACCTGCAAATGCCGCCCAAAATAAAAGACTCCCTCCAAGTCCAAGGTGTTACACGGGAAGTTTTTTACTAATTTCGATACCACCAATTAAAGGAAAAACGCGAGATGGTCGAAGGCTGCGGATGGTGGCCCCAAAACTTGGCTTGTTTCCTAGCGGATTTCTCATAACTTGTCCTCCCCTTCACACCCACAGAAACCAACCAAACAAAAAGAACCATGTCAGCATCCGCACTAGAGAAAATCAAAGCCATCGAAGAAGAAGCCGCAAAAAAGATCGAGGCTTTGAAGCAAGAAGCCAAAACAGAGATCGCCAAAAAGCTTTCAGAAGCCAAATCTGCCGTTGCGGAGCTGGAGCGTCAATATGAAGCGCTGACAGGGAAGACCGTAAAGGGTGAAGCGGTTCCTCGCAGACGACTGTCCAAAGACCAGAAGGAGGCTCTTGTCATCACCGTAGGGGAAATCATCAAAGCCTCAAAAGACGAAATCAGCATGAGCGACATTGTGAAGCATGCTGGAGAGCCAGTATCCGCAGTCCGTGAAGCGGTTCATCAGGTCCCAGGCCTCAAGAAGACTGGTAACAAGGCATCAACGCTTTATTTCGTCAAATAGCCCTGCGCATCGAATTACTTGGGAGGCAATGATGTCCTCGATCACGGAATTATAGGCTCCGTTGAGAAAGAGGGCAGTTTTCAATCGCTTATCCAGTGATGGTCCTTCCATGGGGTGTAAGTTGCTGGCTGCGCAGCAATACACCCTTTACCGTTCGCATCACTTTTATAATACCTTCTCAAAGATCATGGTAGCCTGAATCTTATCCCCTCCCAGAAATCCCTTTGAACCTGATGAGGTCGTTGAAATCGTATGAAGTCTATAACCCTTGGCTACTTGCTGATTGATTGTCGCCTG
>JBGSPC010000098.1:0-10910 GCA_041738805.1 Terrimicrobiaceae bacterium | reverse complement strand
GCGGGCTCCTCCGCGACCTGCCTCTGGTGAACAGGATTCTTGGTTCCCTGCGTGAGGCCATCCCGGGACGTTTCACAGTCAAAACCAGGATTGGCTTCGATGACCCGGAAACCCTGGATGCCCTTCTTCCCTTGCTGGCCCGGCACGGTGTGGACCTTGTGACCGTGCATGGCCGCACGGTTACACAAAAGTATCGGCCGGGGGTACGACAAGACCGTATTGCAGATGCCGTGCAGGCCTTGCCAATGCCTGTGCTTGCAAATGGGGATGTGGATTCTCCCGCCTCGGCCTTGCAGTGTCTGCAGGTCACCGAAGCGCGAGGACTGATGATTGGTCGAGCCACTATTCGCAATCCCTGGATCTTCTCACAAATTCGCCAAGCCCTTGCCGGGGAATCCATCTCTCTGCCCACAGGAAGGGATGTGCTGGCCTATATTTACGACATTTTCGAGACAGTCTGCGATCCCCTGGTCAATGAAACGTTCCAGGTCCAGCGCATGAAAAAATACATGGGATTTCTTGGACAGGCCATTGATCCCTCCTTCCTCCACAACATCCTGAGGATTCGCGCACGTGGAGATTTCTTTGCGCTTTGCCACGACTATCTCGATCACTCCGAACCCATGGACTTGAGCCCTAAGAATGTTATGGCCCAGCTCCCGTCCGTCGAAAATCCGATTGTTTGACAAAGGGCACTGCCCCGAATGGCGTTAAGATAAGCCCCGAAGGGGCTATATCCTTTAGCCCAGGGCAAGCGTCCGCGCCGCCCTGGGTTATCGCGGAGATGACGCCCTGCCCTGTAGGGGCAGCCTCCCAAAGTTCACTTTACCTTAACGCCATTCGGCACTGCCCCCACGGAGAAAGGGATCAGGCGGCTTCAGACCGGGCTGATGCGTTACAAACCGGGCAACATTCCAACCGAAGACACCAAGCAATCAGGCCATCCTGCGGCTCTGGCGTTTGCGGCTGTGAGTGGCCAATAACCCCAGCCCCAGTGCGCAAAGGGCAAAAGCCGTCGGTTCGGGAACCGCTTGGACCAAGAGGTTGTCAACGAGGAGGTAGTTGTCACCCGGGGAACCCGGGCTTTGGATGCCCCAATAAAAATCGAGTTCCCCAAGATCCAAAACGCCGGAGGTTGCGTTGAACTCGGCTGCCGTGAAGAGCACACTGGCTCCCCAACTGGCACTCCAGACGTTGTCAGCAAAGTTGATCTCAAAACTCAGGGTTTGAAATGCATCATTCATAAAACCCACACCCGTGGAGGAGATCTGTGCCCCATCCAACCTGGAAATGCCAAGGGTGTTATTGTCGAAATCGATGCCGCCCAGAAATGTGCCCAAGCTGTTATAGATCTGAACCTGAAAAAAATCGTATTCGGCGTTTGTCGAATCCGAGATATTCAGGTCCATTGTCATATTCACGATCGGATTTCCTTCCGCCAAGGGATCATAAGAGAGTGGTTGCCAGACCCAGGTGTCAAACCCAGCAGGAGTGGCGGCATTGATCCCCCCCAGAAAAGCACTCCCTGCGGTAATCCCTTGCACGCCACTTGTGGTGTCGTTGGAAATCCACCCGTCTGTGCCGGCCCAAGTGTCGGGCCCTCCCACAAATGGAGGATTGGAAAAGTCCGTTTGATAAAGGTCAACGGCATGTGTTGAGGCGCAATACGAGAGAAGAACAACGAAGGCCGCAACAGGTGACTTAATCATAAATTTATGGAACTATTGGATTGAGGATGGGCTGTCCAGAGAAAAGTCGGAGGAAGCCGTATTTTGTTGATCGTGTAAATTCCTGAAAATCAATAATTTATTTGACACTTCCAAATTGAGTGTCTAATGCAACCCCAAGATGTTGATAATTTGATTCCCGGACGGGCTTCATATGGTTGTCGGGTCATTGCCTGCGTGCCACCTGTTGTTCTTTTAAGAATCCTGACAAAAACCGAAACCCCTGAAAAACCGAACACATGAAAAACTCACGCAGGACTCCAGCGAAACGGGCCTCTGGCTCATTACCGAAAGACAAAGGATTGTGGCAGACCTCCGATGACCCGATCTCCCATTCGCGGAGAAACTTTCTGAGTTATTGGGGAATGGCGGCCCTCTTGGCCCTTGTCGGGTCCTTGGTTGCAATGCCCCAGTTGCAGGCCGCCAAAAATCCTGTCACCAGCGTGAGGGACCCCCTGTTGGGCCAAAAATCTCATACCCGAGTACTTCCTACTCCTACTCCTACTCCTACTCCTACTCCTACTCCTACTCCTACTCCTACTCCTACCCCTACCCCTACCCCTACCCCTACCCCTCCTGATACCACCCTTCCTAATCCCGACCGCGCGGTCACCAAGACCGACACTCTCAACGCCCCCAACACCAACGACAGCAGGATGTCCGTTGTGTTCGATGGGACCCAGGGCCCCAGTGCCACCGTGATCGGCATCAACAACGGCCCCACCAACGGCGCTACGACCACCGTCGTCGGTCGCTACACCATCGCCACCTTCTCGCCGAACGGCAATGTGACGTGGCGGATGAAGGAGGACGACCCCTTCGTGCGGTTCGTGCGCACGTCGACGTCGCCGTCGCTCATCGCCGACGGCCTCCGCGTCCCTGACACGTACGCGGTGCTCGTCAAAGATGGCGATGAGTACGTTATGTGGACGTGGAGGATGGTCATCACCGTCCGCCCCACCGTTGCGTATGTTCCCTGATCGTTGGAACGGCCGCACCCGTCGTTGACGGCGAGTAGACGGCCGAGTGAGCTCTTGTGCTCCTGTGGGACGTTCGGGCGGCACACGGGTCAACTGATGCCGGATCTGGGTGAATTAGAATGAGAGCCGGGCTATCGCGGGTATCAGATCGAAATGAGCATCATTGCTCAGCAGAGGGAGCTTGAATTCCAACGCGAGGGAAGCGATCCAAAGATCGTTTGCGGGGATTGGTGTCCCGGTGGACTTGAGGTGAATTCGCAGGTTGGCGTAGTGACTAGCCGTGAAATGGGATACCGGCTGAATTTCGGCTGTTGGGAGGTTTTCCGCCAACCACTCTTCGTATCGGGTGCGGTAACGGGATTGTCGAATGCCATACAGGTATTCCCCAAGGACAATAGCGGGAACGATCAACCGGGAAGCTTCAGCAAAAATGCTGTGGCAGGCTGGATTCCCATCCGCCCAGGCGGAAAGCGCATTGGTGTCAAGGATCATCCGCGATCCTCAGCCTCGATGGATTCGAACGCCTCCGCGATGCGCTTCTCAACCCGGCGGGTTTCATTCTTTAGATCCGCAAGGGCTCCAAACCCCTGCATCCAAGGGGGTTCATCCTTACGGAAGCGCCTCGTTGACGAGGGAGCAACTTTGTCCTCCAGTGCTTCCGTGACAAACTGGCGAAGAGAAATGCCACGAAGGGCTGCACGGGCCTTGGCCTGCCGGAAAAGCAGATCAGGAATATCAAGCGTGGTTTTCACGAAGCCAAGGTATACCCATATTTATGGGACCCTGCAACAAAATATTTTTGTCGACTTGATTTCTGAGCTCACAGCCACGATTAGTAGGGTTCATGATCAAACACTGTCTTATGCCCAACGGAGTCCTAGACCGGTTGGCCTAAAATTGTTGCCGTGTTTCAGCCATCGCGCGAAGCGCGGCACTTCACATTCGCGAAGGAACACCCCGGCAGAACACCACGGCTCGCGCAGTCGCAGGCGAGCACAATGGGGCGGCGAACAGCGCTAAGAACCTTTTTCCAACTCGGTGACCAAATCCCGCAGGGCTGGTCCGACATAACAGTGGGACCCGCAACTGACGAACCCGGCCTGTTTGAACAATTTGCGGTATTGAGCCGCTGTTCGTTGATAGATCGTGGAGGTGTCTCCCTCCACTTCTTCCCCGGATGGATAAGCCTCCAGAAATGCCACACCTGCTAAGTGATGGGCCAGGATCTCAAGTCCAATAATCAATTCTTCATCTGGCACATAATATAAACAGTCGCTGCAAATGATCAGGTCATACGATCGCGCAAGCTTTGGAAGCTCGCCAAAGCTACCGGAAATCAGATTCTTTCGCTTACCGAATCTCTGAATCACATAAGGACTCGGGTCCACTCCCGTGTAGCGGATGAGGGGACGCAATTTTTTTAGGGCCTGCTGCCATGGTCCCTCGCCACAGCCAACATCCAGGGCGCTTCGAACGTGACGGCCGAGATAATACTCTGACACCGCAACGGCCAGTTGCGCCTTTTTTGCCACCAAAGCCGGTGTGCTCACACGTTTTTTCGGATTGCGATACCACGTGTCGAAATAGGCTTTGTTATATCGATTGGCAGCTTGTTTCATCGGCTCCCTTTAAGTTGTCGCTCAATTTCGTTCAGGCGGCGGTCAATGAAATGCTGCTCCGCCGGCAGTTCAGCCAGTTCTCGGGCTTTCCGATAATGGGTCAGGGCTGCGTCAAAGTTCCCAAGTTCCGTCGAAAGGCTTCCATGAATGGCGTGATAAAGATGCAAGGTCTTGACGGTATCCTGATCACTGATTCGACTCAAGGCTTCCTGCCCGGCCTTGGGGCCATGCACGCGGGCGACAGCCACTGCACGGTTCATGGCGACAATCGGCGATGAGGTTTGACAAATCAGCTGATCGTAAAACCCGAGGATTTTTGACCAGTCGGTTTCGGCTGCGGTTTTCGCTGTGCTGTGACATGCGGCGATGGCGGCTTCAAGGTGATAAGCGCTGACGTCCGGGCCACCTGCCGAAAGGGAAAGACACTGGATTCCCCGCTGAATCATCTTCTGGTCCCAGACCGCCCGATCTTGTTCATGGAGCAGAAGAAGGTCACCTTCCGCATTCGTGCGGGCTGGCAGGCGGGCCGCCGTCAGCAACATCAGCGCCAGCAAAGCAAATGCACGAGGCTCCTGCACCGTCGGATGCTGGGTGAGGTGATTCAAAATGCGGATGGCCTCGTAACAGAGGTCCTCCCTCACCAAACGATCTCCTGCTGATGCTTTGTAACCCTCGTTAAAGAGAAGGTATAGCGTGCTGAGCACTCCATCCAGCCGCGCCGGAAGATCGTGGGGCTCCGGGACGGAAAATGGGAGAGCCAACTCGCGGATTTTCTGCCGTGCGCGCGTCAGACGTTTGGACACGGCTGCTTCGGAAATGAGAAACGCCTTGGCAATCTCCGCCGGACTAAATCCGCAAAGAGTCTTGAGAGCCAGCGCGGCCTGGGCCTCCTGTGGCAATGCGGGATGACAACACACGAACATCAACCGCAGTTGGTCGTCTGAAAGGCCGCCTGCTCCTTGATCTGTTTCCGGGGCTTCCAGGCTGACAATGATCTCGGCCTGCTTTTCCAGGAAATTTTTTTCCCTCCTCAGTTGGTCGGTCATCAAGTTTTTTGCCGTTCGGAGCAACCATGCCGGGGGATTCTCAGGCAGGTTCGAAACTGGCCAGGCACGAAGGGCACGAATCAGGGACTCCTGCACGGCATCCTCGGCCATCTGCAAACAATGGGGCCCGTAGATGCCAACAAGAATTGCCACCATTTTTCCTGATTCATAACGGAACAAGTGTTCTGTGAGCTGCCGGGCTTTGCTCTCGGTGGTTTTTGGCGGGCTGGTGGGTGATGCGTCCATTGCGAAGGTCCAAAGTTCAGGATTTCCATCCTGACTCGATTTTTTAATCTTTTTCGATTTGGAATGTCCTGAATGCAAGATGTCATTCGTCATACTCACAACGCCAAGAAAGAAACCATGACAAATCCCGACCCAAAATCCGACTACCTGCTGCTTTTCAGGAACAACGCCTGGTATCAGGACCTTTCCCCGGACGAGATTCAACGGGTTATGACCGAATGGATGTCCTGGTTCGACAGCGTTGTGGCGGATGGTCGGTGCCTGGGGGGCCAATCGCTTGAACATGATGGACGTGTGGTGCGGGGAGAAGACCGTCAGATCACAGATGGCCCCTATGCCGAAGCCAAGGAATCCATTGCCGGATATTTCATGCTCCGGGTCTCTGGCATCGAAGAAGCCACCGGAATCGCTAAACTCTGCCCCGGGCTTCCGTATGGGGCCACCGTGGAAATCCGCAAGCTCATGGAGCGATGTGGTGCCAGCCAAATGGCGGAGAATCCCAGTAATATCAACCCGCACTGATTTCAAATCACCACCCATCCATACCATGAATCCACAACCCACCGAATATCCACCTTTCAGCCCTTACCTCAGCATGCAGGACGCTGACCGCGCCATTGATTTTTACAAAAATGCCTTTGGGGCCGTGGAGTTGATGAGGCTCACAGACAAAACAACGGGAAAGGTCGGACACGCCGAACTCATGATCTACGGCAGTTTGGTCATGCTCTCCGAGGAAAACCCCCAATGGGGAAACAAATCACCCCACACCCTGGGAGGCACCCCTGTGACCTTCTGCCTGATTGTCGACGACGCGGATGCGGCATTTGATCGTGCGGTCGCAGCGGGTGCCACCGTGGCCATGCCTCTGGCGGACCAGTTTTATGGATTTCGAAGCGGCAGTGTGATTGACCCCTTTGGTCATCAGTGGATGCTCCAGCATGAGACAGAAAAAATTTCTCCTGCGGAAATGCAAAAACGCTGGGATGCCATGAGTGGTGAATGTTCAGGCGCGTCTGACCAATAATCCCCGAAGTGATATGGTAAAAATCCTTTCCCTTGGGGGCGCGCTTCTCGTCGTGTTCATCGCCATCCTATTCATCACGGCTGCTTTGAAACCCGCCCATTTCCGCGTGGAACGGAGAGCAACCATTGCAGCACCACCCTCGCAACTGTTCGATGGTGAAAACCGGTTCTTGGGCAAGATCTTCAGTGTTTTATGGATTGCGAGAAAATGGTCGGCCCCGAGTTTGAAAAGGGCCTCGCCAGTCTCGAACAAATTGTGGCTGACCCCTCCCGACTCTAAGCGATGTTCGTTCCGCCCATGAACAAGCCATTCTTGCTTGAGTAAGACCACTGCCGAATCAGATTTTTGAAATCCTAACCTGACACCCTGAAAACCATGCCGATCCCAACACCTCCTACCCATGAAGAGCTTGAAGCACATTCGGTTGTGAGCCGCTCACAGTGGCTGGCCGTCCGTAAAGAACTTCTGACCGAGGAAAAGCAGTTGATGAAACAACTCGATGCGATCAGCGCCAAACGCCGTGACCTTCCGTGGGTCATCGTGGAACAAGACTATGTCTTCGATAGTGAAAAGGGTCCGGTCAATCTTGCCGCTTTGTTTAACGGACGCAGCCAACTGATTATCTACCACTTCATGTTCGGCCCGGGGTGGAAGGAAGGCTGTAGCGGGTGTTCGCTCCTCTCCGATCACGTTGATGGGGCACGCCAACACTTCGAGCACAATGATGTGGCCTTCGCGGCTGTCTCCCGGGCACCCTTGGCAGAGTTTGTGCCTTTCAAAAACCGTATGGGCTGGAAATTCCCGTGGGTTTCCTCGCATGGAAGCTCCTTCAATTTCGATTTCGGCGTTTCATCAACACCCGAACAGGTTGCCACCGGGAATGTCGGCTACAACTACGGCACCACGCCTTACGCTCATGACGAACTCCACGGGTTGAGTGTTTTTTACAAGCGTGAGAACGGTTCGGTTTATCACACGTACTCAACGTTTGCCCGGGGCGTTGAAACGCTCGTCACCACGCTCCAATTTCTGGACCTGGTTCCCAAAGGCCGGAATGAATCGGGAACGATGCAATGGGTGCGATTGCATGATCAATATGAAAGTGCCGCCCAAGGCGGGGATTGCTGCAACTCACACTGATCAGAGGGATTTCTCATAAAAATGAAATATTGCCATGATCACCAGCTTGCACAAACAGGGACTAATGATTGTCGGACTGTGCTTCAATATCATTCAATGCGCCCGCACACGGTTTAAATCTCCATGAAATACCTCACGACCATTGCCGGAATTCTTCTCGGGCTTCTCTTTATTATGTCCGCCTGTGTTGTGCTATTCGGATTGGCACCAACACCTGACATTCCGGAAGGCAGCCCGGTTGCGGCATTTTTTGCTGCGTTTGGCCCAACCGGCTACTTGAGCTTCATAAAAATCCTTGAATTGATTGGTGGCCTGCTGGTTGCGATTCCGCGAACGCGCAATTTGGGGCTCCTCATCCTGGGTCCCATCATTGTCAATATTCTCGCCTACCACGTCTTTGTTGCCAAAGATGGCATTTTCAGCCCGATGTTGCTGGGCCTTTGTGCCTTGACGCTCTTCCTCCTTTGGGCTGAACGCAGGAAATGGATCGCCCTTATCATCGGTCCCGGCATGCCCTGAACCCCATGTCCATCAAAGAAGACAAGCCCATCCTCAGCTTTGCTGATGTTCAGGCCTTCCACAAGTGGTTGGCACTTAACCATTCTGAACATGCAGGAATCTGGTTGCGGTATTTTAAGAAGGCCAGCAACCAGCCTGGCATCGTTCACCTTGACGCTGTTCAAGAGGCGCTGTGTTGGGGGTGGATTGATGGACAGTCCCGAACCTATGATGAGGTCTCGTGGCTGGTGAAATTCACGCCCCGGGGTCGTCGCAGCATCTGGTCGCAGGTCAATATCGGCCATGTGGAACGCCTCATGGCTGCGGGGCGCATGCAACCCGCCGGACTTGCTGTCGTGGATGCGGCTAAAAGCGATGGGCGCTGGGACGCGGCCTACGCTTCCACAAGCAACTTCGTCATGCCTGAAGATTTTATGGCGCTCCTCGCCAAAATGCCTGAAGCGATGGCATTTTTTCAATCCCTCAACAAGACGAACAAATACTCGATCTACTTCAAGTTGCATTCGGCCAAGCGAACTGCGACCAGAGAAAAGAGGATGGTGAATCTTCTGGGGATGCTCCAGCGCGGAGAGAAACTTCATTAGCCTGAATGCCTGTGAGAGACTCACGATTTATTGCAACGCACCGGGGAGGTCCTCTCGCTATGCAAAACCATCGATTGCTCGCAATCTGGGCTGCTGATTGTGCAGAACACCTCCTGCCATGGTTTGAAATCGTATCCATCGATCCCCGTCCCCGGGAAGCCATAGAACTCGGCCGGGCCTGGGCACGAGGTGAAGTTTCCGTGGGACGGGCCCAGAAGGCCTCTGTCGCGGCGCACGCCGCCGCCCGCGAAATTAACACCGCTTCTGCAGTTGCCGCCGCCCGCGCCGCAGGCCATGCGGTGGCCACGGCTCATTTCGCAGATCACTGCCTTGGACCTGTCATCTATGGCCTCAAAGCCGTATCAGATTCCGAAGCGCCCATGGAGTATCAGTGGCAGATGCAGCAACTCCCCGCCGAACTTCGCAGCCTGATCATATCGGCTCTGGAAACACGACTGCCCAATAAATACAAACACCTCCTCCAATGTGAAGCCACGCATTTCCATATCAACAACCTAACATCATGAGCAAATACATCGACGGGTTTGTCCTCCCGCTATCAACGGACAAAATTGATTCCTATCGGGAGGTCGCAGCCAAATGCGGTGCCATTTGGAGAGAACATGGCGCTTTGGAGTATATCGAAGCCGTGGGCGATGATCTCAATGCCAAAGATATGCTTCCTTTTCCAAAGCTTGCCGGTACCTCGCCAGAGGAAACGGTTGTTTTTGCATATATTGTTTATGAGTCCCGGGAGCACCGTGACATCGTGAATGCCAAGGTTATGGCAGATCCCCGCCTTCACGAAACATGCAACCCGGAAAACCCGCTCTTTGACTGCAAACGCATGGCCTGTGGCGGGTTTAAAACCATTGTTGATTTATAAAAACGCGAACGGTGAACCACGGGCAATTCTGCGTGTGTGATTAAAAGTTCGTGAGTTTTACCCATGACCAACCCCATTGTTAATCACGGGCAATGCTACCGCCTCACGTTAGAAAGGCTTGAACTAACTCCTCGATCACCCCGTCACCCATTGGCTGCACTTCACCGATTGAGCAGCTCAGAATCACAGCCTCTGCAGTGGATTCCAGGACCTCCAGCCGGTCGAACGCGTCAAGGATTGATTTTCCCAAAACCAGCGCACAATCGTTCTCAATAAGGGCAATGGGGAACTCCGGGGTCATCGTCGCTGCGATTTTCTCAGGTGCATCATAGACCCATGAAAACGGCAGCACAGCCACATCCCGAAGGAAGATGTAGCTTTCCGGAATCGTGCGTGTGTCCAGGTGTGCCGCCGAGGCTGAGAAAGCGGTGGCATTGACAGGTGTGGCATTCACGATGGCGTGGATCTCGGGATGTTTCTGGTAGATCAGATTGTGGAGATGGCAGGCTCCGCTGGGGTGGCTGCCACGGGTGCGTCGTTCATTATGAATGAGAGCCAATTGATCCGGGGTGATGGTGCCACGGTCGACGAGCTTTGTGCTGATGAGGAAAGATGCATCATCGATTCTCACCGAAAAACTGCCGGCATTGCTCGTCAAAAGGCGCTGATGGTAACCGCGTCGGATGAAGTCGCACAACTCGCGGCGGAGTGAACGCTCCCGGCTTGTTGCGGGTTCAGGATCGAACTCCTCGAGGTCCGGGGGAATGGTTTCACCAATGGCAAGCTGATCCGCCGTCAAGTAGCGGACCGGCCCCAAGGCCCTCGCCTTGATCACGGTTTTAGCAACAAACTCCAAGGTCTCAAACCGCCGGAACGCGTCCGTGAAGTCGCGTCCGCCGACAACAACTCCGTGGTTCTCCAACATCACGCAGTTATGACCGGCCTCAAAAACCGAGGCGATCTTCTCTCCCAGGAGTCCGCTGCCAGGCAATGCGTAAGGAGCGAACCCGACCTCACCGCAGACCTTGCGGGCCTTCGTAAAGAGGCGGGTGTCAGGGGCTTGACCGCAAATACTGAATGCCACCAACGCCACCGGATGCGCGTGAACAATGGCCCCGAGATCCGGGCGGGCATTA
>JBGSPC010000178.1:0-11324 GCA_041738805.1 Terrimicrobiaceae bacterium | reverse complement strand
CCGGGCTTACGGCTTTAGAAACTTTAACAATTACCGCTTGCGCGTCATCGCTCAGTGCGGCTAACCAACAACATATACAATGCCCTCATCCCCATTGTTTGGTGGAGAGCCAGATTTCTTTTTGATTTGCCTGCGGCAAATTTGGCGGATGGGGAGGGATTCGAACCCTCGGAGACGGTTAAGCCTCACACACTTTCCAGGCGTGCGCATTCGACCACTCTGCCACCCATCCATTGTCCTAACGAGTCGGCCAGATTAACCTTGTTCGTGAGAAGCACGCAATCAAAAGACTCTGATGTGCTAAAAAAGTCCAAGGTGGATCGCGATCTCCGAGCGCGATGGAATAACCTCTGCGGCGAAGCCGCCATTTTTGAATAACGTGACCCGGCTTCGCCGGTTGGCACCCATCGTGCAGCGGAGTGCCCGATCCACCGGCGCTGTCGCGCCACTTTGGAGAGCCCCATCTTTGGCTTCAAGCCAAAGCGGTGCGGCATTGCCATCAAAACCAGCCCTGCCATGCTTTCAATTTTTCCAGAGCTCTGGCCCGGTGGCTGATTCGGTTTTTTGTGTCCGGCGGGAGATCGGCGAAGGTTGTGCAGTGGCCATCGGGAATGAAGAGCGGGTCATATCCGAATCCTCCACTCCCGCGGGGAGCGTTCGCAATGATCCCCTCCACCGTTCCATCAAAGGTGGCCAGCTTCCTCCCAGCCCGCGAAAGCACGATCACACAGCGAAAACGCGCTGAGCGGTCTTTGCCTCGCACGCGCTCAAGTTTTTTGAGAAGAAGGGCATTGTTATCCGCATCCGTGCAGGAAGGTCCGGCGAACCTTGCGGAATAAACACCCGGAGATCCGTCCAGGGCATCCACCTCCAAACCGGAATCATCTGCGATGACCCAACCCTCCACCACCAAGGATGCTGCAACGGACTTCAACGTCGCGTTTTCTTCGAAAGTGGTCCCGGTCTCTTCCACCTCGCCAACTTCCGGTGCCGACGTGAGATCAGAGACCAGAAAGTGATGCCCCAAAATTTTGCGTACCTCACCGGTTTTGTGGTCATTCCGCGTGGAAATCAGGAGTTGGTGGTGTTCAGACATCTTTTTTAAGTACAACGATCCGGTTGCTGTTTGTGCCCTTTTTGTTGTTGTCCACGCCCCAGCAGTTGGCGGTTTTGGTGAAGACCTGAGAGTTGATCATCACACACTCGGGGGTCAGGCCGGAGGCGGTGGCGGCCTCGATGACGGCATGTTCGAGAAGCAGGGCGCCGCCACGAACCTCGCCAACTTCGAAGGCAATCAACCCATCCGGCCGCAGCACTCGGTGGAGTTCCGCGAAGGTGTCAGTCATTCGGGCAGTCCAGTCTTTTATGGAACGAAGTTGCCACAGGGAGGATTTTCCTATTTCCAAGCCCGTGAACCACATCCGCATCCAATTATCCCCGATATAATCCACGGTATCCACAAAGGGCGGGGAGGTGACCACAAGTTTGACAGAGTTGGAGAGAAGTTCCGGGGTGTGGTCTGCGGAGGCGCAAAGGAGGGTGGAATCAGTGCGCGAAAAGCCTTGGGGAAGGGGATCTTTCAGGAGCTGACGGCTTTTTTTCCAAATCAGGGCCTTGGTGTTCCGGTATTCCGGGGTTTGCTTTCGTTTGGCGTTGATTTTGCGCTGGGCAACCACCGAGGTCGCTTGGTTGGGAGGCAGGGTATAGACCGAGAAAAAGCCGTTGGAGTGCCCGGTGAGTCGATTGCAGGCAACCATCTGAATCCATCCGTCCACCACATCGAACGCTCCATCCCGTTGCCTCTGCTCGAAATATTTCTGCCAGCCACAGAGCTCAAGAAGGGTTTTCTCCTCAAAAAAAACCAGGAGGTCTTCGCTTTTTGGCTCCACGTTCGGGAGTTGCATGCTGTCCAGCCTTTCTTTGATCTCTGGAAGGGCTGGTGGTGCAAGTCGTGGCCAAACCAAAACCTTGGAAAGCGGGTTGATGTCAGCGCCCCAGGCCTGGCAGCCATGAAACCGGGCCTCAATGAGCGTGGTGCCACGGCCCATAAACGGATCATAAACTATATCGTCAGGCTCACAAAACCGGCTGATAAAAAAAGCGGGCAATTGCGGTTTGTAGCAGGCGCGGTAGGAAATCTCGTGAATTGAATGACCGGCCCGTTGTTTTGCTGTCCAGAATTCGTTCTCATAAACGGGGACCGCGATACCCCCATGGATGTGGGTTGAGATAGCTGTGGTGCCGCCGAACTCGGAGAAGGAAGTCAACTCCGTGCGGAGGTCACAAGGTCCCCGCGATGCGGATTTGGTCGACAATGTTTTCGCGCTCACCATGCCCGATGTGCCAGCGTTGGGCTTAACTCGCGAGTGCCGTGAACACGGCTTCCGTGTCCGAAAAATCTGCGAAGACAAAGTCCGGGCTGTGAGAATCAAGCTCCTCAACCGAATAATTCCCTGTCGCGATAGCCACAGTTTTTGCGCCGATGGCCTTGCCGCAGGCAATATCTTTGGGGGTGTCTCCGATCACATATATGCGTTCCGGAGGAAAATCTTCTCCGTGAATTTCGAGAGCCCTTGCTTTTGCAAAATGGCCAAGTTCGTTGCGATCCTGATGATCATCCGCAAAGGCTCCAAATTCAAAAAAGTCCCAGACCCCGTAGTGAGTGAGCTTGAGCTCTGCTCCCCGGATTAAATTTCCTGTCAGCAAAGCCAAAACAAACCGGGGATGATTTCGGAGCTTTTTCAGGAGATCGAGCATGCCCGGGAGCAAGCGCCCTTGATGCGTCGGAAGGTTGGTGGTGAGTTCGAGAATGTAGGCGTCGAGCAGGGCAGTGCTATTTTCCGGTGTGACTGGCAGACCGTGCTTTTCCAGCAAGAGCCTCGCGATAACGGCATCTGTGGCGCCGGCCAGCGTGATGCCTTTCAGGTCTTCTTGCACCCCGAAGCGGTTGGACATCGCCTCACAAAGCGCTTTCTCTCCGGCTCCTCCCGAGGTGATCAGAGTTCCATCGATGTCGAAGAGCAACAGCCTTCGATCAGGAATCATGGGCCTCGGAATCAGGCTCGGAGTGATTCTCAGGTGGCAGCGTGACTTCCCCGCGCTTGGAAAACCGCCGTTTGCGTTTGGAAGCCGGCAGCGGGGAAAGCGTCATGCCAATCGCCCGCCCAACCAACTTGGGATCCATATCCACATGACCCATGGTGGCAAGGTCTTCGCGCACCCGTTTGACAACAATCATTCCAAGTTCTTGATGGGCCATTTCGCGGCCGCGGAACTGGAGATGCACCTTCACTTTATTGCCTTTGTCGAGGAACTCCTCCGCGTGACGAACTTTCGTGAGGTAATCATGTTCGCTGATGTTCACACGGAACTTCACTTCCTTCACCTTGCCTGCCGTGTTCTTTTTGTCTTTCTCCTGCTTGGCAAGGTCATAACGGAATTTGCCAAAATCCAGAATCCGGCAAACCGGGGGTTGTGCATGGGGAGCAACTTCAATCAGGTCCAGTCCGAGAGCCTTGGCCCGACTGATGGCATCATCGGTGCGGATGACTCCGATTTGTTCGTTGGTGATGCCGTTGATGACCCGCACCTCTCTGGCACGGATGCGTTCATTGACGCGGATATCTTTGATATTAATAAGCTGACTTCCTCAGGGTTGTTTGTATTCGGCGCTGGAAGGGGTTCCAGGTCGTTGAGATCTTGCGGGCATTTTCATGCATCCGTGCACGTAGGAATGATAACTCATGCGCGGCATGAATCAATTACGGCAGGTTAAAAAAAGCATTGCTATGAAATCTGGTATGGTTGCCCGGAGAAATAACTCCGAATGTTGGAACCGTTTTATGGATCACAGCCACCAGAGCAAGAAGATTTTTCAGCAATTTTGTCATTACGCCTCTCTTCCATGCGGTGGCGCCGTCACCTCCAGTCAGGATGCAGGAGCTTGATCCCCGTCATCGGGCATGGGAGAAGAGAGGAAGCGCATGGGAAAAATCCGGATTTTAAGTGATGAGACAGCCAGCCAGGTGGCTGCCGGCGAGGTCGTGGAGCGGCCATCGAGCATTGTGAAGGAGTTGGCCGAGAACAGCCTGGATGCGGGAGCCACACGGATTGTTATCGAATTTGCCAAGGGGGGCAGCCGTATGATTTCTGTGCGGGACGATGGGTCCGGGATGGATGCGGATGATGCGGTGTTGTGTTTGGAGCCGCACGCCACCAGCAAAATCCGCACGGCAGCGGACCTGGCGACCGTGAGCTCGATGGGGTTTCGTGGAGAGGCCCTGCCCAGCATTTCGAGTGTGTCCCGCTTTCGTCTTGTGACCCGGGAGCCGGGTGCACATGCGGGAACGGAGGTGATCGTTTCTGGGGGAAAGTTGGAATCCGTGAAGGAAGCAGGGGCCCCGCCCGGAACGCTCGTGGAAGTGAAAGATCTTTTTTATAATCTCCCCGCCCGCAAAAAATTTTTGAGGGGTGAAGAGACAGAGGCGGCGCAAATTTTGCAAGTTGTGCAAGGGTTGGCCATTTCTTCCCCGGGCGTGACAGTGGAATGCCGCCGCGATGGTCGCACACTGTTTGCGTTGCCATCCGCCGACGGGCTGGACATGCGGATCCGGGATCTTTTTGGCGCAGCTTTTTTAGAACGCCTGATTTTTGTGCCCCCTTTTGTGGGAGAGGGATTCGAGTTGTCTGGTTACCTTTCGAAGCCGGGGGAGGGAAGGCGGGATCGTTTGCAGCAATGGGTCGTTCTCAACGGCCGGCCGGTGACCTGTCAGGAAATCGCACAACCTTTGCGTGAGGCTTATGCGGGGGTCCTCCAAGGCGGACTCCAGCCTCTGGCAGTCCTCCACCTGCAAATGGATCCCACCCTGCTGGATTGCAATGTGCATCCCGCAAAGAGGCTGGTGCGATTTGTCCGCCCGGAGGCTGTTCGTCGTGCGGTTTTTGATGCCGCGCAAGCCGCGCTGATCCGTCAGCGTCACTCCCCACTGCCTCCGCCCCAATCATCTCCCGCCCCTGTCTTCCGAAGCCCGGAGCCCGAGTTGCCCCGGCGGATGGAGCCTGACCCGTCACGGCAGGTGGTCTCCGGGCTCTCATCCCCGCCGTCCACCCCATGGGTTGATGCTCCGCCTGAAAGGCCCTCGCCATCCCCACCCGCCCCACAAGGTCCTGACATCCCGTATCGCATGATGGGAGGGATCGGGGACTATTTTTTTGCGCTCGAAGGTCCGGAAGGGTTGGTGCTTCTGGATATCCGTTCGGCACGGGAACGTGTGACTTTTGAGCGGCTGATCCGTCAGATGGAATCCGGAAGTGCGGCCTGTCAGCGTCTTCTCCTTCCAGAAATCCTAGAGTTGCCGGCGCGCGAACACGCGTGGATTGCTGACCATCGCGAAGGGCTGGTTGAGGCAGGATTCCTGCTGGAGTCGTTCGGGGGGTTGAGTCTCAAAATTGAAGGCGTACCCGCACTCGCGGGTCACCGGGAACCCGAGAAGCTTCTCCACGAGGTGGCGGCCTCGCTTCGCTCGGCCGGGAGGCTTCCCCGGGGACACGGCCTGAGGGAAGTGGTCGCGAAAGCCGTCTGCCGGTCAGCGGCCTCCTCTTCTGCCTCGGTTTCTTCCGAGGAAGCCTCTCTTCTGCTGAAGGAATTGCTCACCTGTGAACTCCCGTATGCCGGACCTTTCGGGCAACCCACGATGATCCAATTTTCGTTTGCGGAGCTGGATCGGAAATTCGGCCGGGGTTGAGCCGCTTTTAATAAAAGCGCGGAGGTTGACCGGTGCACTCCAACACCGAGAGCCAGATGTCTTTGTTGGGGTCGACTTTTCTCCTGGCCGAAGTGACAGCAGGAATTGGCACATGGACATAGGCGCTGTGCCACCGCGCGACGACCATGCCCGTTTTTCCAGCCATCCCGGCATGCACCGCAGCCTGGCCAAGGCGTAAACAATAAATCCGATCGTTTGTGAACGCGGGGACACTTCGAACAAGATAGCTCGGGTCAATATATTTGAGGTTTAACTCGGTTTGACGTTCCTTGAAATAAGCCTCAATTTTTTGCCGAAGGAAGACGCCGATATCTGCCAGCCGCCTGTTGCCGGAAGCGTCGGTGGTGTTTTCCGATTGGATCAGATGCTGACCCGCGCCCTCCGCCACGGTGACCATCGCATGACCGCGTTCCACCACCCGGCGGAAGAGAAACTCCAAAAACCCATTCGGGCCTTCCAGCTCAAAAGGAACCTCGGGGATCAGCACGCAATTAACCTCTCCGCTGGCAATAGCGGATGAAGAGGCAATAAAGCCGGAATGGCGACCCATCAGCTTCACCAGCCCCACGCCATTCCGGGAACTTCTGGCTTCCGTGTGCGCGCCATTGATGGCCTCAACGGCTGCTGCCACCGCCGTCTCGTAGCCGAAACTTTTGTCCATGTAGATCATGTCGTTGTCGATGGTTTTTGGAATGCCCACCACAGCAAGCTTGTAGTCACGGCTGAGAGCTTCCTGCCAAATGGCCTCGCCGCCCCGCTGGGTGCCATCGCCTCCCACCAAAAACAAAATATCGATCCCCAGCTGCTGAAGCCGGTCCACCATCGTGGACACATCCTGGGGGCCGCGTGAAGTCCCCAGGGCCGTTCCGCCGAAGTTGTGAATGTTCGATACAAACTCGGGCGTTAAGTTGATGGGTGTGTGTCCATACTTCGGATTCAGACCCTCAAAACCATAAGGAATCCCATAAATTTTCCTAACCCCATAGCGGTAATAGGCCTGCAGCACCACCGAGCGGATCACGTCATTCAGGCCGGGACAGAGCCCCCCGCATGTCACAATGGCACAGACCGTTGTTTGCGGTTCAAAATAGATTTTCTTGCGAGGACCTGCCACCTCGAGGCAGGGAATCCGGTTGCCGGCTTCAATGGTTCCCCGCAGGTTGGCGAGGTTATGATCCACGGCGATCCGCGTCTCATCGGTGTAATACATGTGAGCACTTTCATGCTCACCAAACAAACGATCGAGCGGGGACGGGATCGTCCGTTCCCCCAGATTGGTAACCCTCAGGTCCTCTTGCTGAATTTCCCCTTCGCTCATAATTGATCGTGTTTAGCAGAGTTGGGGGCTCCGCGCACGCAACAGTCCACCCAAATCCCGGGTCAGCGGTCGAGGGTGGCGTTCCATTGGTCCACCCGGGCCTTCTGGGATGCCAGCAGATCGTCCACAGGATCCAGAATCTCAATGCCAAGAATTTTGTCGCCTTGAGCAATGGCATTCACAATCGCCTGCCCCTCGGTGACTTCACCGAAAACCGCATGTTTCCCGTCCAGCCAGGCCGTGGGCAAATGCGTGATAAAAAACTGGCTGCCGTTCGTGCGGGGGCCCGCGTTGGCCATGGAAAGGATCCCCGGCTTGTTGTGCTTAAGGGTTGGATCGATCTCATCCTCAAATTTGTAGCCAGGTCCGCCACTGCCCGTGCCGGTCGGATCTCCGCCTTGCACCATAAAGTCTTTGATGACCCGGTGAAACGCCACGCCATTGTAATAACCACGCTGGGCAAGATTCAGGAAGTTGGCTGCAGTGAGAGGAACCTTGGAAGCAAAGACGGTGATCGAAATATCGCCTTTGCTGGTTTTCATGAGGATACGGATGTCTGACATAGACATGCTGTCGTGAACTCCCTGACAAAAAATGTCACGGCAAAAATGCAGGTTCTTCCGGATTTTGAGCAATCCATAGCTCAAAATCGATGGGCTCAAAAGTGAAAGGAGTGTGGACACGTTTGTCGTGAATTCATGAATTTGCGATTGCCTACCGCGTTTGGCTTGGCATAAAGACAAACATGCGTTTCATTGCTGTCCTTTTTGCCGCCGCCCTCCTGACCGGGTGCCAGACCACCCCCAAATCCGCAGATTGGGATGTGCCTCTGACGCTCCAAACCTTTCCTCCTGCTTATGCGGATTACGTTCTGGAAACTGTTAAACCCGGCAAAAACAACCAAATCACCATGGTGGAATGGACCACAGCTGGCGGAAATGTCCGCAACTTCACCTTGATCGATACCAACAAAGATGGGGTCATCACCCGCACCGAGCTCATCCAATTTGGCTCCCGCACCCGCGTGTTTGACACCACCCGCCGCTACGTCGATTTCAACAAAGACAACAGGCTCACCCCCCGTGAGTTCCGGTCGCCAGCCGGAGTGAACGTCCTGCGTTTTGATTTTTAAGCGGCTGCAGGCGCGATTTTGGTTGCGTCCTGCCATCCATGGCACATAGTTGATTTTTCCACAGTTGGAAACATCGCGGGGCGTAGCTTAGCTTGGTAGAGCGCCTGGTTTGGGACCAGGAGGTCGCAGGTTCGAATCCTGTCGCCCCGATTTTACCGCGACAGGATGAGAACGCCGTTCGACTGCCATCGCGCCAGCACTTCCAATCATTGGGTAGGGCGAGTCAGTCCCTTGACCGCCGACTTGTCGTCTTGTTGTTTGAACACCGCCCAGGGTTTTAATTTCCATCGGGAGGTGTTAACGATGGGGTAACCATGACGAAAGACCCAATTTGCGGAATGACCGTTGACGAAGCCGACGCCTTCCGCGCGGAGAAGGCCGGTCAGACTTTTTATTTCTGCAGTGAGCATTGTCGCACAAAATTCCTGGCAGATCACGGCTCCGAATCACAAGTCTCCGAGTGCTGCTCGCACCATGAGCCTTCCGCCAAAAGCCAGGCCACCCAGGCATCCAAATATTTTTGCCCCATGTGCCCGGGAGTCGCATCCGACAAGCCGGGCGATTGTCCGAAGTGTGGAATGGCCCTGGAGCGCAATCCTCGTTGGGTCGCTCCACCGGCGGGCGAAACGATCTACACTTGTCCCATGCACCCCGAGGTTCAGCAAAACCAACCCGGCGAGTGCCCAAAATGCGGCATGGCACTTGAGCCAATAAACATCAGCGATCGCGACGATGATCACTCCGAGCTCGATGATATGCAGCGCCGCTTTTTGATCGGAGCGGCGATGGCCATTCCCGTTTTTATTCTGGCCATGGTGCACCTGCTGCCTTTTCCAGAGATCCGTATTTGGGCCGACGGCCCCCTTTCCCGGTGGCTCCAATTTTTGCTGACAATTCCCGTGGTCGGCTGGGCGGGCTGGCCGTTTTTTCAGCGGGGATGGCGTTCCATTCTGACAGGTCATCTCAACATGTTCACCCTCATTGCCGTGGGGGTTGGTGCGGCGTTTATCTTCAGCGCGGTGGCCATGCTTGCGCCTGGTTTGTTTCCGGCGTCCATGACGCATCACGGCAATGTCGGCATCTATTTTGAGGCGGCTGCGGTGATCGTGGTTTTGGTGCTGCTGGGTCAGGTCCTCGAACTCCGCGCCCGCCACCAAACGGGCTCCGCCATCAAGGCCTTGTTAAACCTTTCTCCCCCCACAGCGAGGCTTATGGCTGACTCCGGGGACAAAGAAATCCCTTTGGACCACGTCAAAGTCGGTGACCTCCTCCGCGTGGTCCCGGGCGACAAAGTGCCAGTCGATGGCGTGGTCACCGAAGGGCACTCCAACGTGGAAGAATCCATGATCACCGGGGAGCCCCTGCCGGTGCAAAAATCGGTCAATGACAAGGTCACCGGCGGCACGGTCAACGGCACCGGCAGCTTTGTGATGCGGGCCGAGCGCATTGGCAATGATTCTCTGCTGGGCCAGATCGTAGAGATGGTTGCCGAGGCGCAGCGCAGCCGGGCCCCCATTCAGGGCCTGGCAGACAAAGTGGCGGGCTGGTTTGTTCCGGCGGTTCTCGCCACCTCGGTGCTGACTTTTGTGTGCTGGATGTGGTTTGGCCCGGAGCCCCGTCTGGCTCATGCCGTGGTGAATGCGGTCGCTGTGCTGATTATTGCCTGTCCGTGCGCGCTGGGTTTGGCAACGCCGATGTCCATCATGGTGGGTATCGGACGCGGTGCCCGGGAAGGTGTGCTCATCAAAAATGCCGAGGCCTTGGAACGCTTGGAAAAAGTGGACACGCTCGTCGTGGACAAAACAGGCACACTCACCGAAGGAAAGCCAAAACTGATGGATGTGGTTGCCGTTGGCGACTTCGACTCCAAAGAAATCCTCCACCTTGCCGCCTCGGCCGAACAATCCAGCGAACATCCGCTTGCCGCAGCTGTTGTCCGGGGGGCACTTGAACAGGGGTTGACTCTGGAGAGCGCAACGAACTTTCGATCGGTCACCTCCGGCGGCGTCGCCGGCGAGGTTTCCGGTCATCCGGTGCTGATCGGCAAACCGCAGTTCTTAAATGACGAAAAAATCTCCGGCCTTGAGTCTCTTGTCGAATCCGGTAAATCCCTCCAGGAAAAGGGCCAAACCGTTCTCTTTGTGGCAATCGATGGCAAACCGGCAGGCCTGCTTGCCGTCGCGGACCCCATCAAAACCACCTCGGCCCAAGCCATCAAGGACCTCCATGCCTTGGGGATCAAGGTCGTGATGCTAACCGGGGACAATGTCCGCACGGCCTCCGCAGTGGCTGCGCAACTTGGGATCGATGACCTGGAAGCCGGTGTGGACCCCGCGGGCAAAGTGGCAAAAATCAAAAAGCTACGCGATGCGGGACATCATGTCGTTATGGCTGGCGATGGCATCAATGACTCCCCGGCGCTCAGCGAAGCCGAAGTGGGCATCGCGATGGGCACCGGCACGGACGTGGCTATTCAAAGCGCGGGGATCACCCTTGTGAAGGGAGACCTCCAAGGAATCACAAAGGCCATCCACCTCAGCAGAGCCACGATGAGAAATATCCGGCAAAACCTTCTCTTTGCCTTTGGCTACAATGCCCTGGGAATCCCCATCGCAGCGGGCCTGCTCTATCCCTTCTTTGGGCTGTTGCTCAGCCCCATGCTGGCAGGAGCCGCCATGAGCCTTAGCTCAGTGTCAGTCATCACCAATGCCCTGCGTTTGGGAAAAGCCAAGCTGTGACTACCACTGATTAACACCGATAAACACTGATGAGGAATTGCTTCCAGGCACAGCTTTCCGATCATCAGTGATGGCATGAAGTCATGCAGCAACCAGCGCTGGGCAAACTGAAATGATTGATCCAATGTCCCTGGCGGAACCCGTGAGTGCTTGCAACACGCACAGGTGGCCGAAGGTCCAAAGGTTCGATGATAGACATGAGCTGACTGCTCCAATTAGTGATTGAACCTTGGCGGAAAGCACCATCGTGGGGCGCAAGACCCCGAATGCCTGACTGCAACCTTCCGTCCGTGGATCAAACCAAATCGGCTGCCCGCGCTGGTTGCCTCTACCCTTAACCGGGCCATCAGAGAAAAACCATGACAAAAAAA
>JBGSPC010000043.1:0-2060 GCA_041738805.1 Terrimicrobiaceae bacterium | reverse complement strand
CAAAGTTGCGCCAATGGGGAGTTTGGCCAGAAGTCTGGAATCAACAAGGTTGCGGGTGTCAGGAAGCAGTGGCGCATGCAGACTGACCACGTCGCTGGTTGAGAAAAGTGTCTCCAAGTTGCAGGACGTGACGCCGGCCTTGAAGAAATCGGAGGCGCTGACATAAGGATCCCATGCCACGACCTCAATCTCAAGAGCGGACAACAATTTGGCGACATGTCGGGCGACCCGGCCGAAGGACACCAAACCGACCCGGCTGCGGTAGAGACCAGGGATGTTCGTGTGCTCATAAACTTTCTTCCAGGACTCACGAGGATCACGAATGAAGCGCCACCCATGTTTGAGGCTGAATAAAATCTCAGCAAAACAAAATTCCGCCGTTGTTTGGGAATTCGCGTCAGTTGCCGTTGACAAGACCAACCCCCGATCCCAGGCCGCATCGGTCATAAACGACCTCACCGAGCCGGCAGCATAAAAGACAGCCCTTAAATTGGGAGCAGCCTTGAGAAACGCTTCGTCCAAGACGGGCATTCCCCATCCGGCCAGGATGATCTCGACATCCGACCACCGCCTGTCATCAAATGGCATTTCAAAATTCAGGAGGTCGACAACTCCCGAGGCACGCTCCAACTCCCCTGGGGGATAAACCAGAGAAAAATGCTGTGGCCGGACGATCACGGCAACCTTTGGCCGGGCACGACCCCCATCGAGGACACCCCCCCCTTCGCTCCGGCGCAAGCCAGCATCCGCTGTGACTTCGAGCATCTTCATCATTGGACACCCCACCCGCAGAACTCCTTGGTCATGTCTCATTTTTCACTTTTTCGCTTGTGGCAGGAAGGAGGAAGTAACTATATCGTAAAGATATCATGGCTCAATCCCCATCGAAAAAAGCTCTCTCGCAAGCCGAAATTGCCCGTTTGGCCGGTGTAAGTCCCATGACCGTCTCCCTCGCGATGCGCAATCACACGAGCATTTCCCTGGCCACCCGGAATCGGATTCATAAAATCGCCAAAGAGAAAGGATATGTGCCCGATCCCCTGATTGGCAAGTTGATGCAGCAACTGCGAATTGGTCGACACCGACGCACAAACATCTCCTTGTGCTCGATCAGGGAAAAGTCTGCAAACGCGAAGGCAGATTATATTGACATGGTCAACCTGGGGGCCCGCCGCTCCGCCAACGAGCTGGGATATTTTTTTGAGGAAATCTTTATTGAGGATTACAAGGGCAATCCATCCGGCTTGCAGGGAATGCTTTGGAACCGGGGAGTTGAAGGCTTGATTCTTTCGCCCCTGCAACACCCGGCAGATATCAGTCATTTGGTGGACTGGTCCCGCTTTGTGGTGATTTCTGCCAGTGTCTCGGTGATTGGACCTGATGCCCACCGGGTGATTCCCAACCATTTTGGCAACACTCTGGATCTCGGCATGAAGTTGAATGAGCGAGGGCTGCGTCGGCTCGGGCTCATTATCAGCCGGGATGTTGACAAGCGCTCCGGGCATCGATTTGATGCGGCGATCCAATGGTTGAATCATGAGAACGGGGTTCATGATCTTGAAACCTTGCGCTGGGAGGGGAACTTGCCGCAGCGGGATGAATTGAGGCAATGGATTAAAGCGAATCGCCCTGACGTCATTATTTCCGAAGCATCCAGTTATCTGGACAGCTTTTTATTTGCAGCCCCGGAACTCAAATCAATTCCTCTGGCTGTGACAACCATCCTGAACACCGATGGATCTTACCCCGGGATTTTGGAAGATCCCCTGGCCGTGGGGGCGGGTGCGGTTGAATTGCTGTCCTCACTATTTCAGCACGGTCAGCGGGGGCTTCCTGCCCAGCGCAGAAGCACAATGATCGCCGGCACCTATTGGGAGCCGGAGGGTTATTTTGATCGCTTCAAAAAGGCAAAACCACGCACAAGAAAAAAATCAGGTTCGTCGAGGTGACGAAGAAGGGCAATTTGAAGACTCACGGGGCAAACTGTGAGCTTTGTGAAATACGCCAGTTATAAAAGTTTTCCAAATTTCCTGACACGCTGGAATCCGCGAAGTCGGGAA